>QHWJ01000180.1 GCA_003222535.1 Acidobacteriota bacterium | reverse complement strand
GAGCCTCCGGTCGCGTCTGGTTGCTGCGCGGTGCTGAACGCGATTTCTGCCGCGCTGGGCGACGAAGTCTTCCGCCGCGCGCCTGTGAACCTCGACGGTATTCTCATGGCGCTGGAGGCGGGAAAGCCGATGATGCTCCCGCTCACCGCCAACGTGTGAGCAGGGTTCTGGGCTGTACGTGGCGAATCGCTAAATTCGCAGCGGAGCTGTCCCGACGGACATTCTGCACGGTCCCGCGCGAGTTGTCGTCACGCGAGTGGACGCTCCCCACGTCCGCGAGGAGTTGAGCGGCGTGAGGGACCGATGATCATTTCCATGCCGACCACGGCCCGCCCGCAGCAGCGCTACGACCACCGGCTTCGGAATCTCCTCCAACGCACCGTGGACGTGTCGGTGGCGAATTCCAAATTGATCTGCAAACAGCCCTGAAGGAACTCGACTGCAGACCCACGCCATCCACGACGCCGCGATGCACGGCACAGCCCACGATGCGACGCGTGCAGTGGTCCATCACGACGAGCACCCAGTGCGTGCGCAGGACGGCCGATTCGCATCGAAACAGGTCGAGACTCCACAGACTGTCCTTCGCATGCCCGAGGACCGTGAGCCAGGACGGCCCCGCTGAGTCTGGCGCAGGTCGGTACCGAACGGCGAGAACGCGCCGCACCACATCCTTGGTGATGGGAATCGCGAAGGCCAGGGCGATCTGTTGCGCGATCCGGGGCAACCCCACGTCGGATTCCGCCGTTTCATGTCGACGACTGCGGCGATGACGTCCTCGGTGGGGCCCTTTGGCCCCGGCTTCGTCGGCACCGTGGACGAGAAGAGCCGCCGATATTTCCGCCGTATCAGAGCTCGATGAAGGCTCAAGAGCGTTGACGGTTTGAGGACGATCGCGCAACGGATCAGACGGCGAGGGCGCATGAGCAGCGCACACACGCCGGCGACCACGCGATCAGAGAGGCGGAGATTGGGGGACCGTTTCCGGGAACGATTGAGAATCAGCAGTTGGTGCTTGACGAGCACGGATTCGGCGATTACGGAGCGCGCGCCGCCGGGGCCGGCCAGTCGGGCAACTGTCGCCAGCACATGCAGAAAAAGGACGGCCAGATCGCGCACCGCACAATCCTAGCAAGATCGCGAAATCCTAGAAACGCTCACGAATTTGCAATTCGCCATGCACATGCGTCAGAAGTCGCTTTTCCTTGCGGCCTATGCCTGTTCGGGGATGGCAGCCCTCATCTATGAAGTGAACTGGACGCGGCTCCTCACGTTGTACGTGGGTCACAGTACGGCGGCTGCAAGCACCGTGGTTGCGGCGTTCATGGGCGGACTTGCTCTCGGGTCTGTATTGGGCGGCCGGGTTGCGCCGCGCTTAACAGTCCAACAGTGCCTCTATGCGTACATCTCGCTCGAGTGCTTCGCCGCGTTGATTGCGGTCGTCATGCCGTACGAATTGCAGGTGGTCACGCCGCTTCTTGGCCGCTCGTATCGGGATGGCGCCGGCGGTGCGCTCTTCCTGGCGATCCGGGTGCTCTCGTGCGCGGCCGTAGTCACCGTTCCCGCTGTGGCGATCGGCGCCACGTTCCCTATGGTCGTGCGCTGGTTCGTGGACGCCCGCGATCATCCAGGTCGCGCCGGCGGTGAACTCTACGCGGCGAATACCGCGGGTGCTTCCGCTGGCGCCCTCGCCGCAGGGTTCGTCCTGATTCCCGCTCTGGGGGTCAGGGGTGCCACGCTCGTGGGCGTCGCCGCCAGTGGCCTTGCCGCTCTCGGCGTCCTGATGGTGGTACGCGGCGGCACCGGCGAGGCGGTCGCGCAGTCGCGCCCGCGGAGTCCGGCGCGCCCCAGACGTGGGCCGGCTGAATCGTATGAGAGACAATGGCTCGCTCCGGTGGCGCTTGGCATTTCGGGGTTCGCGGCCCTGATGTGCGAAATCGTCTGGACGCGCGTGGTGTCGCTCGTCGCCGGGCCTACAACCTACGCATTCTCGGCGACCGTCACGGCGTTCATCGGCGGCATCACGCTGGGCTCCGCGCTCGGCTCGCGGGTGGCCGGACGGACACGACGTCCGGCTCTGTGGCTGGCGGCCGCGCTCACCTGGGCGGCGATCGCCGCGAGCTGGGCCTCCACACTCGCGGGCGGATATCTGCCGCGCCTGATTGCTCATCAGGTTACGGCATCGCCGGGCCGATTTCGTCAGGTGCTGCTGAGATACGCGGTAGCCGCCGCGCTAATGCTGCCAGCGGCCGCTGGCCTCGGCGCGGCTTTTCCGCTGGCGCTGGCCATGGCGGGCACGGGCCAGCCGCGCGTCGCGCGCAGGTTCAGCGTGGTGAACGCCGTCAACACACTTGGTGCGATTGCCGGGTCACTCGTGGCCGGCTTCCTCGCCATCCGATCGCTCGGGCTGCAGGACACCGTTCGTGTGGTCAGCGCTCTTCTCATCCTCGACGGACTCGTCGTGATCACATGGGGACGGCTGTCGAAGAACGCTCGTCTCGTCGGTTTCGTCGCAACGGCCGCCGCTGTGGCCGTGCTGATCCGGGTTCCCCGCTGGGATCGCGCCCTGCTCGCGAGCGGTGCGTACAAGTATGCGGCGTACCTGGAGGACGAGGACGACCTCGAATCGGCGCTCACTGCGGGGCAATTGCTCTACGATCGCGACGGCGCGGCCTCGACGGTATCGGTCAAGCGCCTGACTGGGGCGCTGTCATTGGCCATCGACGGGAAGATCGACGCGTCGAACGCCGGCGACATGCTCACGCAGAAGTTGCTCGCCCACCTGCCGCTGCTGCTCCATCCCGACCCCCACGAGGTCTGCGTCATCGGGCTCGGAAGCGGCGTCACCCTGGGATCGGCCCTGCTCCACCCCATCGCGCGCGCGGACGTCCTCGAGATTTCACCGGAAGTCGTGGAGGCCTCTCGATATTTTGCGGCCGACAACCGGAACGCGCTCGAGGATCCTCGCACACATCTGATTGTCGGCGACGGGCGTTCGCATCTGCTCCTGTCCTCGCGCAGCTACGACGTCATCATCTCCGAGCCGTCGAATCCGTGGATGGCGGGCGTGGCGGCGCTCTTCACGCGCGAGTTCTTCACCGCCGTGCGCGCCCGCCTCCGACCCGGGGGGCTCATTTGCCAGTGGGCGCACGCGTACGACATCACCGACGGCGATCTCCGTTCGATTGTGGCCACGTTCTCCTCCGTGTTTCCGGATAGCACGATGTGGCTGATCGGCGAAAGCGACGTGCTGCTCGTCGCGTCCACCGGGCCACTGGATTCACACATCGCGGACCTTGCGCGCAGGTGGCAGCGGCCGGGCATCGCCGCCGATCTGAGCACGGTGTCCGCGCTCGAGCCGTTCGCGCTGTGGTCGCTCTTCGCGGGCGGTCCTGAAGAGATGAAGCGCTACGGGACCGGCGCCGGGATCCAGAGCGACGATCGGATGGCGCTGGAGTTCTCCGCTCCGCGTGCGCTATCGAGCGGGGCCGCCAGCGGCAATGCTTCGACGTTGCTTCAATTGCTCGGCCCGCAGGGAGGTCCACCGGTCATCCGGCTCGCACGGGCACGCGCAGGCGCAACCGAATGGCGGCACCGTGGCGCAATGCTGCTGGCTGAAAGCGAACATGCGACCGCGTACGACGCCTACGCGAAGGCGTCGTCGCTCGATCCGCACGACCCCGCCGCCCTCGACGGGCTGGTCAAGACGGCCGTCGCGTCACACAAGGAAACGCCTGCGCTCGACGTCTTGAAGTCGTTGCATCGGATGCATCCCCGTGTCCCTGCCATTCTGATCGCCACGTCGAAGCTGCTTGCCGCCAGCGGCTTCACCGAACAGGCGATTGCGGCAGCACGGGACGCGTGCGACATCGAACCGGTCGAACCCGCTGCGCTCGAGCAGCTCGCCTCGATTTTCGGCGACGTCGGCGATGCGGACCAACTCGCAACCGTCGTCGAGAAGCTGCAGCGAGTTCAGCCCGACGTGGCCCGCACGCGCTACTACGCCGCGGCGGTGAGGTTCATTCGTGGTCAGGCTGCGGAGGCGCTCCAGCTCTCTCAGCAGGCCATCGCACTAGACCCGCGGTACGCGTCGGCTCACAATCTGGTCGGCGCCATCCACGCGAGCCTCGGGCAGCAAAAGGACGCCAGAAACGCCCTGCTGACAGCGCTTCGCCTGAATCCGCGCGATAGCGCACCCTACCTCAATCTTGGCCTGCTGGAGCTGACGGCGAACAACCGCGCAGCGGCCGCTGGTTACTTCGCCGAAGCGCTGTCGCTCGATCCGAAATCGTCGGCGGCGCGTCACGGACTCGCCCAGACGCGATAGCGCCGCATGACCGCGCGCGCGAGGGAGACGTGCGGTGAGACTGCCGAACAAACTCGCGGCGTTGAGACCGAACACTGGAGCGGCGCGTGTGCCGCAGCGGCGACAGCCGACGGCGACACGTACTGCGGGTGGTCGCTCCCCATGATCGCGACATCGCGCTGCTTCAGTCAGGGGATCACCGATGGATCTAGCTTAGTACAGCATTTCACAGCATTTCGTAATTACGGCGACGTATTGATTTGGACAAGCCACGGAGACACTGAGACACAGAGGCGCTCGACGCGGGCGGCCTGCACCGCAGGCCGAGCCGTGAGGCGCGCCGACCGCAAACGAACGACCGAGCCACGGTCCAGTGGTCGTTCGTTTGCGGTTGGCACGCCTCGCCCGCCGCTGCGCGGCGCCGCGTCGAGCGCGCTACTTGCAGCGTGTTCCTCTCTGTGTCTCTGTGTCTCTGTGGCCAAATATGTCGTCGTATTTCTGAAATGGGACACCGATCGCCGTCACGAAATACGTCACCGTAATTGTGAAATCGAGTACTTAGCTAGCTACGCGCTCCGGGGGACGAACGCGAGGAACCGCCGCGGGTTGTCGACCAGGATCGTGTGCAGCGTGGCCTCGCCGACACCGGCCGCCTGGAGCTGCCTGGCGAACCGCGCGACCTTGTTGTAATCCCTGCGCGTGTCGCTGGAGAGGAGCAGGCGATTCCCATAGCCCGCCTCGAGGAACGCCAGGATCAAAGCGACGCGGTCCTCATCGGCCTTTTCGTCGCCCCGCACGCGATCGATGCCGACCCAGGCGCCGCGTTTGCCGAGCGCCTTGATGATGTCAGGGTTCCTGCCCGGAAGAGAGCACATGTGCCCGATGGCAATCCGCTGCGGGTTGACGCCGACCGACTCGTAGACCTCGAGTTGTCGCAGCGCAATCTCTCGCGGCACGTTCGGCCCTGTCCCGTAATTGTTGTGCGTGAAGATCGGCAGGTTGTTCCTGGCGTGCGCCTTGCCGACCGCGCGATACACCTTGCGCTCGTCGGCCGTGAAGTCCGCCTCGCCCGGCATGTCGCCGATCTCTCCGTACGCGCCGTACCGACCCGCGGCCGCTTCCTTGACGAGGCTCTCGGCGATCTGATCCTCGCTCATCGTCGAGATCTCGGCGGGATACGTATTCTGCAGGTAGTAGCCGCCGCTGCAGACCACATGGAGTCCGGTCGCCGCCGAAATCTGCCTCAAGTGATCGTAGTTCGTTCCCATGTCGGGATGGCCGCCGTCCACGATGCACACCACACCGGCCTTCATCGTCTCCTTGATGTCGGCGATCACGGGTGCGATGTCCTGCTGGGAGGGGGGCGGCAGCTTGAGTTGACGAGTGTCCCGCGAGTACACCCCATCGAGGTGTTCGTGGAAGAGCGTCGTGCCATTCGCCAGCGCCTCCGGCTGGAGGTCCTTGACAATGGTTCTGATGATGGCGCCTCTGGGAAAAGTGACCGCCTTGGCGCCACCCGCCTGCAGCGGCGCCGCTAGCGGCATGGCCCCCGGTCTGACCGTCGAGAAAAGGCCGATGCCGGCCCCTGCTCCGAGCAAGCTGATAGCTTGCCGCCGACTCATGCGCGCTGAACGTGAATCTGCCATGGCTGCTGTCTCCCTTGGGTCAGGCGTGGGAGCGAAATCCTGTCACCGAACTTCGCCGGAACACTTCAGAAGATGTACGACAGGCTGAGGTCGAACACCCGCGGCAACACGAGGCTCGTCGGGCGCAAGAAGGTCGCGCCTGAGCGTTGGTTCACACTCAATGCGCCGTTGATGTTCAGGGCATTGAAGATATTGACCCGAGCCTCCGCCTTCCGACCTTGCTTCAAGTTGAACGTCTTCGCGCCCCGCAGATCCAGGGTATTGAGGTTCGGCAGGCGCCGGGTGCCGATCGGCTCCACGTTGAGGACGATATTGGGAATCTGCTTGCCGCCCGAGAATTGCACCTGCCGCGCGAACGGGATGCCACTCCGGTGCTCGAAGTTGACCGACCCGAGGAAGCCCTTCGGGAATATATAGGCGCCGGACAGCTTGCCGAGCCACTCGCGCGTGTAATCGGCCGTGAAGATCTCCGCGTTGGGGGTCAACGGCAGAGTCCCCCCGGGGAGATTCCCCCCTGCCGTGGGCACCGACATCAGCGAGCCGAACGGGATGTTTGACGTGGTGCTCGAGTAGGATGCATTGAACTGCCAGTTCTCCGCGAGCCGCTTGCTCGCTGCAATCTCGTAGCTCTTGTAGCTGTGATCGTTTGCCGATCCGGGATTGACGAGTGTCGTGTCCGAGTTCCTGAGTCCGCCCAGCGCGGCCGCGTATTCGTAGTAAGTGACGGACGTCCCAGGATCATCAGCTGTTCCGACGCGTCCGTCCGGCCCCGGATCCGGATTCGTGATCGGGATGTTGTACGACTCGTACGGCCGCTCGACACCGGCCAACCGGTACGCGTTGAAGTTACGCGAGTAGATCCACGTTGCCCGGATGGCCATGTTCCTCACCAGCTCGCGCTCGATGGAGATTGAGAACTCGTCCACCTTCGGCTGCTTTTCGTTTGGGCTCGGGATCGCAGCGGACGTACCGGAGATCGAGATGAAGTCCGGACCGTTTGGATCCAGGTTGACTTCGCCCGGATCGTAATTGTTGTTGCCGTTGAGGTCGCGCCACGTAAAAGTCGTTTGGGTGAACGTGTTCGGGTTCAGGTTGTCCACCTCCGGTGTGATCTCACGCATGTGATCGAACCGGGCCCACCCGCCCTTCACCACAGTCTTGCCGTCGCCGGTCACATCGTACGACGCGGCCATGCGCGGTGCGAACGAGTTGAAGATCTTCAACTGCACCTTGTTGAAGCACTGAGCCGGGGTGAACGGCCAATCCCCCGCTTCGCGGCACTGCGGCGGGACGAACCCATTGTCGCGGGAGAAGCGAAGCCCGAGGTTTGCCGTCAGCCGGCGCCTGATGGTCCACCCGTCTTTCACAAAGATGCCCAGGTAGTGATCCTGGTTGTAGGGATGCACCGGTGTGTTGAGCGCCTGGAACTGGAACGGTGCGCCATTGCGGAAGATCAGATAGTAGTTGCCGGACGTGAGATTCGGCGTCTGGCCCGTGTTCGTCCGCCGGTTGTCCCAGATCCGGCTGATGTCACTCGCACTCCAGAGGACGCCCGCCTTCAGATCATGATTGCCGAACAACACATCAGGCTTGTACCAGCTCACCGTGCCGGAGGTCGAGGTCCGGTAATCGTAGGGCAGGTTCCCATGGCTCGTCGCGTCGCCCCACGCGGCCTGGGTCACGGTGTCACTGCTCGTCGGTTCCGTCGTGCGTCCCGGGTAGACCACGTCGAAATCCCAATAGCCATGCTGGACGTCGAACACCACCGAGTTGCGAACGTGCTGCCATTCGCCCTTTGCGACCCAGGTCCAGGTCTGCTCGTCGGCTGGCGACAACGGCGACTGGAACGTGCTCGGCGCGTTGATCCGATGTTTCTCCAGTCGCTGCACGAAGCCGACGATCCTGTTGGCTGCCGACATCTGATACGAGATTTTTCCGGTGTACGAAGGCTGCAGCAGCTTTTGCAAGGCCGCGGTATTGCTGATGTAGAGCTCGCCACTCAGGCGATCCGGTGTTCCTGCAGGTGGGGCAAAAGGCGGCCGCACGATGCTGAAGGAGTTCGGCACCTCGGTGGTTTCGTTCCGCCGCCGCCACGCGCCAAAGTACCAGAGCTTGTTCTCGATGATCTTGCCGCCGGCCTGCGCGCTGATATCAAACCGCTTGCGGAGCTTGTTGGTGGTCGTGAAGCCTTGCGCCCGCAGCGCGTCATCGATGTTGGCGCTCTGAAACGTATCGTTCGTATAACTCCCGAACCCGCTGCCGTGCAACTGGTTGCCACCCGACTTCACCACGCTCGCGAGGTACACGCCGCGCCGCGGCATTTCCGCGTCGTTTCCGATCGTCTGAACCACCGACTCGTCCATCGACGAGTAGTCGTAGAAGTTGCCTGGCCCCCCGGTCAGCGGTGGCGTCGTCACCACGCCTTCGAGCGTGCTCCAATATTCATTGCTCTGGCCGAACGCGCGGAACGAGGGGTTCGTATTCATGTTGCTGCCGCCGGTCCCGTACTCTCCTCGCGTCCCGGGCGCCTGAGCCAGCAGATCGTTGATCCCGCTCCGGCCCGTCGGGAGGATTTCCAGCGTCTCCCGGTTGAGCTTCGTCGTGGAAGCGCTCGACGAAACGTCGACCACGGGCGAGGATCCGGCCACCGTCACCGACTCCTGCACGCCCCCGATCTTCATGATCTCGTCCAGTCTGGCGGTGAATCCAATCGTCAGCTGGATACTTTCCCGCCTGATCTCCTGAAATCCGGAGAGCGTGTAGTCCACTGAATAAATTCCAATCGGCAGAGGCGACAAACGGTACTCGCCCCGCTCGTCGGTCACGGTTGACACTTCAGGCACTTGCAAGGCGGAACTCCTCGCTGTGACCGTCACGCCGGGCAGGATGGCGCCGCTTTCGTCCCTGATCTGCCCGACGATGCTGGCGGCGTTTTGCTGGCCGGCGAGTGACTCGCTGGCGAGTGAGAAGATGCTGGCCAACAGGAGCCAGATCACGAAGCCGCCTCGGTTGCCCAGCCGACCGAACGTGCAGTTCATCTCAGACTCCTTGCCACGAGGAGAACTGCCGATTCGCGAACGCCTACTTCACAGAAACGGTCACGTCCTTATTGGCTTCCATCCCGCCTCCGTCAGTGGCCTTCGCGCGGAGCACGTACGTCCCCGGAGCCGTGAACGTCGCGGTCGTCGAAACCTTGCCGCCGGTAAGGGCCGGCAGCGGACTTGTCGGTGGCTCGAAGGTCACCGCCACTGGTCCTCTGTAGACGCTCCAGTCGACTCGGAGACCGCGCCCGCCGCGACGGCCTGGAGTCGGTTTCGGGAGCCCATCGTCGGTGACGATGGCGCTGATCACTCCACGACCCGGGGCCGACATGGGCTGGACAGGGTCGAACGCCACCGCCGGCGGCCTGTTGGGATCCCGCTCGTCGCCCTGATCGTCGTTGCCGGCCGCGGCCGCGTCGTTCAGAGAGCCGCCGGTGACGACCATGTGTCGTGTGAGGACCTCTTGCGGCACAAGTGCGCCGTACGCCTTTTCAGTCTTCCCGCGCGACACCAACGTCCACACGACTTCCTTTTTGCCGAAGTCTTTCGGGACGGTGATCTCAAAGAGATTCTTTCCCCGTCGCGGGTAGAAGAACGTAGGCTGACCCTGGTCCTGAGGGCCGGGCTCGATATGGTTGTCGGGCCCGATCGGAATAGTGATCTTCTCTTCCCAGTTCCGATTCCAGCTGCCGAAAATGAGGCCGTACGTCCCGTCGGGATTGGCGACCCATCCCTCGAACACCGGAACCACATTCTGACCGCGCGCGTACTTGATGCCGTCATCCGTGTCCCGGATGAGGCCTCTGCCCTGAGAGGTCGACTGGCCTTGACTACGCAGGGTGCTGACGGCGCCCGGCGCGAGAAAAGCACAGCCAAGCGCGCACACGGCCAACAGGAAACGAGTGTTTAGGATCGTTTTCATGACAACTCGCATGATGAGATGTTGCAACCCGAACGCGGTAAGCGAAAGAGCACCCGGCGGACGATTTTCTGCCGGGTGCTCTTGGCGGTCGTAGCGGATCGTTCTTCAGCGCCCCGGCGGCGTCAGTTGTGATTCGTCAGCTTCGCCTTGAGAGCGCGCTCCTTGAGCTTCTGCGCGTACTCCTCGTCGGAGAGATAGAAGAAACTCATCCACTGATAGCTCATGATGTCGACGGACCGCGGTCCATTGCCGACCCAGTTCTTCGAATCCGCATTGAACTTGGACGCGGTGTTGTCGTACCACGACATCACGTGGAGGATCGTCCCCTTCGGCAGGACGGGCGCCGCGTCCTCCTTGTAGCTGTACGCGATGTTCCAGTTCATGTCGAAGTTGATGCAGTTCAAGGTGGTCCGCTCGGTCTTGCTGCCGTTCCCTCTGGAAACTTCTCCGGAGGTCTGCGGGATGATCGCCTCGGTGCACTGCCTGACGCCGCGGCTATGCATGTGCGGCTGGATCATCACGAGCTGGGCGTTCTGACTCAGCATCACATAGCCATCGACGCGCGAGACCGTGCCGGCTGGAACGTCGAGATCGGCGTTCTCTCCCATGTGCTGCGTCACCACGACATGCTTCGGAACGTAGCCTTTCGGATAGAAGACCATGCCGACGCTGGTCGTGCTCTCGACCTCTTCGCCGGTCGAGTAGTAGTGCATGTTGAAGTTGACCTTCGAGCCCTTCTTGACCAGGCGGCCCGTGTCGGCCGGGAAGATGTCCGCGTCCTTGCCCAGCGCATATTCGCTCAGAAAGCTTCGCTGGCCGCCCATGCCGTAGTTCTCGCGCGACGCATCAAGGCCGGCGCCCGGCTCCACGAGATCGAGCGCGGCATGATGGACAACCTTGAAGCCCTTGGGATCTGGCTTGGTTTCGATCTCCTTGATGTAGCGATCTTCGGTGAGGCCCGTCTCGGCGAGGAATTCGAGCGTGACGTCGGCGCCAACGGCCGGAACCCTGAACGGCTTCGGCATCGAGACGATCAGGTCGGGCTTGCCGTTGCCGATGTGCCAGATTCTCGGATCTTCGAACTGCAGCGGCTTCGGCATGTCTGCGATATTGCCCAGGGGCGCGCCGGAGTCCACCCACTTGACGACCTTCGCGATCTCAGCGTCACTGAGCGAAATGTCGTTCTTGAATTCCTGAATTCCCACATTCTTGTCCAGAGTCCATGGCGGCATCTCGCGCTTCTGGATCCTGTTCTTGATCGATTTGGCCCAGGGCCGGGCCTCCTCGTAGGTCAACAGGGAGAACGGTGCGACCGAACCCGGACGATGGCAATTCTGGCAGGAACGCTGGAGAATCGGCACGACGTCCTTGGCGAAGGTGACCTGGCCAGCGGCCGGTTGCTGAGCGCTCGGGGAGACCACGGTCACTATCTCGACCGCTGCAAATGCGATCAATCCGGCAACGCCCGTCGTGATGAGTCTGCTGCGGTTCATCGAATTGCCTCCTGGCTTACACCGAGATTTTCCCCAGCATTGCAGTTGACAGAACCTAGCACGAAACCATCGGGTTCCCAAGGCTTTTCTTAGGTACAGTAGGATGCACGGCCGTGCATCCAGAGCTCCAGGAGGCGATCGACTTTCATAAAGCGATCATCGTGGAAGGCAGCAAGGCGCTCGTCGGATACGACACCGCGAAGGCCCTGGCGAACATCGTTCTGCTCTCCGAAATCCCGACGACCTACGACAAAAGCGAGCAGCGGCAGGTCAACGCCGGCAACCTGCTCTTACGAGGCGTGCCCGGCGTCGGCAAGACGTTTTTCGGAGTGATCCTGGCTGCCATCAGCGACGCCAGGTTCGCGCGTCTGCAAGGTCGAGCCGACCTGCAGCCGACCGAAGTCGTCGGTTTTCAGATGATCAATCCCGCCACGGGAGCGCTGGTCACCGAGTTCGGGCCGCTCGCGTCGGCAGAGGTCATCCTGCTCGACGAAATCAACCGCATCCCGATGAAGTCGCAAAGCGCCTTCCTCGAAGCCTTACAGGACCGCACGATTACGGTCGGCAAGGAAACGTACCAGCTGCCCGCGTTCAGCTTTGCGATCGCGACGATGAACCCGGTGGAACTCGGGCAGGGCACGTTTCCCCTGTCGGAAGCCGCGACAGATCGCTTCGCGATCATGATCAACATCGGCTACCTGCCGCCGGAGGAAGAAGAGAAGCTGGTGGACTTCGACTTCAAGCGCGTGCGGCTCGACAAGCTCTTGTCGAAGGAACGGATCGTCGAGCTGCGATCGCGTATCAACGAGCAGGTATTCATGCACAATCGACTCAAAAAATATATCCAGCGGCTGGTCGCCGCGACCAGGCCGTACAACCCGGACACCGACTGGCTCGTGCGCTCCCCTTCCGAGCTGGTCGAACGAGGCGTCGATCTCGGCGCCTCACCACGCGCGATTATCTGCTGGGGACGCCTCGCCAAAGTCTGGGCGCTTCTTCAGCGTGAGCGCACCGTGGTCTATCCGGAAGACATCCAGGCACTGGCGCCTTACATCCTCAGTCATCGCGTCTGGCTCGGCCCGCACGCGGCGAGCCACGGGCTGACCACGGAGGCCGTCATTCGGGACGTCATAGACCGGGTACCGATTCCATGAGGACGCGCGATCACGAGGAGATTGCGCCGTTCGTCAACCTGGCCGACATCACCGAGATCGAGCTCGTGATCCTCACGCGCCTGCGCGAAGTCACCATGGGCGAGCACCGGAGCCGCTCCCGGGGCTCGGGGTTCGACTTCACCGGGCTCAGGGGCTGGCAGGCGGGCGACCGACTCGCGTCCATCGACTGGGCACAGTCGTCGTTGACCGGCTTCTCGCCGCTCATCATCCGCGAGTTCGAACAGCCGAGCACGGCGACCGTCATCGCCATCGCCGACCTCTTGCCGTCCACGCGATGCGGCGTTCAGGGCGTCCCCATCGCCGCGGCGATCGCCCGGGCCATCGCCACCATCGGGATGTCGTCCGTCTTTTTTCAGGATCCGTTCGGGCTGGTCACCTTCGACGGCGGTTTTCTCCATCTGGCGGCACTTCGTCCGCTCACCGGCAAGAGCCACGTCGTGCACTGCCTCGACGCCTACCAATACCAGCGAGGCCTTCAATCCGTTCGACGAAGCGGCAGCATCAGCACGTCGCTCGGCGGCTTCGTGCGCCGTCAGACGATGCTCCCCGTCGTCTCGGACTTTCTCTTCGATGATGCAGGGGCGGTGCTGAAGGAGCTCTCGCTCCTGAACGGGACGCACGACGTCTTCATCGTGCTGATCGACAGCGCCTTCGCATTCGATCTCCCGGGCGTCTCGGCCGGATGGGTTGAGATTGCGGACGTCGAAACCGGCCGCGCGTGCACGATCTCGCGTCGCGCGTACGAGGATCTTGCCGGCCGCGCGCGACGCTGGCAGCAAGACGTCCGCCGGACGGCGAAAGACCTGGCCCTCGACGTGGTGACCATCGACCTCGATCACACCAGGTCCGACATTGCTCTCGGCGAGTTCGTCGTCGAACGTCGCCTGCGCAAGACAAAAAACTAGAGAGGACGCTGTGACACGGTTGCTGCTGCTCTTCCCGCTCCTGTTCGCGGCCGCTTCAGCCGCGGCGCAGACACCGGCCATGCCCCCGTCCGGAACGACCGCCACTGTGGAGGTGGATCCGATCCGCTGCTGGTGGCGCACGAGCGCGGGCTTCGTGCGCATCGGAGAAACGTTCGACCTGTCGTTGACCTGCGCGGCGCTCGAGAACGAGGCGGTTCAGGTGATCCCCGATGAATCGAGGCTCGCCCCGGCGGTCATTCAGATGGCGCCGTTCGAAGTCGTGGGCGGCAGTCATCCCGCCGATCTGAGGTCGGGGTCGCGGCGTTTCTTTCAGTATCAGTACACGCTGCGGATCATCAGCCCGGACGCCATTGGGAAAGACGTCAGTCTGCCGGCCGTGGTGATCCACTACACCATCAACAGTCGCGTGGCGGCGAGCACGGCGGTGAAGGGGCGCGACCTCGTCTATCTCCTGCCCAAGCAGTCGATTCGCGTCGCGTCGATGGTGCCCGCCGACGCGGTCGACATCCGGGACGCCGCCGGCGAGGACTTCGGCACCGTGGAGTCGCTCGACTTCAGATCGCGCGTGCTGGAGATCGTCGCGCTCACGTCGGTCGCCTTCGGCGTACTGGTGATGGCGATCGTCCTGGTCGGGTACGCCCGCCGCGACGCACGACGGACGCCGGCCGATGAACGCCTGGTGCCAACGCGAGGCATTGTCCGTGCGGCAGCCAGCGAGCTGGCGGCGGTTCAACGCGAGCGAGATCAGCAGGGGTGGAACGAGACGCTGGCCGGCCGGGCGCTCGCGGCCACACGTATTGCTGCCGCATGCGCGATCGGCCGGAACCCGAATCAACGCCTCGCGGGAAGCGCCACGACCAGCGAAGGCCGCCTTGTGGTGCCGGGACCGCTGCGCGGGAAGCCGCGGTTGCTGTCCAGTGCGATGACCCCCGCTGATCTGGCGCCGGCGAGTGGGCAGCATTCGACCGACGACCCCGGAAGGGCTCACATGCTCGAGGTGCTTCGCGACGCGCTCGTCACCTTCACGAGCACGCAATACGGGCAGCAGAGCGCTCTCGACCAGACGTCGCTCGACAGCGCGCTCTCCGGGGCGATTGCCGCAGCAGGGCGCGTGAAGGGCGAGCACACCTGGCTGAAAACCTTCTTCCGGCAGTTGCGGGCCGGCGGCGCCGCCGTGGAAACGCGGGCCTGATGTCCATCGCAGCCGTGCGCCTGCTCGCTCGCAGCACTCTGGCCGACTGGCGCGCCATTCATATGGCCGACCTGCAGTTCTGGCATCGTGGAGAAGCCAGGCTGGCGCTGCTCGGTCTGGTCGCGGTCACGGGACTCCTGCTCGGCGCGCGGTCCGCGCTCAGCCGCCAACCAGGACGTCATCGTCTCGTCGTGCCTGCGGTGCTGTCGTCGCTTCAACCGTCGTATCTGTCGTTCGTGCGGCACGTGCCGCTGGTGCTGTTTCTGGCAGGGATGCCGTTCTTCAGTCTCGCGCTCGCCGATCCCTACACGTCGCTCGTCACGAGCGACGTGACCTATCCGGGCCGGCGCATCGCCATCATGATCGACGCGTCGAGCAGCATGCACACGCCCTTCAGGGCCCCACATGTGAATCAGCGGGGCGAAACCGAAGCGGCGTTTTTCACGACAGTCGCCGCGGCGGAGCGCTTCGTGAACATGCGCAGGACGGGACGATACAAGGACCTCGTCGCCCTCATCGAATTCGGCAACGAAGCCTACGTGATCACGCCATTCACGAACGACTACGACAACATCCTGCTCAGCATCTCGCTCATCGGCGACCCGGTGCAGTACTCGCTCTTTCCCGATCAGGGCACGATCATCGCGCACGCCATCGACCAGAGCATCGGCCTGTTCAAGGCGTTCAACTTTCTCGACGCCTCCGGCAACCTGATGGTCATTTTCACCGACGGCGAAGACACGCGGGCGCTCGTCAACGGACGCACGCTCGACGAGATCATGCAGACGGCCGTGGACTCGAAGATTCCCGTGTATTTCGTGCGGACGAATTACGATCGCGGCAGAGGCACAGTCGTCCCCGACGAACTGTGGATGCCGGCCGTGCTGAAAACAGGCGGACGGTTTTACGCGGCCGACAACGAGGAGCACCTGCTCGACGCCATCCGGGAGATCGACGCCGTGTCGGCGGGCACGATTCAGACCAGGCAGTACACCAGTCAGCGTCCGCGATTCGCGATGTTCGCGTTCGCCGCCGCGTGGTGTTGGATGGGTGCGGTCGCCGCAAAGTTGACCGTGCCACGGTTTCAGAAGCTGCCCTGATGACTAATGCCGTGCGGACACCGATGTCCGCCCGTGCGACCGGGCCTGAAGAACCTGGACGACCTAACGCGTTGGAAGAGGCTGTGAGATGAAGACTGTTACCGTGCGAATTGTGCTGGCCGTGGTGCTGTTCGTTGTGGGTGCCGCCTGCTGGAGTGAAGCGCAATTGACCCGGCGCGTGGCCGAGGCCCATCGACGTCTGGCGACACTGCATTACGACGGCGATGACGACATCGGCAACGCCGGCCGCCTCTGGAACCGCCTGCCCTGGCCAGCCGGCTCGTCTGAAGGCGACGTGCAGCGCCATCGTGCGACGGTGTCGTACTGGCTGTCGCGCTACGACTCGCTGACGGACCGCTCCCTGGCCACCGGCGCCCGCGCGCTGACCGATCCGCAGATGCTGCTGATGGCCGCCAACGCGTCGTGGCGGGCGGTCCCGCCGCCGGCGACCGATCGCAGGGCGACCGTCGAACGCCTGGATGCTGTGATTCAGGCCTATGCGGACGTGTTGCGGAGAGACCAGAGTGCCGCCGACGCCGCCTTCAACTACGAGTTCGTGTCGAACGTGCGCGACGCGCTGGCGAAGGCGACGCTGTCAAAAAGGCAGCCCGTGAAGGGCAAGACCGTCGAGAAGCCCGAGCACGCGAGCGTCGATCTGCCGGCCGGACCGACCGTGCACGGGCGACCCGGCGGGCCGCCGGAGGGAACCGCCATGGGCGATTTCCAGACCATCTCCCCGATGCGATACGACGAGCGCGAGGAACAGGCCGATCCGGGCGACGGCAAAGCCATCAAGCGCAAGGGATAGACGCCCGTGCCGGTCAGCATCGATTTCGCGCACATCACCTTCGCCGAGCCGGAGTTTCTCTGGCTCCTGGGAGGGCCCGCGGTCCTGTTCGTCCTCTGGATTCGGCGCCTGACGTACCGGCGAAGGGACCTGCGCCTCTTCGCACGGCAGCGCACGCTGCCGGTGACCGAGCGCTATGCGCCCCTTGGCGATCTTCCCTTCTGGCTCTGTCTGATCGTCTCGTCGGCGATTCTCGTCGGTGCGATCGCGCGTCCGCGCGGGCCCGCGACCGCGGTCCGGCAGGGCGGTATCGATCTCGTCATCCTCCAGGACGGATCCGCGTCAATGCGTGTGAAGGACGTCGCGGGCGACCGCTGGCAGCGGTCCATCCGCTTCCTGCGCACACTCGGCGATGCGATCCGCTGGAACGACGATCGCGTGGCCCTGGCACTTTTCGCGCATATCGCAGCGCCACAGATTCGTCTGACCAGGGATCCCAACACGTTTTTCTTCTTTCTCGATCACCTCGACCAGGCGCCTCCCTTTCGCATCGACGACGCCACGACCTGGGACACGAACCTCGAGCTCGGCATCTACTGGGGCCTGCGGCTCATCGAGCGCGACGAAGAGCGCCACGGAAAGGATTCCAACGCGAAGATGTTCGTGATGCTATCGGATGGCGAGAGCTGGAGCGGCGAGGTCGCGAAATCGCTGAAGCTGGCGGCAGCCCGCAACATTCCGCTCTACGTGGTGGGTGTCGGTTCGCTCTCCGGCGGCGCCTTGCCGGTGTTCCGGAACGAGAAGGGTGAGATCGTGATCGATCCGGAAGTGCCGGCCACGTCGCGGCTCGATCGCGTCGGGCTGCAGCGTATTGCGCTCGCAGGCGGCGGCCAGTACTTCGAGATCGATCGCGAAAGCGATCGCCGCATCGCCAACTCGATTGTGGATGCAGGCAGGAAGAGGGCGCCGTCCCTTGGCGCAGTCGAGGAGGCCGAAGAGCTGTACTGGCGCTTTCTTGCCGCGGCGGCGCTGTTTCCCCTGCTCGGGCTGTTGTTCCTTCGCGACCGCCCCGAACTCTGGATCCAGGCGGTTGGCGCGGTGACCATTCTCGTCGGGGTGTACGCGATCTTGCGGTAGGTCGGTCACGTCGGCGTGAGCTTCATCGCGTTGCTGAGAGGAACGCCCCGCGGCCTCCAAGGCGTGGCCGGGCGCGTCTGCTCGGCCTTCCATCACGCGTCCTGGCCGTGCTCGATCAGATCACCATCCTGTACTCCGCCAATACCTGATCGCCGGTGTCGCCAGTTGATTTTGCAGTCGGACGCACCGCAGGATCAATCATGCTGACGGTGCTGATCGTAATCCTCCGATCGATCGGATTGATCTGCCGCGGGCACCGGGCGGTTGCGCTCGAGAATCTCGCCCTCCGCCAGCAGGTGGCCGCGTTGACGCGCACGGTCAGGCGCCGACAGCTCCGCACGAGGGGACTCTTTTGGATCCTCCTCACCCAAGGCGTGGCCGGACTGGCGCAGGGCCTTGCTCGTCGTGCGGCCGAGACCGTCGTGCAGTGGCACCGCCAATGGCTCCGGCGTCGGTGGACGTGGCGCTCCACGCCGACACGTCACGGGCGCCCAGCACGGATGCGGCAGTTCGAGCGCTCGTCGGCACGATGGCCGCCGCGAATCCACTGTGGGGGCGCCTCGGATTCACGGCGAATTGTGCAAGCTGGGCCTCACGGCGTCAGAGCGCACGGTGTCGCGGCTCTTGCGGCAACCGCAGCGCCGCTCGTCGCAGACGTGGCGGACCTTTCTGACCAATCATGTCGGCACACTGATGTCGATGGACTTCTTCACCGTGTCGACGCCGACGGGCCGCGTGCTGTTTGTGTTGGTGCTGCTGGCGCCCGAGTGTCAACGAATCATTCACATCAACTTCACGGAACATCCCACGGCGGCCTGGACGGCGCAACAAATGGTTGAAGCGTTATCATGGGGCGCGAACACATCTGGCCTTGGAGAAGGACGCGCCGACGCCACGACGCGTTCAGACGCTGACGGAAGGGCGTGTGGTCGCGTTCCCGGAAGTGGGCGGATTACATCATCGCTGCGAACGACGCGCCGCGTGATAGGCACGTCGCGGTGTTGACGCCGTCAACGTGTTTGTACGGAGCGGCCCGCTCGTGCGTGTCCCGCGTCGGTTCGAGGCTATCGTGTTCGTCACGCATCCGCGCAGGACGTTTCGGCGGTGTCACGCGACGGTTTGTCGGGACGCGTTCGCGATAATGATCAACAACCGCGCTACGCCAGTTTTGGCGAGGGACAGGGCCTCGCTCCGATCGGTCGCCGAACTCTTGGGCCATCGTGGCCTGCGGATGGTGATGCGGTACGCGCACCTCTCACCCCAGATTTACCGAGTGAGATGGAGCGCGATGAAGATGATGAGAATCAGTGATTTGCGAGCCACGGCGAACCAGCATCAACCG
>QHWJ01000227.1 GCA_003222535.1 Acidobacteriota bacterium | reverse complement strand
CCACGGGCATTTGGCGTCGATCGTCGTGTTGGCCATTTCAGCGTCGCGCCGTACGGATTCGCGGGATCGGTTGCCGCCAGCACCGCGATCTCAGCCTCGTCAGGCGCGTCGCGCAGCGATCGCAGGAGGTCGAGCGCGCCCGGCATCGCGAACTGCGTCGCGCCGAGGCCGGCGACAAAGTAGCCGCGACGGATCCGTCCGGTTTCTTCCAGGCCTTTCAGCGCCGGATACACGATCCCGAAGCCGCCGGCGACGGCTTCCGCCGTCACCGCTTCGCGCGTGAGCACGCCGTGGCGCGCGAGCAGTTGCTCGGTCAGCGCGGCGGCCCACTTCGTTGTGGCGCTCTTCACCGTCGCCGCCTGGAGCGCCACCACCACCCATCGTCCTTCAGCCGACGGCGGCACGAGCCGCCGCGACCGGAAGGACGTCCCGTCCGGCCGGGGTCCCTTGACCTTGCGGCGAGCCACGCGGGCGCGCGTGAACGCCCGCAGCGCGTGAAACGTGTCGTTGGTGATGAGCCCTTGCCAGACAAGATTCCACAGCGCGTCCACGGTTTGGGCGGGATAGCCGCCGCCGACCGCCTCGTGGAGCGGCCCGAAGAATGACGCGCCGCGGGCGCGCAGGCAGTCGAGGATCGCGGCTTCGCGCCCGGAGAGATCGAGGCCCCGCTGAAGCGGGGCCCTACTGACGCCCGTGTCGCCATCTTTCGTAGGGCCCCGCTTTAGCGGGGCCTCCGCCGGCGGCAGCAACCGCGGCAGATGATCGGCGAGATACAACGCGACGCGGCCGTCCCGTTCGCCGAGCGGCTCGACGCCGGCCCATACGACCTCCCCGGCGGCCGCGACCGCGTCGAGGTCCGCCGGATCGTAGACGTCGATCCGCGCCGGGAGAATCTCGGTCTCGAGAATCGACGCTGGCAGCGGCGCGCCCTGCAACTGCTCGATCGCGTCGAGCAGGGCGTCGGCGCCGCCTCGCCGCTTGACGATGCCCTGCCACGTGGTCGTGAAGCGCCCGAGCACCGGCTGATCGACCGGCTCGACCTCGTGCCGCAGCTTCGCCAGCGATCGGCGCCGCAGCATGCGGAGGACGCCCGGGTCGGTCCACTCGCGTCTCGTGCCGCCCGGCCGGAACTCGCCTTTGACGAGCGCTCCGTCGGCCGTCAGCCGCGTCAGCACCGCTTCAGCGGCGGCGCTGTCGAGGCCGTACCGGGACGCGAAGTCCGGCGCGGTGAACGGCCCGTGCGTGCGGGCGTACCGGCGCGCGAGATCACCCATGGGATCGCGGACCGCTCGCAGCAGGGCCTCGGGGACGCCGGCCGGCAGCCGGACGCCGAGCGCGTCGCGAAACCGCGCCGCGTCCTCGACGGCCACGAGGCGCGGATCGCCCGCAATGTGGACGGCCAGCACCCGCCGCGCGGCAACCAGCGCGCTCACGCTGGCGGCCACGTCCGGCGTCTGCGATCGCTCGCGGACCTCCGCCTCGGTCAGATCGCCGAGCGAGAGCAGCATGTCGTGCACGCCGTCGGCACTCTTCACGCGATAGTGCGGATCGAGCCGCTGCAGCTGACGCTCGATCGCGTCCATCGACTCCGCGTCGAGCAGCTCGCGCAGATCGGCCTCGCCGAGCAGCTCGCGCAACTGCGACTGGTCCACGGCGAGCGCCTGCGCCCGGCGTTCGGCCAGCGGCGCGTCGCCGTCGTAGATGAAGCTCGCCACATAGCTGAAGAGCAGCGAGGCCGCAAACGGAGACGGCGTCTCGGAATCGACTGTCACGATGCGAACCTTTCGGCTCCCGACGTCGCCCAGCGTGGCGATGAGCGCCGGCATGTCGAAGAAGTCGCGCAGGCACTCGCGGTATGTTTCGAGCAGCACGGGAAACGACCCGTACCGGGACGCGACGGCGAGCAAATCGGCCGCCCGCTTGCGCTGCTGCCAGAGCGGTGCGCGCAGGCCGGGCCGCCGCCTGGGCAGCAACAGCGAGCGCGCCGCGTTCTCGCGAAACTTCGCCGCGAACAGCGCCGTTGCGCCGAGCTGGCGCACGACGAGCGACTGCACTTCGTCGGGCTCCGGCAGCAGCAGCCGCGGATCCGGCGGCTGATCCACATCCGGAAACCTCACCACGAGCCCATCGTCTCCCCAGAGTATTTCGACGTCGGCTCCTGTTTCCTCGCGGACCTTCGCGGCGACGGCCATCGCCCACGGCGCATGAACGCGTCCTCCGCGCGGCGACAGGACGCAGACGCGCCAGTCGCCGAGCTCGTCGCGCAGCCGTTCGACCACGATCGTGGTCGCGTCGGGCACGGCGCCGGCGGCCGCCATCTGATCGCGGGCGGCCGGCGGCAGGCGCAGCAGATCGTGCATCAGCCGGCCGATTGCGAGCCCGAGCTCGAGCGGCCGGCCGGCGCGGTCGCCCTTCCAGAACGGCATCTTGCCCGGCTCCCCGGGCGCCGGCGTCACGAGCACGCGGTCGTGCGTGATCTCCTCGATCCGCCACGACGAGGCGCCGAGCACGAACGTCTCGCCGACGCGGCTCTCGAACACCATCTCCTCGTCGAGCTCGCCGACGCGCGCGGCTCCCGGAGCGGCGCCGAGGAGGAACACGCCGTACAACCCGCGATCGGGAATCGTCCCGCCGTTCGCGATGGCCACACGCTTCGCGCCGTCGCGCGCGCTGAGGGTTCCGGCGACGCGGTCCCACGTGACGCGCGGCCGCAGCTCCGCGAACTCGTCGGACGGATACCGGCCCGACAGCATGTCGAGCACGCCGTCGAAGACCGTACGACCGAGCTCCGCGAAAGGCGCGGCGCGCCGGATCGCGGCGAACAGCTCGTCGACGTCCCAGTCGTCCATCGACGCCATCGCCACGATCTGCTGCGCGACGATGTCGAGCGGGTTCCTGGGATATCTGGTCGCTTCGACGGCGCCGTCGTGCATGGCCTTCGCGACCGCCGCGCAGGCGACCAGATCGCCGCGGAACTTCGGGAAGATGACGCCTTCGCTGATCGCGTTCGCCTGATGGCCGCCGCGGCCGATGCGCTGCAGGCCGCTCGCGACCGACGGCGGCGCCTCGACCTGCACGACGAGGTCGATGGCCCCCATGTCGATGCCCAGCTCGAGCGACGATGTGGCGACGAGCGCGCGCAGCGCGCCGGCCTTGAGCAGATCTTCCACCTCGACGCGCTGCGGCCGCGCGATCGAGCCGTGGTGCGAGCGGACCAGCGTCTCGCCGGCCAGATCGTTCAGCGCGCCGGCCATGCGCTCGGCGAGCCGCCGGCTGTTGACGAAGATCAGCGTCGAGCGATGCGCGCGAATCAGCTCGACGAGCCGCGGGTGAATCGCCGACCAGATCGAGCGGCTCGATCCGACCTCCGTGGCCGCCGGTCCGACGGGCATCCGGTCGGGGGCCGTCAGCTTCGCCATGTCCTCGACCGGCACTTCGATCGTGAGCTTCAGCGCTTTCTTCCTGCCCGCGTCGACGACGGTGACGGGACGGTAATGGACGACGCCGCGGTGGACGGCGAACTCGTGCTCGATCTCGCTGTCGATCTTCTCTTCCGTGCAGGGCGGCCCTTTCAGGGCCGCCGTTCGGCCTGCGGCCGAAGCGCCGCGAAAGGGTCGCCCTCCATTGGTCCCGCCGAGAAACCGCGCGACTTCGTCGAGCGGCCGCTGCGTCGCCGAGAGCCCGAGGCGTTGCGGCGCACGCACGCAACGGGCTTCGAGCCGCTCGAGCGACAGCGCGAGATGCGCGCCGCGCTTGGTCGGCACGAGCGCGTGGATCTCGTCGATGATGATCGTGTCGATCGAACGGAGCGCCTCCCGCGCGCGGGATGTCAGGAGCAGATACAGCGACTCGGGCGTGGTGATCAGGATGTCGGCGGGCTCGCGCTGAAATCGCGCGCGCTCGGACTGCGGCGTGTCGCCGGTACGGACCGCGATCGCCGGCGTCACGTACGGGTCGCCGCGGCCTTCGGCCGCCTGCGCGATGCCGGCGAGCGGCGCGCGCAGGTTGCGCTCGACGTCGACCGCGAGCGCCTTGAGCGGAGAGACGTACAGCACGCGGCACCGCCCGCTTCGGGGCGGCGCCGGCGCGAACATCAGACGATCGAGGCACCAGAGAAACGCGGCCAGCGTCTTGCCGCTGCCCGTCGGCGCGAGGATGAGCGCCGACTCCCCGCGCGCGATGGCGGGCCAACCGAGCGCCTGCGGACGGGTCGGCGCGTCGAACGTGGCGGTGAACCAATCGCGCGTGGCCGGATGAAACGGCGCGAGCGGATCGATCGTCGACCGTGCGCTCACGCGCTCATCTTATAATGTGAGACGGTTCAGTCTCGGATGGGGGAACTCATGGGTGACGCAGGTGAAGGCCTCATCGATGCCGACGGGCGCATTCAGGAGCGCATGGAAGAGTTGGAACGTGAGCGCACGCGACAGCAGCACGGCAAAGTCGTGCGGGATCCGGAGAAGGAGCACGCGCTGGAATCGTTGAGGCTCGCACGGACCGAGCTCGACCGGCAGCTCAAGGCCACGGCGAACGAGCGCCGCCGCGCGCAGATCGCGCAGGCCATCGCAGAAATCGATCGACGGGCGAAGGAAACCGAGGACGGGGTGAAATGATCATCACCCCGGCCTCCCGTCATGCTGTCATCGGATCTTCGGTCCATCCTCGCGTATCACGACGGCACCAAGCATCATTTCCACCGGTTCGCCCGGTCGAGCGGCTATCTCGACTGGGCATCGCAGCCCAATCCGTTTCGGTCGTTCGCCGGCGCGCCGGCGTTCGCGCTGCACCCCCGGCCTGACGCGCCGCCGGTCGGCGGCGCCTCGCTGCCGCTGACCGCGGTGCTCGTGGGCGATGTCCTCCGTCATTCGCTGGGCCTGTCGGCCTGGAAACAGTTCGGCCGGTCGCGCTGGTCGCTGCGCGTGAACCCGTCGAGCGGCAATCTGCATCCGACCGAGGCGTACGTGATCGCTGGTCCGATCGCCGGGCTGAGCGGGACGCCCGCCGTGTATCACTATTCGCCCGATCACCACGCGCTCGAGCAGCGGTGCCTCTTCGAGCCGGCGGCCTGGTCCGACGCGGCGGGCACGGTCGGCGAGCGCGCGATGTGGCTCATCGCGCTCACGTCGATCCACTGGCGGGAGGCCTGGAAGTACGGTGAGCGCGCGTTCAGATACTGCCAGCACGATCTCGGCCACGCAATCGCCGCCGTGCGGATCGCGGCGGGCATGGCTGGCTGGTGTGCCGCCATCTTGCCGGACTGGTCGCAGCGTGACATTGCGGCTCTCGTCGGCGTCGACCGCGACGGTGACTATGTCGAGGCGGAGCGCGAAGAGCCCGGGTGCTTATTGGTCGTTGGTCGCGAGTCGGGGGTCGTGAGTCGTGACACGCTGCTGGAAGCCGCACGGACGGGCCGCTGGACCGGGCGCGCCAGCCGGTTGAGCGAAGACCACGTGCAATGGACGTTCATCGACGATATTGCGCGCGCGACGGAAGATCCGGGGCGCGCAATCACCAATCCAATTACCCGATTACCCGATTACCCGATTACCCGATTACCGGATCGTGATCTCGTCTTGAAGCGCCGCAGCGCCGTCGCCCTCGACGGAGGGTCGTCCATCGACGCGACGCGTTTTTTCGCGATGCTGTCGCGCACGATGCCGGACGGGGGACCGCCGTGGGACGCGTTGTGGTGGGATGCGCGCATTCACCTTGCGCTTTTCGTTCACCGCGTGGACGGCGTCGCGCCAGGACTGTATCTCCTCGCGCGGAATCCTTCGGCCATCGATCGGCTGCGCGAGGCATGCGGACGCGAGTTTCGGTGGGCGCGGGCCAGCGAGGCACTTCCGCTGTTCGCGCTCGCGGGCGGTAACTGCCGCCCGGTTGCTCAGCGCGTCAGCTGCGACCAGGAGATCGCCGCTGATGGCTTCTTCAGCCTCGGGATGATCGCGGACTTCGACGCGAGCCTGCGGACGTTCGGTCCGGCGTTCTATCGCCATCTGTTCTGGGAGTCGGGCGTGGTGGGACAGGTGCTGTATCTGGAAGCCGAGGCCGCCGGCTCGCGCGGCACGGGAATCGGCTGCTTCTACGACGATCCGGTGCACGACATCCTCGGCCTCACGGGTCACGCGTTCCAGAGCCTGTATCACTTCACCGTCGGCATGCCGGTCGAAGACGCGCGGCTCACGACAGAGCCGGGGTACCCATGGGAGACGATGCCGGCTTCGGGCGGGCGTAGGGCGCCGCTTTAGCGGTGCCGGCTTCGAGCGGGCGTAGGGCGCCGCTTTAGCGGTGCCGGCGTCGGGCGGTCGTAGGGCACCGCTTTAGCGGTGCCGTCTTCGGGCGGGCGTAGGACGCCGCTTTAGCGGTGCCTTTTCACGCGCGATCAACTCGATCAAGTCGTCGCGCGTATGAACGCCAGAGCCCCAGAATGGATACTCGGCCGGTTCGGCGACAAGCCCGGAGCGCACCGGGTTCGCCAGAATGTATCGAATGATCTCCGCCGACGCTTCCTCATCGCGCAGCACGCGCTCGTAGTACGCCTTTTGCCACAATCGATAGCCGTCACGCATTGCGAAATCGAATCCGGATTTCTGTTTCGCGATCGCCACGCGATGTAGTCGAAGACGTCGAGTCGTCGGGGGCGAGCCACGTCGCGGCGCACGATGCAACATCGTCGCCGTGGTGTTACGCGGCACCGCTAAAAGCGGCGCCCTACATGCGTCGCGCGACGTGCGCGGCACCGCTAAAAGCGGCCCCCGACGTACGGCGCCCTACGTACGACGCCCGACGGCGCGGCACCGCTGAAGCGGCTGCCCTACGTACGGCGCCCCACGTGCGGCACACCACGTGCGGCGCTCGACGTGTGCGAGGCACCGCTAAAGCGGCGCCCTACGTACCGGTAAAGCGGCGCCCGACGTACGGCGCCCGGCGTGCGGCGCCATTTATATTCATCCCAGAATATCGAGCTCGATGCCGAACTGGCGCGCGAGGCGCCGTGCCGGCTCGGTGTGGTCCTCGGTGAAGTGCGGCGGCAGATCGGTCACGATCGGCCCCGGTCGCACGGCCGCCTGTGCCATCACCCGCTGATAGTCGTCGGCCATCCCGCTCAGCGTGTGATGCGCCGCCCAGTGCGCGTGTCCGGCGCGCGCCAGGTCGTCTCTCAGCCGCCGATCGTCGGCCAGCCGGCGCATCGCCAGCACCAGCGACGGCGCCTCCTCCAGCAGATCGATGGCGACCGCGACGGGATCCGTCGAGCGCGGCGAGGCTCGCCAGTCACGCGGGTCGAGGGTGGGGATGTCCACCAGGTGCGCGAGATCGCTGATGACCGTCGGTCGCCCCGCCGCCAGACAGCGCAGCCACGACGCGGACGTTTCCCGGGCCGTCGGCCACCGCAGGCACAGGCACACGTCGGCGGCGGCGAGATGCGCGCCGATCGTCTCCTCGGCGACGTGCCCCGTCAAGAGCACACGATCGGCGACACCGTGCCGTGCGATGTCCTCCTGCAGCGCCGTGTGCTCGCCCGTGTCGCCGACGAGCAGCAGCCGGACGTCGCGTCCTTCTCCGGCGAGGGCGCCGATCGCGCCGAGGATCGCCGCGAGGCGTTTCTCCGCCGTCACCTTGCCGAACGCTGCGAACACGATGGCTTCGTCCGGCAGCGCGAGCGCGCGGCGCGCCGATGCCCGTGCCGCCCGATCGGGCTCGATCGCCGGGACGCCCATCCGGATGACCTCGATGGCGACGCCCGGATACTGCTCGCGCAGGTCGTCCGCGACGCGCGGATTGTGGACGGCGATTGTCCGCGCGGTCCGCATCACGACGCGGAGCATCGACCAGAAGTAGGAGATCGATCCGCCCAGCCCTTCGACGACGTACTCCGCGAAGCCTGATGTGGCGTCGGGATGGTCGTACTGGAGCTCGCGGCGGTAATCGTCGAATCGCCGCTGATGGAGCAGGCAGCGCGCGCGCGCGTGGTGCAGGCGCGCGTCGTGCAGCACGACGAGCCCCGGATACGCGACCAGATAGGCCCACATGTAGTCGTGGAACGGCGCGTTGCCGAGCTGATAGACCACCAGGTCGTACGCACGGCGCCGCGCGCTCCACACGAAATCGTGCGCGCTCGTCTCCGTGAAGCACTCGATGTCGAAGTGCGCCGTGAGACGGGGAAGGACCTCGGCGCTGTACGCGGCAATGCCGGAGCGGACCGGGGGCAGGGGAGAGAACCACGCGACGCGCATAGATCCTCGATGGTCGAGAGTCGCAGGCCGATAGTCAAGCGCTACCTCGGGCCACTTCAGAAGCAACGGGAAACAGCGTGATCTCGCCACCGCGGCTGCCCGCGCCTGCGAAGCTCGCCCGCTCGTCCGGGTCAACCCAACGCGAAAGGCGGCGTGCCGCAGATTTGAGGACGCAGATCCAACGGATCTTCCGTCAACCACCGCGAGGAACGGCGCCTGATGCCGGCTGTCGTCTACGTCAGCCGCTCGGTGGACCCTGCATTCGCGACCTCGTCACGGGGCTGGTCGAGTACGTGCGTTCGAGGCCGGCCGCTCGCCTCTGCGCCCCCAGTTCAGCTGCAGAGTGGTAGACTCGCGACGGCCTCGTCCTTCAGCGTCCGAAAACTGACAAACGTGTCGTGGCAGGTGGTGTGACATGCGCATGACCAGCGTGCAGTTGTGGGCCACTGTAGCCGGCGTGTTCGTTATCGGCTTCTCCATCCCGATCTGGTCGCAGGTCGCCTCGCCCGCCCGCGGGGAAGCGGTGCGCAATCCTTTGACAGGCGACCCGAAAGCCGTCACCCAGGGCGCCGTGTTGTTCCGACAGGAATGCGTCTTCTGCCACGGCGTCTCGGCGCGCGGCGGGATGCGCGGTCCCGACCTGACCACCGGATCGTGGAGTCACGGCGGATCGGATGCGGAGCTCGCCGCGACGATCAGCGCCGGCGTGCCGGGCACGGCGATGCCCCCCAACAAACTGACCGAGGAAGAAATCTGGCAGATCATCGCGTACCTCCGCACGCTGCAGCAGCCGGTGATGCCGCCCACGGGCGATGCCCGGCGCGGCGAGACGCTGTTCTTCGGCGCAACGCGATGTTCGTCGTGCCACATCGTGAACGGGCGCGGCGGCCGCGTGGGGCCCGAGCTGTCGACGGTGGGATCGGGGCGCTCGCGCGCGTACATCATCGAGTCCATCCGTGAGCCGGGACGGCGCCTGAGCGAGAACCGCGCGTTCGGCGGGGACGCCTCGCTGAAATACGACACGGTCACCCTCGTCACGGCCGACGGTTCGACGGTCGTCGGCGTGCCGCTCAATGAAGACACCTTCACCGTGCAGGTGATGGACATGAACGAGCGTGTCCACAGCCTCGAGAAGAAATCTCTGAAGAGCTTTCGTCATGAGAACCGCTCGCTGATGCCCGCGTACGACCTGAACCGGCTGAGCGACGCGGACCTCGACGACATGGTTGCGTTCCTGCAGACGCTCCGAGCGGGATCGTCCGCGAAGAAAGGCGGATCGCATGAGGACCTGTAGGTGTCTGCCGATCGCGGGAGCCCTCGCTGTCGTCTCGCTTGCAGCGCCGCCCGCCCCCGCGCAGGTAACAGCGGATCGGCTGGTCAACGCGTCGCGCGAGCCGCAGCAGTGGCTCACCTACTCGGGGAGCTACGACGGCGGCCGCTACACGTCGCTCGACCAGATCAACCGGACCAACGTGCAGCGGCTTACGCTGCAGTGGGTGTTCCAGACCGGCGTGCGCGGCTGGCACGAGACGACGCCGCTCGTGATCGACGGCGTCATGTATTTCACGGCGCCGGACAATCACGCGTACGCCGTGGACGTCCGCACCGGGCGTCCGCTCTGGCACTACCAGCGGAATCTGCCGAAGGACCTGTCGCTCTGCTGCGGTCCGCAGAACCGCGGCCTCGCGGCGCTCGGTGATCGCGTCTTCATGGGCACGCTCGACGCCCACGTCGTCGCGCTCGACGCCAGGACCGGACGCGTCCGATGGGATGTGGCGGCGGCGGACGCGGACAAGGGTTATAGCTTCACCGGCGCACCGCTCGCGGTCAAAGACAAGGTGATCGTCGGCGTGGCGGGGGGCGAGTACGGCATCCGCGGTTTCATCGACGCTTACGATGCGGAATCCGGCAGGCGCGCGTGGCGGTTCTACACCATTCCCGGCGAGGGTGAACGGGGGAACGAGACGTGGAAAGACGACTCGTGGAAGCGCGGCGGCGCGCCGACGTGGGTGACCGGCTCTTACGATCCACAGCTCAACACTCTCTACTGGGGCACCGGAAACCCTGGACCGCAGATGTACGGCGCGAACCGCCTGGGCGATAACCTGTACTCCGACTCGCTCGTCGCGCTCGATCCCGACACGGGCGCGCTGAAATGGCACTTCCAGTTCACGCCGCACGACGTGCACGACTGGGACTCCACGCACACGCCCATCCTGTTCGACGACACGATCACGGGTCGTCCGCGCAAGCTGGTGGCCGTCGCCAACCGGAACGGCTTCTTCTACGTCCTCGATCGCGTGACCGGATCGTTCTTGCTCGGGCGACCGTACACACAGGTCACGTGGGCAAAGGAACTGGACGCGAGCGGGCGTCCAATCGTGCTGCCGAACACCGATCCGACGCCCGAGGGCACGCGCGTCTGCCCGAGCGGCACCGGGGGAACCAACTGGCACCAGCCGTCCTACAGCCCGCGGACCAGGCTGGTGTACTTCTTCAGCAAGGAGCAGTGCGACACGTTCATGGCGGACGAGAAACTTGAGCCGCCGCACCGTCCCGGCCGGCCCTACATCGGCAGCGCGTTCTTCGCGCCCCCAGGCGAGCACGACGAAGCGGCCGTGCGCGCGGTCGATCCAAAGACCGGCGCGGTCCGCTGGGAGTTCCGTGAATTCTCCGGCGCATGGGCCGGCGTGTTCTCGACCGCCGGCGGACTGGTGTTCTCCGGCGACGGCCAGGGGAACTTCATCGCGCTCGACGCGGACACCGGCCGCGACCTGTGGCACGTGCCGCTCGGCGCCGACGTGCACAGCGCCGCGATCAGCTACGCCGTGAACGGCCGGCAGTTCGTCACGATTCCGGCCGGCGGCGCACTCTTCACCTTCGGGCTGCCGGAGGGCACCCCGTCGACGGCGGCGGCTCGCCCCGGCGGTCGCTGACGAAGCCGTAGCGATGTCATCGCGCGGCGACTCGTCGAAGCGCGCTGTGCCGCGCGCCATACCCGAAGTACAGCCGGAATCCAGTCGTGACCCCGCTTCGACGACTCCCGGCTATCTGTGTGTTAGCATTGGCGCTTGGCTTGGGAAATCGTTCACAAGCCTCCACACACGGCATGCAGGGCTGGCTGTCCATTCTGATCATGATCGCGCTCGGCGCCGGTTTCGCGCTGACCTCGGTCCTCCTCTCCAGCGTCCTCGGCCCGCACAAACCGACGCCGGCAAAATCGGCGCCGTACGAGTGCGGCATGCCGCCGGTCGGCGACGCGCGCGAGCGCCAGTCCGTCAAGTTCTACCTCGTCGCGATGATTTTCCTGCTCTTCGACATCGAGGTCGCCTTTCTGTATCCGTGGGCGATGGCGCTGCGCGATCGACAATCGGCGATTGATTATGGGCCTGGAATCCGACTTCGACATCCCAGTCCTGACGACGACCGTGGAGAAGATGGTGCAGTGGGCCCGCCGCTCGTCCATCTGGCCGGTCACCTTCGGGCTCGCGTGCTGCGCCATCGAGATGATGGCGATGAGCTGCTCACGCTACGACGTCGCGCGCTTCGGCGCGGAAGTCTTTCGCGGCAGCCCGCGCCAGTCGGACCTGATGATCGTCGCCGGCCGCCTCTCGCGGAAGATGGCGCCCGCGCTCCGCCGGATCTACGACCAGATGCCCGAGCCCAAGTGGGTCATCTCGATGGGTGCGTGCGCATCGATTGGCGGCGTCTTCGACAACTATGCGCTCGTGCAGGGCGTCGACCAGATCGTGCCGGTCGACGTCTACGTGCCGGGCTGTCCGCCCCGCCCCGAGTCGCTCATCTACGGCATCGTCCAGCTCCAGCGGAAGATCGACCGGCAGAAGCTCGCGTAAATGGACCAGAACACGCTCATCGCATCGCTGCAGGATGCCGTGCCCGCCGCGCAGCTCGAGAGCGTGCCCAGCGTCGATCTGCAGACGACGATGTATGTGTCGCGGGATGAGCTGCCGGCGGTCGCGCGCGTGCTGCGCGACAGGTCCGATCTGGCGTTCACCTTCCTTGCCGAGGTGACGGCGGTCGACTTCTGGCCGCGCGAGCCGCGCTTCGAGCTCGTCTACATCATCGTGTCGATCGCGCATCGTCTGCGGCTGCGCGTGAAAGTGCGCTTGCATGGCGCCGACGCGCACGTCGCGACGGTCAGCGGCGTGTGGCCCGCGGCCAACTGGCTCGAGCGCGAAGTGTGGGATCTGTTCGGCATCGCCTTCGACGGCCACCCGGATCCGCGGCGTCTGCTGATGCCGGAGGACTGGGAGGGGTATCCGCTGCGCAAGGATTATCCGGTCCAGATCCGGATGACGCCGCGCGCCTCCGAGCCGCTGCAGGTCACCGAGGAAGAGTTCCGGGCGAGCGTCACGAAGGATCGGCTGACTCGAGGATGAGCACGCGCCGCCGCGCCGGAGCGTTGTGACGGTCGATCTCGTTCGATCGACGATCGCGGACGCGATCGCGCTGCATCAGCGCATGAGCGACGCCGATTCGCGCCCGGTCGTCGAAGCGGCGGCGGCCATCGTCGAGGCATTGAAGCTCGGGGGCAAGCTGCTGCTGTTCGGCAACGGAGGGAGCGCCGCGGACGCGCAGCACGTGGCGGCCGAGCTCGTGGGACGATTCCAGCGCGAGCGGGCCGCGCTGGCCGCGCTGGCGCTGACGACGGATACGAGCGTGCTGACGAGCATCGGCAACGACTATGGCTACGACCGGGTGTTCGCCCGGCAGATCGAGGCGCTCGGCCGGCCGGGGGACGTGGCGCTCGGGATCAGCACCAGCGGGGCGTCGCCCAACGTGGTCGCCGGGCTCGAGGTCGGGCGGGCCCTGCGCCTGCAGACCATCGCGTTGACCGGCGGGGACGGCGGCGCCGCCGGACGCGCGGCGGCGATCCACGTCAACGTCCCGTCGGACGTCCCGGCGCGCGTGCAGGAAGTGCATCGGACCTTGTTGCACATCATCTGCGACCTGGTGGAAAAGAGCTTCGCTGATGGCACCGCGGAGCGGTTCTGATGCCGGAGATCAGGACGGAAACGATGACCGTCAACATGGGGCCCCAGCACCCCAGCACGCACGGCGTGCTGCGGCTGGTCCTCGTGCTCGACGGCGAAACGGTGCTGTCCGCCGCGCCCACCATCGGCTATCTCCACACCGGCATCGAGAAGACGACGGAGCAGAAGAAATGGCAGCAGGTGATCCCGCTCGTCGAGCGGATGGATTACCTCAGCGCGCAGTCCAACAGCCTGGCGTTCTGCCTGTCGGTCGAGAGGCTGCTGGGCGTCGAGGTTCCCCAGCGCACACGCGATGTCCGCGTCCTGCTCGCGGAGCTCCAGCGCATCAACAGCCACCTCGTCTGGCTCGGCACGCACGGCATGGAGGTCGGCGCGGTGTCGGTGATGCTGTACTGCTTCCGCGAGCGCGAGCAGCTGCTCAATATCAACGAGCTGCTCGCCGGCTTCCGCCTGTTCCCGAGCTACCTCCGCGTCGGAGGGCTGCGCGAAGACCTCCCGCGCGGATTCCACGCCGCCGTCCGCGCGTTTCTCGACGCCTTTCCGGCGAAGCTCGACGAGTACGAGGATCTGCTGACGACAAACGAGATCTACCTGAAGCGGACGCAGGGCGTCGGCGTGATCTCGAAAGACGATGCGGTCGCGTACAGCCTGATGGGGCCGATCGCCCGCGCGGCCGGCGTCGACTACGATGTCCGGAAGTCTTTTCCGTACCTCGGCTACGACACGTATGACTTCAAGGTGCCGACCCAGACGCGCGGCGACGCCTATTCGCGCTACCAGGTGCGCCTCGCGGAGATGCGCGAGAGCGTGAAGCTGTGCCGTCAGGCGCTCGAGCGAATCCCGCCGACCGGGGTTTTCGCCATCGTCGATCCGCGGATCACCCCGCCGCCCAAGGATCGCGTGTATACCGAAATGGAAGCGCTGATTCAGCACTTCCTGATCTATTCGCAGGGATTCACGGTGCCGGCCGGCGAGGCGTATGTGCCGGTCGAGGGGCCTCGCGGCGAGCAGGGTTTTTACGTGGTGTCGGACGGGTCCAACCGGCCGTGGCGCGTCAAGTCCCGTCCGCCGTCCCTGCTGGCGTGCCAGGCGCTCGAGCGGATGATCGTCGGCGGGCTGATTGCCGACGTCATCGCCGTGATCGGATCGATTGACGTGGTGATGGGAGACGTGGACCGGTGAGCTTTCATCCGAAGATGGCGTACGACGCCACCTTCCAGAAATCCGCGCGGCCGCTCGAAGACGAGGGGCCGGCGTTCGTCTACACCCCGGCGAACCGCGCCCGCTTCGACGAGATCGTCCGGCGGTATCCGCCCGATCGCCGGCGCTCGGCCGTGCTGCCGGCGTTGTATCTCGCGCAGCAGCAGCAGGGTTACATCACCGCGAATGCGATTCGGCACGTCGCCGGGCTCGTCGGGATCACCCGCGCGGAGGTCGAGGACGTCGTGTCGTTCTACACGATGTTCTACACGAAGCCGGTGGGGACGTTCGTGCTGCAGGTATGCCGCACGCTCTCCTGCGCGCTGAACGGCGCCGAGCGCGTCACCGAGGAGCTGTCCGCGAAGATCGGCATCCCGCCCGGGCAGACCGACCCGAGCGGCACCTTCACGCTGCTCGAAGTGGAGTGCCTCGGCGCCTGCGATCGCGCGCCGGTCGTGATGGTGAACGACGCGTGGCACGAGAACGTCAAGCCGGGTGATGCCGCGCGGCTGGTGGACGATCTGCGATCGCGAGGCGAAGCCGCGCTGAGCGGATGTCACCACGTCATCGAGCAAAAACGATGATCGCCAGGGAAATGCCACCACGAAGCCACGAAGCCGGTACGAAGAAGAGATCGCTCGTCTTTTTCGTGTTTTCGTGTTTTCGTGTTTTCGTGGTTGCATTTTCCGTGATGGGTTGCGGCTGACATGGAACCGCTGCTGACCAGGTATGTGCGCGAGCCCAACGCCTTCACGCTGGACTTCTACCTCCGGCACCAGGGGTATGAAGGGTTTCGCAAGGCGCTCGCGATGACGCCTGACGAGGTGATCGAGGCCGTCAAGGCGTCGGGGCTGCGCGGGCGCGGCGGCGCCGGCTTCCCGACCGGGATGAAATGGCAATTCGTCGACAAGAAGTCGCCGAATCCGAAGTACATCGCCTGCAACGCGGACGAAAGCGAGCCCGGCACTTTCAAGGACCATCTGCTGATGGAGCGCAATCCCCACCTCCTGATAGAAGGGTGCGCGATCGGCTGCTACGCCATCGGCGCGAAGATAGCCTACATTTACGTCCGCGGCGAGTTCCTCCACGTGCAGGAGGTGCTCGAGCGCGCGATTGCCGAGGCGTACGCGCGCGGCTTCCTCGGCAGGAACGTCCTGGGATCGGGATTCGACTGCGACGTCTACGTCCATCGCGGCGCCGGCGCGTACGAAGCGGGGGAGGAGACGGCGCTGCTCGAGTCGCTCGAAGGCAAACGCGCGCAGCCGCGCAACAAGCCGCCCTTCCCGGCCGTGGTCGGCCTCTACAACTGTCCGACCGCGGTGAACAACGTCGAGACGCTGAGCAACGTCCCGCTGATCCTGCTGAACGGCGCGGAATGGTTCGCCGGTCTCGGCCCGGAAAAAAACGGCGGGCCGAAGCTGTACTGCGTCAGCGGACACGTCAGGCGGCCGGGCGTCTACGAAGCGTCGATGAAGATCACGCTGCGCGAGCTGATCGAAGGCCATGCCGGCGGGGTGCGCGAAGGGCGGACGCTCAAGGCGGTCATCCCCGGCGGATCCTCGGTCCCGTGTCTGCTGCCGGATCAGCTCGACACGCAGGCGAGCTTCGACGGCATCCAGAAGGCCGGCTCTCTCCTCGGTTCAGCGGGCATCGTCGTGCTCGACGACACGACGTGCATGGTGTGGCTGGCGGAGAACCTGCTGCACTTCTACCGGCACGAGTCGTGCGGCAAGTGCACGCCGTGCCGCGAGGGCACCGACTGGCTGCACAAGATCCTCCGCCGCATCGAGGGCGGCGGGGGGCAGCTGCGGGACCTCGATCTGCTCTCGAGCATCTCGGGCAACGTGGCCGGCAAGACGCTGTGCGCCTTCGGCGACGCCGCGGTCACGCCCGTGCTGACGACGCTGAAACATTTCCGGCACGAATACGAGGCACATATCAGGGAAGGGCGCTGTACGTTGCCTGCACCATGGAGGGCAACGCGCGCCCTCGAGGGAGTGCATTGATGATTTCGCCATCGGCGATCGGCGGTCAATCGACAACCGGCGATCGATCGGCGATCACCGATCACCCGATCGCAGATTCACTATGAGCCCGCTGCTCCTCGCGCAAGTCGCCCTGACGCTGTTCGTCTTCGTGATGCTGCTGAGCTCGGCGGCCGTCATGGTGTACGTCGAGCGGAAGGTGGCGGCGCTCCTGCAGCAGCGGCTCGGGCCGTATCTGGTCGGTCCAAAGGGGCTGCTGCAGCCGATCGCCGACGTCGTCAAGTTGATGTTCAAGGAGGAACTGCGGCCGCGCGCGGCCGATGCGCTCCTGTTCACGCTGGCGCCCATCATCTCGGCGACGGCCGCGTTCGCCGCGTTCGCCGTCGTTCCGTTCGGCGCCGAGACCACGTTCTTCGGTCTGCTGGACGAGCGGGTTCGATTGCAGGTGGCCGATGTCAACGTCGCGGTGCTGGTGATCTTCGCGATCGCGTCGATGAGCGTGTACGGCATCGTGCTGGCCGGCTGGAGCGCGAACAGCAAGTACTCGCTGCTCGGCGGCCTGCGTTCGTCGGCGCAGATGATCAGCTATGAGCTGTCGTACGGCCTCGCGCTCGCGACCGTGCTCCTCGTCGGCAACTCGCTGTCGCTGACCGATCTCGTGAACCGGCAGGCCGGGACCTGGCTGGGATTCATTCCGCGCTGGTTCATCTTCGTCCAGCCGCTCGGCTTCTTCATTTACATGACCGCCGGCATCGCGGAGACCAACCGCGCGCCGTTCGATTTCCCGGAGGCGGAGCAGGAGCTCGTCGCCGGCTATCACACCGAGTACAGCAGCATGAGCTTCGCGATGTTCTTCCTCGCGGAGTACATCAACATGGTGACGGTCTCAGCGGTCGCGACCGATTTGTTCCTCGGTGGCTGGCACGGACCGTTGCTGCCGGAGTCGCTCGGCTGGATCTGGTTCCTGATCAAAGTGGCCGCGCTGCTGTTCTTCTACGTCTGGATGCGGTGGACGCTGCCGCGATACCGCTACGACCAGCTCATGGCTTTTGGCTGGAAGGTCTTGCTGCCGCTCGCGGTGATCAACCTGCTCGTGACGGCGGCGGGAGTGCTCTATTTCGGGTTGTAGGAGGCACGGAGATGGCGGAGGGCACAGGGAAGTTCAGCCGCGGAGACACAGAGACACGGAGATCAATCTGTCTCCGTGTCTCCGTGGCTCCGTGGCTGTTTTCTCTCCGTGATCTCCTCTTGCTCCGTGTCGTTGCCGGCGAGAGACGATGATCCCCTTCTACGTGTTTGCGTTCATCGCGGTGGTGGCATCCCTGCTGGTCATCGCGCAGCGGAACCCGATCTACAGCGTCCTGCTGCTCATCGCGTCGTTCGGCGCGCTGTCCGGACTCTACGTGCTCCTCGATGCGCCTTTCGTCGCCGTGATCCAGATCATCGTGTACGCCGGCGCCATCATGGTGCTGTTCCTCTTCGTCGTCATGCTGTTGAACGCGCCGCATGAGGAGACCGAGTACGACGAGCAGACGCATCCGCTGCTGCGGCGCGGCCCCATGCGCTTCGGCGCGTCGCTCGCCCTGGCGCTCGGCGTCGAGTTGTGCTGGGCGCTGGCACGGGGCGGCGAATCGCGCGCGTTTGCCCCCGGTTCGGTGGATGCGGTCGCCGCGATCGGGCGCTCGCTGTTCACGACCTATGCGTTTCCCTTCGAGGTGACCTCGATCCTGATTCTGGTGGCGATGCTCGGCGCCGTCGTGCTCGCGCGGCGCGGGCCCTTCGACTCGCCGCTCATCCTGAGCGCGCCGAAGGATGAGCGTCTCGCTCAGGACAGGCCCTTCGACTCGCCGCTCATCCTGAGCGCGTCGAAGGATGAGCGTCTCGCTCAGGACAGGCCCTTCGACTCGCCGCTCATCCTGAGCGCGTCGAAGGATGAGCGTCTCGCTCAGGACAGGCCCATCGACCGAGACGGCGGCGCGCCGGCCCTGCCGGGTGAACGATGATGGTCACGCTCGACCACTATCTCGTCCTCTCAGCGATTCTGTTCTCGATCGGCACGGCCGGCGTGTTCGTGCGGCGCAACCTGATCACGATCCTGCTTTCGATCGAGATCATGCTCAACGCGGTGAACCTGACGTTCGTGGCGTTCGGCCGCGCGCTCGGCTCCGCCGACGGCCAGATCATCGTCTTTTTCGTGATGACCGTGGCGGCGGCCGAAGCCGCCGTCGGCCTCGCGATCGTGATCGGCCTGTTCCGGCACCGCGAATCGCTGAACCCCGATTCGTTCACGGCGCTGAAATGGTGAGCAAGGACACGGAGATCGTGGAGAACACAGAGAAACTCAGCCACGGAGACACAGAGACACAGAGCAAACCTGTTCTCAGTGTCTCAGTGTCTCTGTGGCTAATCCCTCTTTGTGTCCTCAACTCTCTCAGTGTTCTCCACGGATAACGGATGCTGCTTCTCATCCCGCTCCTGCCGCTCCTCGGCTTCCTGGTGAACGCCAGCTTCGGCCGGCGAGTCGGCAAAGCAGCGGCGGCCGCCATCGCGTGCGGGGCGATGGCGGGATCATTCGCCGTGTCCCTGCTCGCGGTGTGGCGCCTCGTCGTGCTGCCGCCCGCCTCGCGCGCGATCGTGGATCAGGTGTTCACCTGGATTTCGTCGGGCGATTTCACGGCCGGCTTCGCGCTGCGGCTCGATCCGCTGTCGGCCGTGATGATCCTCGTCGTCACGGGGATCGGATCGCTCATTCATGTCTACTCGACGGCGTACATGCACGAGGAGAGCGACGCCGAGTACGCCCGCTATTTCTCGTACCTCAACCTGTTCGCGGCGTTCATGCTCGTGCTCGTCCTGGGCGCGAACTTCCTCGTAATGTTCGTCGGCTGGGAGGGAGTCGGCCTCTGCTCGTACTTGCTCATCGGGTTCTGGTATCAGAAGCAGTCCGCCTCCGACGCCGGCAAGAAGGCCTTCATCGTCAACCGCATCGGCGACGCCGGCTTCCTCCTCGGCGTGCTGCTCGCGTTCAAGACCTTCGGCACGGTCGATTTCCAGGAGATCGCGCCGATCGCGGCCGCGATACGTCCCGAGACGGCCTTCGGCACCGTCTCGCTGATCACGTTGCTGTTGTTCGTCGGCGCCGCAGGAAAATCGGCGCAGATTCCCCTCTACATCTGGCTCCCCGACGCGATGGAAGGTCCGACGCCCGTCTCCGCGCTCATCCATGCGGCGACGATGGTGACGGCGGGGGTGTACATGATTGGGCGCAACGCGGTGCTGTTCAGCCATGCGCCGCAGACCCTGGCGATCGTCGCCGCGATCGGCGTCGCGACGGCGCTGATGGCCGGGACGATCGGTCTCGTGCAGAACGACATCAAGCGCGTGCTCGCATACTCGACGGTGTCACAGCTCGGCTACATGTTTCTCGCGATGGGCGTGGGCGCGTACTCGGCCGGCATCTTTCACCTCTACACACACGCGTTCTTCAAGGCGCTCCTGTTCCTCGGATCCGGCGCGGTGATTCACGCGATGGGGGGAGAGCAGGATCTGCGGCGGATGGGCGGGCTGAAAAACGATCTGCCGATCACCTACCGGACGTTCCTCGTCGGCGCGCTCGCGATCGCCGGGGTTCCCGGGCTGGCCGGTTTCTTCAGCAAGGACGAGATTCTGTTCGACACCTACGCGCGCGGGCACACGCTGCTGTGGGCCGTCGGGATGCTGACGTCGCTTCTGACGGCGATCTACATGTTCCGCCTGGTGTTCCTCGCGTTCCACGGCGACCCGCCTGCGCCACGGGCCACGGCGGGCGCGGGCCACGTCGCACCCTCGCACGCCGCACCCTCGCACCACGCTGCGCACCTGCATGATGCGCCACCGGCCATGACCTGGGTGCTGATCGCGCTGGCGGCGGGATCGGTGCTGGCAGGTTACGTCGGCGTGCCGCCAGTCTTCGCGGGATCGAACTGGTTCGGGAGATTCCTCGAGCCCAGCTTTTCAGGAGCCGTCGTCCACGAAATCCCGGAGTCCCCGAGCCTCGAAGGGACGCTGATGGTGGTCTCGACGTTCGTCGCGATGTCGGGAATCGGAATCGGGATGTATTTCTTCAAGAACCACCCCCGGGCCGCGGACGCCGTCGCCGAACGCTTCCCCGGTGTGCGCAACCTGCTCCTGAACAAGTACTACGTCGACGAGATGTACGACGCGTCGATCGTGCAGCCGATCCGGATCGTGTCGGAAGACGTGCTGTGGAAGGCTGTCGACGTGCGTGTCATCGATGGCGCCGTGAACGGCGTCGGCGAAACGGTCGGCAGCTTGAGCGAGCGGCTGCGGCGCATGCAGAGCGGTTCGGTGCGGACCTACGCGGCGTCGGTCTTCCTGGGCGTCGTATTAATACTCGGATATTACTTATGGCGCTGACGCGCACAAAGGACACAAAGGTAACAAAGGACACAAAGGACCGGAACCGTTTCGGCTTGTCAGCCTTTGCCTCTGTGTCCTTTGTACCCTCTGTGTCCTTTGTGCCCGAATAGGGCGTGATGCATTTCCCGATCCTCACGTCTCTCATCGTGCTGCCGGTCGCCGGCGCCATCCTCGTGCTCTTCGTCCGGGGCGATGAGGAACAGAGTGCGCCGTTCGTGCGGAAGATCGCGCTGACCGTGTCGGTGCTGATCTTCGCCGAGACGCTGCTGCTGTGGAGCCGCTTCGACCCCTCGTCCGCCGACTTCCAGTTCGTCGAGCGTCACGCGTGGATCCCGGCGTTCGGCATCCAGTACTTCGTCGGCGTCGACGGCATCAGCCTGCTGCTGCTCGTCCTGACCGGTTTTCTGACGCCGCTCGCGCTGCTCAGCTCGTGGGAGTCGGTCCACGAGAAGACGAAGGCGTTCAGCATCTTCATGCTGCTGCTCGAGAGCGCGATGATGGGCGTCTTCATTTCGCTCGATCTTTTTCTGTTTTACGTGTTGTGGGACGCGATGCTCGTGCCGATGTACTTCCTCATCGGGATCTGGGGCTACGACCGGCGCATTTACGCAGCCGTCAAGTTCATCCTGTACACGATGGCGGCCAGCGTCATGATGCTGCTGGCGATCCTCGGGATGGCGTGGCTGCACCTCACGACAACGGGGAGCTACAGCTTCGATCTGTTGAGGCTGTACGACCTGAAGGTGCCGCCGCACCTGCAGTTCTGGTTCTTCCTGGCCTTCGCGCTGGCGTTCGCGGTCAAGGTCCCGCTGTTCCCGTTCCACACCTGGCTGCCGGATGCGCACGTGGAGGCCCCGACCGCCGGATCGGTGATCCTCGCGGGCGTGATGCTGAAGATGGGCACGTACGGCTTCGTGCGGTTTGCGTTTCCCCTCTTCCCGGAGGCGGCCAGTTTTTTCAGCCCCGCCCTCGCCATGCTGGCCGTCGTCGGCATCGTCTACGGGGCGCTGGTGGCGATGGTGCAGCCGGACATGAAGAAGCTGGTGGCCTACTCGAGCGTCAGCCACCTCGGTTTCGTCGTGCTCGGCATCGCGGCCATGAACACGCAGGGGGTGCAGGGCGCCGTGTACCAGATGCTCAATCACGGTGTCAGCACCGGCGGCCTCTTCCTGATCGTCGGCATGCTGTCGGATCGGCGGCATACGCGGCAGATCTCGGAATTCGGCGGCCTGAAGAAGGTGACGCCGCATCTGGTGGCGGCGTTCCTGATCGTGACGCTCTCCTCGATCGGCCTGCCGGGGCTGAACGGCTTCGTCGGCGAGTTCCTGATTCTGCTCGGCGCGTTCCGCTGGGATCCGCGCATGGCGGCGTTCGCGGCGACCGGCGTGGTGCTGTCCGCCACTTACATGCTCTGGATGTTCCAGCGCGTGAACTACGGCCCGGTGACCAATGAGAAGAACACGCGCCTCGCCGATCTCGGGCGCCGCGAGCGGGCGATCATCGTGCCGATCATCGCGCTGGCCGTCCTGATGGGTGTGCTGCCGAACCTGTTCCTGCGGCCGATCGAGCCGTCGGTCGCGCGGCTCGTGAACCGGTTCCATCAGAACGCACCGGCACACCTCCAGGTCGACGCCCGGCCATCGGCCATTGGCCATCAGCCATCAGCCATCAGCCATCAGCCATGACGCGTCCTTTAACGCGCGAGCCATGATGTCGTCCCTTAATGCCATCGTGCCGATGGCGTGCGTCACCGCGGCGGCGATCGCCGCGATGGTCGCCGAGGCGTTTCGCGATCCTGGCGAACGGATGCCGATTGCGGGCCTTGGCCTGGTCGGCCTCGTCGGCGCGGCGATCGCGACCGTTCTGCTGTGGAACCACAACACGTCGAGCTTCGGTCTGGTCGTCGCCGACGATTTCGGCCTGTTCGTCACGGGTATTCTGATCGTCGTGGGCCTGCTGTCGCTGGCGATCTCCGGTCCGACGATCGATCGCGAGCGCCTGCCGGCGGGTGAGTACTACGCGCTGATGCTGTTTGCCACGGCCGGCATGATGCTGATGGCGACGGCGTCGGACCTGCTGGTGATCTTCCTCGCGCTCGAAGTGCTTTCGCTCGCGGTCTACGTGCTCACGGGCATCCGGCGCGAGTCGCCGGCGGCGACGGAAGCGGCCTTCAAGTATTTCCTGCTGGGTGCCTTCTCCAGTGCGTTCTTCCTCTACGGCATCGCGTTCAGCTACGGGCTCACCGGCAGTACCAGGCTCGACAGCATCCGCGGCCTCACCGCCTCGCAGGCGCCGGCGCCGATGCAACTGCTCGCAGTGGGGCTGGTCCTCGTCGGGTTCGCCTTCAAGGTGTCGGCCGTGCCGTTCCACATGTGGACACCCGACGCCTACGAAGGCGCGCCGCCGGCGGTCGCCGGCTTCATGTCCACCGGCGTGAAGGCGGCCGCGTTCGCCGCGTTCGTCCGCGTCTTCCTGTCGGCGTTCGAGCCGCTGCGCGGGCAGTGGAGCGACGTCCTGTGGTTGATCGCGGCGGCGACGATGATCGTGGGGACGGTGGTCGGCGTGGCGCAGTCGAACGTCAAGCGCATGCTGGCGTATTCGAGCATCGCGCACGGCGGCTATCTGCTGATTGCGCTGCTGTCGGCGAACGACGTGGGCAAAGGCGCGGTGCTGTTCTACCTGCTGACCTACGCGATCACGAACATCGGCGCGTTCGGCGTCGTCGCGCTGCTCGACAACGCCAGCCGGCCCAACGATCGGGTCGCCGATTACGCCGGCCTGTGGAACGATCACGCGGCGCTCGCGGCGCTGATGACGGTCTTCCTGCTGTCGCTCGGCGGCTTTCCGCCGATGGCGGGCTTCATCGCGAAGTGGTACGTCTTCAGCGCCGCCGTGAAGGCCGGCTACAGCGGGCTCGCCATCATCGGGGTGCTCACGAGCGTCATCTCCGTCTTCTTTTACCTGCGCATCGTCGTCATGATGTACATGACGCCGGGCAACACGCCCGCGCAGTTCCCGGCGGTGCCGAAGATCGCGGGCGCCGCCCTCGTCGTCTCGGCGATTCTCATCTTCTATCTGGGCCTCCTGCCGACGCGAGTTCTCGACTGGGCCGCCGCGTCGATTTCGGCTTTCTGAACGCAAACCACGGAGACAAGAAACCACGAAAGCACGAAAACGCGAAAACACGAAAGCGCAAAGCACAAAGCACAAAAGCCGCGCAGGCCACCTTCGACAGACGATCACCACCCTACGACCGCATTGTCGTATCCGACGGACGCTCAATCTGTGCAAGAAGGCTTCGGGCGTTTTCGTGGCCGAAGATGCACAGCGTGTGTCACCAACCGGCCCGAGTGTTAGGATGACCACGAAATAGTGGAGACTCATGAGATGTACAGCGACGGCGAAGCGGGTGGCCGCGAACGGGCCGCCCCGAGGCACCCCAACGCGGCTGCCGCGTTGGACCCCGCCGCCGGGCGCGGAGCCGCCGTCGGCCGTGACAGGTGCCATTCGGCGAGCCCCCCCCGGGCGCGGCTTTTGCGCGGTGGGGGTGGCTCGGTGGGGCTGTTCGCGGACAGGACCCGCGTTCATCGCTGTAGGAATGACGCAGACGCTCCAATAGTCATCATGCGACCGCTGTCGCTCGCGCTCGGTCTGTTCATCCTCGCCGCCGGCACGGGCGTTCCGATCGCCGCACAGATACCGCAACGCATGGAGCCTGTCGCGCCGGCTCGACTCGAGCGGCTTGAGCAGTGGCTTAAGTTGCTCGTGCGTCACACGCCCGGGGCGGAGGACGATGCGCTGGCGGAGGCGGGCTCATGGACGAACGCCGATCTGCGATCGCTCTGGATCGACGTGAAGGTCCTCGTCCAGGTGTCGCGCAATCCGAAGTTGAGCGGGTTCACCGTGCAATTGCAGGATCGGCGCACGCCGACCGGGATTCCGTACACCCAGGTTCAGATGCGGCGGCTTCGGGCGCTCGCCTGTGCGGCGGGCGGCATCGTTTTCGAGCCGGCGTGCATGGCCATCAACGCCGGCGGGGAGCTCGACGCGGAGCTCCTGCGGCTGTCGACGCTCGCCCGCGCCGTGAAGCTGCGAGGCGACGACAACTACATCCTGCGGCGCGGCGCGCTGCTAAACAGCGACGTCGCGATGCTCCTGCCCGCCGGACCCGTCGAGCCGCTCTCGGCATTTCCGCCAGCCGGTCCGGAGCGGCTCAAGATGCATTACGCTGACGGCCGTGAGATCGATCTCGGCCGCACCGCCGTGCATTGGGACATCGCCCGCATGGTGCTGGACTCCGTCCAGCCGCCGGGCGAGGACAAGCCGGCGCCCGGACGCGACGAGATGGTCCGGCAGTGGTACCGCGCGACCGCCGCGTGGATGCAGAGTCGCGAAGATCACGACGTCCAGCATCTCGATCGTGCGCGGGAGATCTTTCCCACCGATCCCGACATCCTGTTCCTGAGCGGCTGCCAGCGTGAGACGTACGCCGCGCCGCACATCCAGAGCGCCGTGCGATCGGCGGTTCTGCCGAGCTGGTTTTTGCTCGACGTCGGCTCCGAGCGCGCTGAATTGCGCCAGGCGGAATCCTTTTTCCGTCGCGCGCTGGCGTTGAAGCCCGACGCGAGCGAAGCGCATCTCCGGTTGGGACGCGTGCTCGCGATGCTCGGCCGGCACGCGGATGCCGCGAACGAGCTGCGGCAGGCGATCGCGTCGGCCGACGACACGCTGCTCGTGTATTACGGCGACCTGTTCCTCGGCGCCGAAGAACAGGCGCTGGGCCGGTACGATGCAGCGCGCGACGCCAATGAACGCGCCGCGGCGCTGTACCCGATGGCCCAATCGCCTTTGCTCGCCCTCAGCGAGCTCGCGCGACGGCAAGGCGACCGGCCCGCCGCCCTGCGCGCGTTGCAGCAGGTGTTCGACCTCCCGCCCACCGAGCCCGAGCGGATCGATCCCTGGTGGAAGTACCACGTGGCGCAGGCGAGAAACGCCGACGAGCTCCTCGAGGAGCTGTGGCGACCGTTCCAGCCGGAGGGCGAGCGGTGAGCGCGCGGCGCGCCCGCATGTCCGTTCTGCTGCTGCCGTCCAACGACGTGAGAAGCACCATGCGAGGCGTGTGGCTCGCCTGTTGCCTGTGCGTTATAGTCGCTGGCGGTCACGCACCGCTCGCGATGGCGGGACAGGGCCGCAGCGCAAGCCCGTTCCGCCCGCTGCCCCCCGGCGAACCTGTCGCCGACGCCAGAATCGACCGCGTGGAACGGTGGCTGAAGGCCGTCACTCTCCACGAGCCTGGAGTGGACGACGATGCGCTCCGGGAAGTCGGCTCGTGGTCGAACCGCGACTTGCAGACGCTCTGGATCGAGGTGAACGTTGTCGTCCAGTTGATGCGCAACCCGAGGAAGGGCATATTCAGCGTGCGCCCCGACAGTCAGCGCGCTCCCACGGAGATTCGATACACGGCGCGGCAGCTCGGGCGGCTGGTGGCGCTCGCGTGCGCGGCGGGCGGCATCATCGCCGAGCCGCATTGCGTCGACATCAAAGCCGCGACGTCGCTCGATGCGGACCTGATGCGCCTGTCGGGCCTCGCCGGCGCCGCCAGACTCCGTGGCGACGGCAACTACGTCCTCCGGCGCGGCGCCCTGCTCCACAGCGACGTCGCCATCCTGACGCCTCGCTCCGCGATGGATCCGGTTTCTCCATCACCATTGCCCGGTCCGCAGCGGCTTCGGCTGGAGATCTCCGATGGACGCGACGTCGATCTCGGCCAGGACGCCGTGCACTGGGACATCGCCCGCATGGTGCTCGATTACGTCAAGCCGAGCGGCGCTGACGCGCCGGCGCCGGGACGGGACGCCATGGTGCGCCAGTGGTATACGGCGACCGCTGCGTGGATGCAGCATGTCGAACAGCACGATCACCTGCACCTCGCGCGCGCGCGCGAAATCTTTCCCGCGGACCCCGAGGTGCTGTTCCTGAGCGGCTGCCAGCGTGAAGCGTACGCCGCACCGCGCATTCAGAGCGGCATACGAGCCGCCGATCTGCCGGCCGGCATGTCGCTCGGCGTCGCATCGCCACGCGGGGAGCTGCGCCAGGCCGAGGCGTTCTTCCGGCGCGCCCTCGAGGTCAAGCCAGACCACGTCGAAGCCCGCCTGCGCCACGGACGTGTGCTCGGCGGCCTGGGCCGTCACGCTGATGCGGCGGCCGAGCTGCGGCAGGCGATCGCGTCGGCCGACGACACGCTGCTCGTGTATTACGGCAACCTGTTCCTCGGCGCGGCGGAGGAAGAGCTCGGTCACCGTGATGCGGCCCGCCTGGCGTACGAGCAGGCAGCGGCGTTGTATCCCGACGCGCAGTCGCCGCTCGTCGCCCTCAGCCGCCTCGCGCGGCGCTACGGCGATCGTCCCGGCGCGCTCCGCGCCATCCAGCGGGTGTTCGCGCTGTCGTCCGACGCGAACGAGCGCAACGATCCGTGGTGGACCTACAACGTCGCGCAAGCCCGGAACGCCGATGCGCTCCTCGAGGAACTGCGGCGGCCGTTCCAGCCAGGGGCCGCCCCATGACAAGGACACGGAGGAAACAAAGGACACAAAAGACACAAAAGACACAAAGGATGTGGTGTCTGTGCGTGTCCGTTGCCGCCTTTTTCTCTGTGTCCTTTGTTCCCTTGGTGTCCTTGTCGCGTGTTCCCATTGTGTCCTTGTCGCGTGTTCCCATTGTGTCCTTGTCGCAATCGCAACCAAGCTTTTCCTCGAAAGTCGAGGCCGTGCGTGTCGACGTGCTGGTGACCGAGAGAGACGGTGGATCGGCAATCCTCGGGCTTGGCCCCTCCGACTTCGAGGTGCTCGACAACGGCGTTCCGCAGCAGGTCGATCTGGTCAGCTTCGAGCAGATTCCGTTGAACGTCATCCTCGTCCTCGACATGAGTGACAGCGTGGCGGGCGAGCGGCTCGATCACCTGCGCGGCGCGGGGGCGGCTCTGCTTGGCGCGTTGAAGAAGGGGGATCAGGCGGCGCTCGTGACGTTCAGTCACCTGGTCGTGCTCGGCGCCGGCCTGACCGGGGATGTGGAGCCCGTGGCGACGGCGATCGACACCGTGAGCGGGTCCGGCGACACGGCGCTCGTGGACGGGACCTACGCGGGCATGATGATCGGCGAATCGGACGCGGGCCGCGCGCTGCTCATCGTCTTCAGCGACGGTGTCGACACGTCGAGCTGGCTGTCCCCCGATGCCGTGCTCGACGCGGCGAAGCGCTCGGATGTGGTCGTGTACGGCGTGACGGCGCGATCGCGCTTGAAGCCGGAATTCCTCCACGACCTGACGTCGTTCACCGGCGGCCGGCTGTTCGAGATTGAGAAGACCGCCAACCTCCGCGCGACGTTTCTCGGTATCCTCGACGAATTCCGGCATCGCTATCTCGTGAGCTACACGCCGCGCGGCGTGGCGAAGGACGGATGGCACCGCCTCGACGTGCGTGTGAGGAACCGAAGGGTGACGGTCAAAGCCCGTCCCGGGTACCTCGCCCAGACCCCGTGATGCACGGTACGCAAAAGGAGCGAGGGGCGCGCACCCACCAATTTGTGCCCAGGCTCCTGGCAGATCGAGGTGCAGATGGCGTTTTGATTCGATGACAATCTGGCAGGCGGGGCGTATCGTCGCAGCAAAATCGACAGGCAACCACGAAGAGCACGAAGCCACGAACGAGCACACGAAGAACACTCAAAGTTCTTCTTCGTGATCTTCGCGTCTGTTCGTGATCTTCGTGGTCCCGGCCGGATCACGTCGTTGTGATGGTTACGATTGAGGGAGAGAACTGATCGTTGCAGGGTCTCCGGATCCATCTACAACCGACCTCTGGAGACTGAGGATCCGCGATCGACTGTCCCACTCTGCCGGTTCTGCCTCCCGCGGCCAGTACAAGACGCGAGCCTACTTGGGTAGGTCCAAGGAAAACCCTACTTGCGCGCCGACGCGAGGACTGGCGGCGAAACGCCCGGCGATGAGTCCAACATCAAGCGTGAGCCGCTCGCGCAGAGCGTAGCTTCCGTCGAACAGGCTTTGAAGCTGCGCGCGATCCCGCCCGGCCTCGTTCGCGACGGCGGCGGCCACTTCACCCCCGAGCGTCAGACGATCGGCGACACGTCGCATGAGCGAGCCGGCCAAGGTGGCGATGTGCCCGCGCGCGGTCGTGATGCCCACAACTCCAGTCGACGTGTTGCCGGTGAACAGGTAGCCGCCATTGACTCGCAGGACCACACCGGGAGCGAGCGTCTTTTGCGCTACGCCGTACATCCACACGTCGATCAAGCCCGATCCCAAGCCAATGGCGGCGTCGCCGGTCGGTGTCTCGATGTAGGCGGTCACGGTCAGCGCCGGCGCGCGCGAGTCCGGATGCTCGCCGCGGAGGTTGTACTTGACGCCGAAGTTCGTGTCCCCGATCCCGAACGGTCGGCGCGGCGACGCCGTCGCGTCGTTGACGATGGTAATCAGCGGACTATCGAGGTCGAGCTCCAGCCCGCGCCCCAGCCCGTAGTTGACCCGCATGTTGACCGTATTCTGTCGCCGGTGCGGCGCCTGGGAGAGTTGCAACCAGTCGTATTCGTTGAACGCTTCTACGTGCACCCAGCCTTGGGGTGTGACATCAGCGTCGTCGGTCGAGAACGGTTGCTGGGCGCGTGCGCTCAGCGGCCACGCCAATCCCGTCACGACGAACGCGAGCAGCGCGTTACGACGCCGGGTGCGACCCAAGTTCGCCCAACAGCGCGAGCTGCTGCTCCTGCACCTTCATGAGCTCGACCCATTTCTGATCACGGATCTCATCGAGCTTGGCGTGGAGCGCGACGATTTCGATCTCCGCCTTGATGTTCACCTCGTAGTCATGCTGAGCGTCCAGTCGATCGTGAGCCGCCTGACGGTTCTGGCTCATCATGATGATGGGGGCTTGCAAGGCCGCGACGCACGAAAGCACTAAATTCAGCAGGATGTACGGATACGGGTCGAACGCCTTGGCGATGACCGCGTTGATCATCATCCACACGGCAATGGCGGCGAAGGCGAGCACGATGAACGTCCAGCTGCCGCCGAAGGCGGCGACGTGGTCGGCCAGGCGATCGCCCAGGGAAATTGGGACCTGCGTGATGTCCCGCGCCACGCGTTGTCGATGAATGAACCGGTCGATGATGTGTCGTTCCATTGCGTTCAGACGCGCGATCTCGGTGGCCAACGGATGCGTCTCAGTCATGTGCCCTCCCTCGCGGTGCCGTTCCGGCCACGTATCTTCTCAAAATCCGGCCGTCGCGACTGATCGTACCGTCTCCCTTATGGCCACTTGTCCGGCGCGGCTCCGATGCTGTCAGCGATTCTGGCCGCTGTGTCTCCAGCGTCGGATGTCGTCGTGGTGCGAATCTCCAGGAGACCGGTGCACGTCCCGAGGCCATTCGCGACATCGATGTAGTGCTGGGTTCTTTGCTTGTCGCCGATCTCAAACCAGAGTCGCCGGTCGCTGTCTTCGTGCAGGACCTTCAGCGGGCCAAACGCGGCTCTGATCTGCGCTTTGTGCGCGGACCAGCTCGTAATCCTGAACATTCGCACCGAGAGGCTGCCGCCATTCGGCGCAGACACGAAGCCTGCGTCAGCGTCCGGGCGCCACGATCCGCGCACCGCGAACCGACAACCGTCGTGAAAGAGGAGCAGCCAGCCGGCCTTCAGCATGATGGCGCCCTCGTCCAGGTGCGGCAGGAACTCGGACCCAACCGTTCGACTCAAGAGATACGTCCCGGCGAGCGCCGCCGCCGCGACCGTCACCGTTACCCACCGCCAGTCGATGGCGACGCTCAACGCGCGCGCGTACGCGCGCGTCAACGCGCCCATGATCGGGTTGCGCCATTCCCTCGTGCCCTTGGAAAGCACAAGGCTCGCCAGCACCGGACCGACCAACATCGAGAAGAGCAGCCCGCCGAGCAGCGCCAACGCCACCGTCCAGGCCATCGGTTTGAACAGCCGGCCTTCGACCGCCTGCAACGTGAAGATCGGCAGGTACGCGACGATGATGATCGCGATCGAGTAGAAGACCGGCCGCTGCACTTCGTGTGCGGCGGCGCCAATCCGCCGGGCGACCGTTTCGTGCCTCTCGAGGTGGCGATGCGAGAGCATTCGCACGATGTTCTCGATCATCACGATGGCGCCTTCGACGATCATGCCGAAGTCGAGGGCGCCTAACGACAGCAAGTTCGCCGGAACGTGCCGCAGATTCAGGCAAATCGCCGCGAACAACAGCGAGAACGGAATCGTCAACGTGACGATCAGGGCGCCTCGAATGTTTCCCAGAAAGACGAACAGAATCAGCGACACGAGGATGATGCCCTCGGTCAGGTTGTGCATCACCGTGTGCGTCGTCAGGTGCACGAGGTCGCTGCGATCCAGATGGGGTACGACTTTGACCCCCGGCGGCAGGATGTGATCGTTGAGCTCCCGAACCTTGCCGTGGATCGCGTCGAGCGTCGAATCCGAGTTCGCGCCCTTCCGCACCAGCACGATGCCGGCGACGACGTCGTCATTATCGAGAATCCGCCCGTCGGCGCGATGGATGGCTTTGCCGAACTGGCCGAGACGAATCTTCGCGCCTTCCTCGACCGTCGCGACGTCTTTGATACGCACGGCGGTGCCATTCTTGCTCGCGATGACGGTCCGCTCGATATCGGCGACCGTTTTCACTTGACCGACGGCGCGCACGTTGATCTGCTGCAGTCCTGCCTCGATGAAGCTTCCGCCGCCGTTCACGTTGTTGTTCGCGAGCTGTTGTTCGATCTGGCCCAAGCTGACGCCATAAGCGATCAGCTTGTTCGGGTCGACCCGCACCTTCACGTCGGATTCATAGGTGACACGCTGAAGCTCGAGCCGGTCGAGATCGATCTGCGCGATATCGCCGGCCTGAAACCGGTCGCGGCTCAACGCCAGCGCCTGGTCGTACGCGGTCAGGTTGGTCTGGGCAGCACTAAAAAGGCCTTCGCCTGGAGCACCTGGACGAACGCGGTTCGAAGTGTGAAGACCAGCGTGCGTTCGAGATCGGGGTGAGCGGATTCGTCGCTTGGAATCTCGCGCGAACCTCCGACCACGTGAGGACCGTCTGCGCTAATACGGGTGATGGAAAACCACTCACGCCAACGACGAATATGATGGGCAACAGAACGCCACCATCCCGACGGCGCACGACAGGTCGAGGCTCTCCGTCGAGGCGCGTAGCACCACCGAAGAGGCGGCGTCGCTTTGCCGGGGGCATGCGTCGTTCAACGAGGACGAGGCTCCTGCGAGTCGTCATTCTGGTGTCACGAGTGGTCGATAGCGGCCGTCCGACCAGTCCGCCGATCACGACGCGGGCACGCGTACTCGCGCGCCTTGCCTTATCCTTCTCGAGGCGTGTCAGTGAGCCGGTTAATTGAGGGCGGCGGTGAGTGGCGGGGCGCGGAGGGACGGAAGCGCGAAAAAGCTGAGAGCGAAGGCGACCGGAACCGTCGGCGGGCGAACCTGAATCCCAACGACAGCCGTTTCGTGCCGACGGCTGGAGCCGACAATTTGCGGCGCAGTCGGGCCCAGCGACACCGGACTATCTTGCCAAGGACCAGCGAATGTCGTCACAGGCGCGAGAGTGGGAGAAGGCGACGGCTGCTCCTGCGTGAAATGCCCACGCCCGTCGTTGACCCAGATCACGATCTGATTCGATAGTCGTCGTTTCAAATCGGGCTCGGATCTCTGACCAAGTCACCGTCGTTTACCACGCCGATTGCCACGGTCTTCCGAGCGCACGTCACCTCACCGTTCAGCGCTGCAGCGCGCCCCGATACTCGGTCGTGTGCCGTGGTTGGATCGAGATGTCGAATGTGAGCGGCTGGTAGCCCGGCGCGCGGACCTCGATGCGATGCGGACCGGCCGTGAGCTTCAGTCGTTGAAAATGGCCGTTGAAGTCGTCGACGATGCCGGCGAAGTAGCCGTCGACGTATACCTCAGCATCCGTTGGTTCGACCTTCAGCCGCAGCCCGCCTGTGGGACCGGCGGCGTCGAAAGGATCCTGCGCGTACGTCGGGTAACCGCCGTAGCTGTATCCCGACCGGAGCGGGTTCTGATAGAAGCCCAAGGCACCGAATCCGAACGCGCTGCTGTAGTACGGCCAGCGGCGGGACGGCAGGGTCCCAAACGACGTGACAACGATCGGGGCAATCGTCGTTGTTCGCGGTACTGCGGCTCCGACGATGGGGCGGCCGTCGCGGGGCCGCGCGCCGGCGCGGCCAGCACCCGAGGTCGAGACCGATCCGCCAGATCGTGTCGTGGCCGCGGCGTTGTGCGAAACGCCACCAGCGTGGCTGCTTCCCGCGTGTCCACCGCCAGAGCGCCCGCCGGAATGGCCGCCGCCCGAGTGCGAGCCGCCGGAATGGCCACCACTCGAGTGACCTCCACTTGAGTGTCCGCCACCACCGTGGCCGCCCGCCGCGTTCGCAAGAAGCCCATTCGGCCGCGAGAGGCTACAGGCAAGCGCGAGTGCGAGGCCAAGCGTCAGCGATTTCATCGGGACTCACCCTCGCTCTTAGTTTAATCCTCTAGCGGCCCTGGTCGTTGGCGCTTTCCGACCGTTCGTTGGAATCTCTCTCGTGAGCTGCGCGCCGCCCGGCGTGGCGAAGGACGGATGGCACCGGCTCGACGTGCGAATCAGGAACCGTAAGGCGACCGTAAAGGCCCGCCCTGGGCACCTCGCCCAAATGCCTTGACACGCGGGCAACGTCTTTACCTCCCGATAGCTTCGCCGCATCCCGACGCCGCTCCGGCGATCTGAAGGGTCTGTTTGCTAAAAATTCAAAACCTTGGTGCCACGCTGACGGTTTGGCGAGCTGAAAGAATATCCTGACGGGAAATCTTGGATTAAGCGGAGGATCTCGGTGTATAAGGAGGCCATCGGACCCATTGTTCGACGTCCCCGGTTCATCGCGTCGGTGGGCCAGCGTTTTTCGTGCGAAGGAGCCTCCATGTATCGCATGACATGTCTCGGCCTACGCGCCTCTCGACTAGCCGTTGCAATCATCCGGCATTCGTTGTCGGCCGACAGATCGTTTCCTTGGTGGGATGGAGGAGAAATCATGCGTGGACTCGCAGTCGTCGTGCTCGCCGGGCTGCTGGCGCTGACGTCGATCCCAGCCGCGGCCCAAGGTCAGTCTTCAGCCGTGCAGGGTCGTGTGCTCGACGAATCGGGAGGCGCGCTTCCCGGTGTCGTGGTCCTCGTCACGCACCAGGGCAGCGGGACGTTCCGGCAGGTTGTCAGCAATGCCGACGGCTCCTACTTCGTGACCGGCATCCTTCCCGGCCCGTATCGCATCACGGCCGACCTGACGGGGTTCAAGAAGTACGAACGGCCGGATGTGCTCCTCACGGTGGGAAACACCGCGACGCTCGACATCACGCTCGCGGTGGGCGGGCTCGAAGAGAGCATCACCGTGTCGGGGCAGGCGCCTCTCGTCGACGTCACGTCGAAGCAGATCGGCGCCAACATCGGTCAGGCGGAGCTCGGCGCGCTGCCGATCATGAACAAAGACTGGATGTACGCGGTCGGTCTGACGCCGGGCATCCAGGTCGCCTCGTCCACCGCCTCGTTCTCCTGTGAGTCGTTGATCGTCGGCGGCGGGAGCAACCGGAGCGGCAACTTTTCCATCGATGGCGGCGGGAACAACGACGACTATCTTGGCTCGTCGTGCGGCAGCCAGGTCCGCCCGGCGATCGAGTCGGTGCAGGAGTTCCAGGTGTTGACGAACCAGTACGACGCCGAGTTTGGCCGCACGGCCGGGGCGGTCGTCAACGTCATCACGAAGCAGGGCACGAACACCTTCCATGGCTCGCTCTTCGACAGCTACGCCGGCACGAAGTTCACCGCGCGGGACTTCTTCGTCGCGCAGAACAACCTGGCCAAGCCCCAGACGGCCCAGAAGGACTGGGGCGGCACCCTCGGCGGGCCGATCAAGAAGGACAAGGCGCATTTCTTCTACAGCCTGGACCGCATCATCTACGACGAAGGTCGCAGCAATGTCTTCGCCGCCCGGCCGGAGCTGAACTACTCGAACACGCAGAGCATGCACCTCATCAACCACATGGTTCGTTTCGACCATCAGATCAACGCCAGCAACACGTGGACCGCCCGCTATCTGGTCGAGTACTCGCCGACCTACGGCCGCGTCGCCAGGAGAGAATCGCTGGCCGGGAGAGACCAGGAGTTCGACATCGACAGGACGACCGGGGCCAAGTGGAACACGGTGTTCGGGAACACGCGGTTCAACGAGGTCCGCGTCGGTTACACCCATGAGAAGAACGGCTTCACCGTGCCCGAAGTGCAGGACGGCGTGCCGATGGTCAATCTCGAGCCCACGCTCGCCATGCTGACGTTCTTCGACGGGCCGAACAACGGCGCGCTCTTCCGCATCGACAATGCGTACGAGATCAGCGAGGCGTACTCGTGGTTCGTGCCGCAGTGGGCCGGAGGGAGCAACGATTTGAAGTTCGGCGGGCAGTACATTTACAGCACCATCGAGCTCCCCGATCAGACCGACATGAACGGGAGGTTCACTTTTTCGACGGACAAGGCCTTCAACCGGAACGATCCGTCGACCTATCCAGAGCGTCTCTCCATCAGGGTGCCCTCGGCAAGCGACATCCTGATGCCGACCGACGTCGCGGTGCTGTTCGCGCAGGACAAGTGGCACCGGGGGAACGTCACGCTGAACCTTGGCGTGCGCTACGACCTCGAGATCACCCCGATCACCAACGCGTTCAACCCGCTGTTCACGCCAGGGGCGCATGCGGTCGACAGGAACAACATCGCGCCACGGCTCGGCTTCACCTGGGCTCCGGCCGGAAGCACCAAATCGGTGGTGCGTGCCGGCTACGGCATCTTCTACGACAAGGTCACTCTGCAGACGACGACGCCCTTCGTGTCGCAGGGCGTCTACAGTTCGTCGTTCACGGCATCGTTTCCCACAAGCTCCGCCGACCCCGGCCCGAGCCGCGGGCTCTTCCCGACCGATCCGTTCCTGGTCAACGGGCCGATCGTCAACCGCGCGCTGCTCAATTCGCTGATCCCGGCGGGAACGTTGGGCCGGAACACCGGCATCGCCTTCATCGACAATCCCGATCGAGCGGTGCCCAATACGCATCAACTCTCGATGGGTTACGAGAGGCAGTTCGGCCCGCAGCTGGCCGCCACCGTCGACTTCATTCACAGCTGGAACCGCGATCAGCTCGTCACGTTCGACCTGAATCCCGGGCTGCGCGAGGATACGAGCCGCACCGGTCGCATCGTCTTTACCGACCTCAACGGCATCGCGTCGCAGCTGGGAATCGCGCCGTTCGTCAACCAGGTGCTCACGCGGACCAACGCCGGGTCGTCGCAATTCGACGGCGTGAACGTCTCGGTCGAGAAGCGGTACAGCCGCAACTGGGCCGCTCGCGTGTCCTATGCGGCTGGATACGCGCGCGGGAACGCCGAGGCCGACCAGACGCACCAGAACAATTACCAGGTCTTGGGCGACCCGCGGCTGGACCTCAACTTCGGGCCGCTCAACGCGGACCGGCGGCAGAACATCGTCATCAGCGGCCGCGTCGAGATTCCGCGAACGCACGGACTGACGGTCAGCGGCGCTTCCCGGTACATGACCGGAACGCCGATCACTCTCATCAACTCGGCGGTGGACGCGGACCGGAACGGGCTGCTGTTCGACCCGCTGCCCGCGGGCCATTATTGCGGTGTGGGCGTGAACGCGTTCTGCACGGACAACAACGGCGGCCGCAACGGCGGGCGCGGGCCCTCCTTCCGGCAGACGGACATGAAGTTCAGCTACAAGTTCCGCCCGGGTAAGCAGACGATCGACCTGGGCATCGAGGCGTACAACATCTTCAACACGGCGAATTTCAGCAACGCCGGCACCGTCACCAATGGCGGCTCGATCGCCGACCAGCGGTTGACGGACTTCCTGATCCTCACCGCGCTGAGCGGCGGGAACGGCCAGCCGCGCGCGGCGCAGTTCAGCGTGCGGCTTGGCTTCTGAGATAAAAAGGCAACCACGAAAACCACGAAACCACGAAAACACGAAGAAGACCCTTCGGGCTTTTTCGTGTCTTTCGTGTCTTTCGTGTCTTTCGTGCGTTTCGTGGCGAGAGCGGTGGAGGTTTAGTCGCGTCGAGCGCGAAGACAAACAACGCGCGTGCGCCAGCGACCGCGACGCGCTGCTTGTCCCCGGCGAGAAAGGACATCGCACCGCAGCGGATTGTTCCGCCGGGCTGAACTGCCAGAGATCGTCTCCACAATTGACACCCGCCTGACTAAAGCGTAGCGTCACCCCACAATGCAGCTGAAGGTCGTGTCGAGCCGGGAGGCTTTATGAAACGCAGTCTGTTCACACTGTCGGTCTTGCTGCTTGCGGCGCCGTTGTCCGCTCAGCAAAGCGCGCCTGAGATGTCGTTTGATTCGGTTCCAGACTTCTTCAAGCTGCCGGAAGGGATGAATTTCGGAGAGGTTCCCGGCGTGGCGGTGAACTCGAAGGGGCACATCTTCGTCTTCACGCGGTCCAACAGCGCCTCGGGTCCGGCGTTTGGTCCGACGGCGGCCCAGTTGCTCGAGTTCGGTCCCAAGGGTGAATTCATCCGCGAAATCGGCAAGCAGAACTATGGCTGGTCGTTCGCGCACACCGTGCGCATCGACAAGGACGACAACATCTGGGCCGTCGACAAAGGCTCCGACATGATCATCAAGTTCAATCAGGCAGGCCGCGTGATGATGGTCTTCGGACGGCGGCAGGAATCGGCCGACGGCGCCGAGCCGCACCCACACCCGAATCCGCCGCTGCCGCCGCAGGACGGACGCTTCCGCCAGCCGACCGACGTCGCCTGGGACTCCCAGGGCAACATCTACATCACGGACGGATATGTCAACTCCCGCGTCGCGAAGTACGACAAGAACGGCGACTGGGTCAAATCGTGGGGCGATCCGGGCGCCGGTCCGGGACAATTCCGCACGCCGCACGCCATCGCGATCGATAAGAACGACAACGTGTATGTCGGCGATCGCGGCAACCAGCGCATCCAGGTGTTCGATACCGACGGCAAGTTCCTGCGGATGTTCAAGATTGAGATCCCGCCGGCTCCGGGAACCAAGGCCGTGAACGGGCCCACGCCGCCCCCCGGCAGCATGAACGGCGTCGGCGCGCCCAACGCCGTCTGCATCACGCCAGGGCCGAACCAGGTGATGTTCGTCGGAGAAAGCACCTGGCCCGGTCGGATTTTCAAGGTGACCCTCGACGGCAAAGTACTCGGAGTGATTGGGAAGTCCGGACGCCAGCTGAAACAATTCTCCGGCGCGCACCAGCTCGCGTGCCCTTCGGAAAACGATGTGTACGTGGCTGAAAGCTCCAACTGGCGCGCGCAAAAGCTCATCCTTCATCCGCAGGCGTCGCGGCCCAGCGCCGCCCGCTAGGAGCCGTCTGAGCAATGCCTCGCGGGCTCCTGGCCGCCGCGCGTCGCGCGGCACAACTTGGGGAATTCGGGCCGTTTTTCGTCGGCGGAGCCGGCCTGCCAGAGCGTGGTCACATTCCCCGGACACGCTCCTGGTGTCACTGGTTTCTGCGGGGAGGGCCCCAATGACGATGATCCGATCGACGCACATCCGATTGCTTGTCCCTTTCGCCATGGTGGCTCTGGGCGTCGTCCTCGCCGCGGGACAACAGCCCCCGGCGCCGGCAGGCGGACGCGGCGCAGCAGCCCCGGCCGGAGGCGGAGCCGCGCCTCAAGGACGTGGCGGACGGGGCCAGCCTGTCGCCCGCGCGGGCATCACGGTCGACGGCGAGGTCAAGAACTACGTGCCGGTCACCGACACGATGCTCCGCAATCCCGATCCCAGCGACTGGCTGATCGTGCGGCGCACCTACAACGCATGGAACCACAGCCCGCTGAACCAGATCACAAGGGACAACGTGCACGACCTGCGGATGCAATGGGTCTGGGCGATGAACGAGTGCGGGGCTTCGGGACGGAATCAGCCGACCCCGATCGTTCACAACGGCATCATGTATCTCCTGAACTGCGGACACGTGCTGCAGGCCCTCGATGCGCGGACGGGCGATCTCATCTGGGAACACAATCTCGGCATTCCCTCCACGACGGCGCTGCGCGGCCTGGCGATCTATCAGGACAAGATCTTCCTTGCCACCAACGACGCGCAACTGGTGGCGATCAACGCCCGCAACGGCGGGCTCGCGTGGCAGACGCGGATCGCGGATCGGGCACTGGGATTCCTCAATACGAGCGGCCCCATCGCAATCAACGGAAAGATCCTTCAGGGACTCGGCGGCTGCACGAGGTTCCAGAAGGACGCCGGCTGCTTCATCAGCGCCTACGACGCCCAGACGGGCAGGCAGCTCTGGAAGTTCTACACCGTGGCGCGACAGGGACAAGCCGGCGGTGACACCTGGGGCACGCTGCCGGACTCGCTGCGCGGCGGCGGTGAAACGTGGATTACCGGCAGCTATGATCCCGAGCTGAACCTCACGTATTGGGGCGTTGCGCAAGCCAAGCCATGGGCGCCGATCAGCCGTGGGCTGAAATTCTCCGATCCCGTGCTCTACACAAGCTCGACGATCGCCCTCAATCCCGACGACGGCACGCTCAAGTGGTACTACCAGCACATTCCGGCCGAAGCGCTCGACCTGGATGAAGTCTTCGAGCGCGTGCTGGTCGACGTCGGCGATCGCAAGCTCGTGTTCTCCATCGGCAAGTCGGCGATCCTCTGGAAGCTCGATCGGAAGAGCGGCGAACACATCGACCACAAGGAGACGATCTTCCAGAACATTTACGATTCCATCGACCCGAAGACCGGCGCGATCTCGTACCGGGCCGATCTGATCGAGCAGAAGTTCGACGAGTGGCAGCAGGCGTGCCCCAGCACCGAAGGGGGCAAGAACTGGCCGGCCATGACATACCATCCGGGAACCGGATACATGATCATCCCGCTCAGCCAGAGCTGTATGGAGATGCGGGCGCGCAAGGTGGATCTCGTGGAGGGCGCAGGGGGGGCGTCGGCCGACCGGCTCTTCTACGAGATGCCGGGCACAGACGGCAACGTTGGCAGGCTCTCCGCCTTCGACATCAAGACGATGAAGGAAGTCTGGAACCGCCAGCAGCGCGCGCCGTTCCTCACGTCCGTGCTCTCGACCGGCGGCGGCCTGGCCTTCGTCGGCGATTTGAACCGTACGTTCCGCGCCGTCGACGTGCAGAACGGTCAGGACGTCTGGACGACCCGTCTCGGGACGTCGGTGCAGGGCTTCCCCGTCTCCTTCGGCATCGGCGGCAAACAGTACATCGCGGTCTCGACCGGCTTGGGTGGCGGCAGCCCGCGGCAGGTTCCGAATACGATAGTCACCGACATCAAATATCCGCGGAGCGGCAGCAGTCTCTATGTGTTCGCGCTGCCGGACAAAAAATAAAGACGCCTGGTGACTGCTCGCCGTATCGAGGAGGCGCGGAGGTCTGGCAGCCCGTGGCCTGCCAGGGGAGGTTCAGGTGAAACGAATGCGTGCGTGCCTCGTGGTCCTTGCGTGCTCGATGCTGGCGCCTGCAGCCGGATGGGCCCAGACCACCAGCGCCATCGCCGGAGTCGTGAAAGACTCGTCTGGGGCGGTGTTGCCAGGCGTGACGGTCGAAGCCAGCAGTCCGGCGCTGATCGAGCGGATCCGCTCCGCTGTGACCGACGGTCAAGGCCAGTACAAGATCACGGAGCTGCGGCCGGGCACCTACTCGGTCACCTTCACGCTGTCGGGCTTCAGCGTAGCCAAGCGGGAGGGCATCGAGCTGACGGCGAACTTCACCGCCGCCATCAACGTTGAGCTGAACGTCGGAGCGCTCACCGAGACCGTCACCGTCTCCGGCCAGAGCGCGCTCGTCGACGTTCAGAACGTGAACCAGCAGAAGACGTTCTCGCGCGCCCTTCTGGATACGGTGCCAACCAACAAGGGCATGCTCGGCTACGCCGCGCTCGTGCCGGCGGTGGTCAGCCCGCCCAACGCCCAGGACGTCGGTGGCAGCAAGGGCGAGTTGTCCGTCCGCATGGCGATCCACGGCGGCAAACAGAGCGACCAGAAGCTTCTGCAGGACGGCATGCGCTACAACGCGATGGTGCAGGGTGGAACCGGCCGCGCGTTCTTCATCAATCCCGCGAGCTCCGAGGAGATCGTCGTGGCGCTGGCCAACGGCGGTTCCGGAGAAGCGCCCACCGGCGGCGTGATGGTGGACGTGGTGCCGAAAGACGGTGGGAATCGCAACGCCGGTTACTTCCTGGCCAACTACGCCGGCAAGAAACTCCAGGGCGACAACATCGACGATGAACTGCGGGGCCGCGGTCTCAAGACGGTCAACGGCATCAACGACATTTACGATCTCAACGGCGCCATGGGCGGCCCGTTCCGCCACGATAAGCTGTGGTGGTTCACGGCGCATCGGCATTGGGGCCAGGAGCTCCTTGTGCCAAATCTGTACCGGAATGCGACCCCGCTCTCGCCGACTTACACGTTTACCCCCGACTTCGGCAAACCGGTCACCGGGTACCAGTGGAACCAGTCTGACAACTTCCGCGTCACCTGGAAAGTCTCGGAGCGCAACAAGGTCACCATCTCTCACGACTTTCAATTCAACTGTCCGTGCACGCTGAGCCTGGCGAGCGCCACCACGGCGCTCGAGGCGGCGAACGAGTCGCGCTGGCGCAGCAATATGACGCAGTCGACCTGGACCTACCCGGCCACCGACAAGCTCCTCTTCTCGGCCGGCGCGACCGTGCTGATTGCGAGGTACCACAACCAGGCTCCCTCGATCGCGCCTCCAAGAAACTCCAGCATGATCTCGGTGATCGAGCAAACCGGCCTGGCGGGTGGCGCAACCGCCGGTTTCCGGTACATCGCGCCGGCAAACACGAACCGCGACACCCAGAGGCCCAGCCAGACCAACGAGCGGTTCTCCATCGCCTACGTCACCGGAAGCCACAACGTCAAGACCGGGATCTTCTACGAGTACGGCCACAGTTGGAATTACAGCAAGCCCAACGATTTCGGCTACACCTACACGTTCCGAGCGGGCGTCCCGTTCCAGATCACCGAATCGGCGGGACCGATTCTGACGCTGGGGATCATGAACCCCGACTTCGCCTGGTACGCGCAGGATCAGTGGACGATGAACCGACTCACTCTGAGCATGGGTCTACGATTCGATTGGCTGCGCACCTACAATCCCGCCCAGTCTCAGGTGGCTGGCCCGTTGTCCCAGGATCGCAGTTTCCCGTCGCAGGACTGTCTGCCCTGCTGGAAGGACATCAACCCGCGGCTCGGCGTCTCGTACGATGTGTTCGGCAATGGGCGAACGGCGGTCAAGGCGAGCCTCGGGCGCTATGTCGTCGCGGAAACCGCCCAGCAGGCTGACGCGTACAACTTCGCCAATACGTCGGTCAACAGCGTCACCCGATCGTGGACCGACACGACGTTTCCCGTCGGCGATCCGCGCCGGAGCAACTTCGTCCCCGATTGCGATCTGAAGAACCCGCAGACCAACGGCGAATGCGGGCCCATGTCGGATGCGCAATTCGGCCAGCTGAAGATCACGACGCATCCCGATCCCGATGCGTTGAAGGGCTGGGGGAAGCGCCAGTACAACTGGCAGTTCGGCACGAGCGTCGAGCAGCAGCTTCGTGGCAACGTGGCCGTGAGCGCGGGCTTCTACCGCACGTGGTATGGCAACTTTGGCCTGGGGGCCGGACCCTCGAGCGCCGCCGCGCCCACCTGGGAGAGCACAACCACCGACAACCTGCTGGTCACGCTGTCCGATTACCAGCAGTTCTGCGTCACGGCGCCGATCGATCCACGCCTCGGCGGCGTCAGCGGCCGCCGGATTTGCGGGCTGTACGACCTCATTCCGTCGAAATTCGGGCAGGTCGACAACCTGGTGACGTTCGCGAAGAATTACGGGAAGCAGACCGAGTATTACAACGGCGCGGACGTCAACATGAGCGCGCGGCTGCCTCGCGGCGCGATGATCCAGGGCGGCGTCAACTGGGGCAACTCGATCAGCAACACCATCGGCCTCGGCGTCACGAAGTCGGCGACCAACTGGTGCTTCGTCGTCGACAACCCGGAGCAGCTGCGCTTCTGCGAGATCAAGCCGCCGTATCAGCCCCGTCTCAAGGTGTTCGGATCCGTTCCCTTGTTGAAGGGACTCACGGGGTCGGCCAACTTCCAGAGCCTGCCGGGCGCGCCGATCGCGGCGACCTGGTCGGCATCGAACGCGGTCATCGCCCCGGAGCTCGGCCGCAATCTGTCGAGCGGGACGGCGCGAAATATCGAGCTGCTGGCACCCAACTCGGTGTTCGAGAGGCGGATCAACCAGCTGGACCTTCGGTTGAGCAAGGCGGTCAAGGTCGGCGCGCTTCGCATTCAGGGTCAGTTCGACTGCTACAACGCGCTGAACGCGAACCCGGTGCTTTCGATGAACACGACGTTCGGGCCGTCGTGGCTGACCCCGACGCAGGTGCTCGACGCACGCATGTTCAAGGTCGGCGTCCAGTTCGAGTTCTGAACGTACTTTTTGCGGGAGAAATCGGCATGAATCTCAAACAAGGCTCCGACGCCGTGCTGATCGGAGCCGCAGTGCTCTATCTGGGGCTGTCGGTCGCTGCGCAGGGCGCTGAAAAATACAAGACGAGATTGAGCCCGGTGCCGCTCGACACGAGCCAGCTCGACACCATCAAAGGCGGCGGTCTCGTGACCGCCGAGCTCGTCGGCAACAAGGTCACCATTACGGGCACGTTCAGCGGAATGACGTCTCCCGCGACGATCGCCCAGCTCCACCAGGGCCCGAACATGGGGATGCGCGGTAAGGTAGTGGCCGAGCTCACGGTGACCAAGGCCCCGGCCGGATCGATCAGCGGCTCGATTGAGCTCACTCCGACTCAGGCGCCGATGTTCAGGAAGGGCAACTTCTACGTCCAGATCCACAGCGAGAAGGCGCCCGAAGGCAACTTGTGGGGCTGGCTCGTGCTGGAACCGCGCAAGTGACTAAAGATCTCCAACCACTCTCCGTGCGTCTGATCGTCGTTCCCGCCGTCGTGGCGCTTGCCGTGGCATTGGTTCGGGGGCAGCAGGCGACGCCGGCCGGGACCTATACGAAGGAGCAGGCGGAGGCCGGCAAGGCGGCCTATCAGGTGAACTGCGAGGGGTGTCACCGGCCCGATTTTCAAGGTGATCAGGACGCGAAGCCGCTCGCCGGCAGCTCATTCTTGAACGCGTGGCGGGGGAAAACGAGCAACGATCTCTTCACGCGGATCAACAAGACGATGCCGCCGGATACACCGGGGTCGGCGGGCGAAGAGGACAACCTCAACATCGTGGCATTTCTGCTCCAGGCCAACAAAATCCCCGCGGGGACGACGCCGCTGACCCATGAGTCGGGTGTGCCGATTCCTGCAACGACGCCCGCATCCAACAGGAGGTAACGCGTCTCTTTTTTGCTCCGGGAGCATCACATATGAGAAGACGGAAAGAGATTGTCAGCGCGCTCTGCGCCATCATCGCCGGCGGCACGCTGGCGGTCGCCGTGGCCGGGTTCCAGGGACGTGGAGGACAGGAGGGGCCGAAGGTCGCCAGGATCGAGAAGGTCAAAGACAACCTGTACTACATCTTCGAACCCGCCAGCGGCGGTAACACCGCTGCGTTCGTCACCGACAGCGGAGTCGTCCTCGTCGATGCCAAGAACCCCGGTTGGGGACAGGAGATTCTTCGCCAGCTCCACACGGTGACCGACAAGCCGGTGACGACCATCATCAACACGCACACGCACCGGGACCATACGGGCAGCAACACCGAGTTCCCGGCGACGGTCGAGTTCGTCGCCCAGGAGAACACGCGGAACAACATGGCGAAGGAAACATGCACGGCGCTCGGCAACTGCCAGTCCTTCAAGGGCGAGAACGCGAAGTACCTGCCGAAGAAAACGTTCAAAGACAAGATGACGATGGGGTCCGGGAAGGATCGGATCGACCTGTACTACTTCGGTCCCGGGCACACGAACGGGGACGCCATCATCGTGTTCCCGATGTTGCGCGTGGCGCACTTCGCCGACCTCTTTGCGCGGAAAGCCGTGCCCAACGTCATGCCGTTCGACGGCGGCAGCGCGGTGAGCCTGCCTCAGACGCTCGCGAAAGCCGTCGCGGGCATCAAGGATGTCGACACCGTGATCACCGGCCACAGCACGCTGATGACGTGGAAGGATGTCGAGGAGTTCGCCGGGTTCCAACGGGAGTTCCTCATGAGCGTGCAGGAGGCGATGAAAGCCAACAAGAACGCGGATGAAGCGGCGGCCGCGATGGTGAAAACGCTGACCGTGAGATACAAGGACTACACCATCGCCGAACCCAAGACGAAGGAGAACGTGGGACTGATCTACGACGAGCTGCATCGCACCGGGCATTACGTGCAGTAGGGCGAGGCTTTCACCTCGCCGAACGGCGACCCTGAAAGCGTCGCCCTACACTCGAAGCCAACCGGCGACCCTAAAAGGGTCGCCCAACATTCGAAGTCGTGGACGTTGCTCCGGGCGGATTTGCCGGTGCTCCCATTCCCTTGAACGCGTACTTCATGTACCGCTGCCCCTGGTTCACCTCGCCGAGGTAGATGTTGCCCTTCGAATCGGCAGCCATGCTGTGGATGTGGAAAAACTCCTGAGCGCCGTGTCCGGCCCGCCCGCCCACTGAATCCACAATCTCGAGCGTTTTCCGATTCAGAATCCGCACCCACTTGTTGGAGCCGTCGACGACGTAGAGGAACCGTTGCTCCTTGTCGGGTGAAAAGGCAAAGTCGTGCACCGTGCCTTCGTTCTGCAGCGTGTCCCGCTTGATGAAGACTTCACGGACGAACGTGCCGTCGAGCGTGAAGACCTGCAGGCGGTTGTTCCCGCGGTCGGCGACGTAGACGACATCATCGTTCGACACCACAACCGAGTGCACGGGGTTGTTGAACAGCGCCGGAGGCGGTCCCTGAATGATCTGCGCGCGCGGCGGAAGCGGCGTGTCCTCCGGTTTCTTTCCGTACGCTCCCCAGTGGCGCTTGTACGCACCGCTGTCGGCGTCGAAGACGATGACGCGGCGGTTCCCGTACCCGTCAGCGACGAACAGCTCGTTGGTCTTCGGGTACACGAAGATGCCGGCAGGCTGCCCCAGGTTCTGGATGTCGTTGCTGCCCTTGCTCTGGCCGCGATGGCCGATTTGCAGGAGGAACTTCCCCGTGTTCGTGAACTTCAGAATCTGGGCGTCGCCCCTCCCGCTGCCGGCTGTCCACACGTTGTCCCTGTAGTCGACGAAGATCCCGTGCTCGGTGGACGGCCACTCGTAACCAGCGCCAGGACCACCGAAAGCGCGGACCATGTTGCCGGCGGGATCGAACTCCAGAATCGGAGGCGCCGGAATGCAACACTCCGCCAGCGGCGGGTTGAACGAGGCGGCCTTCTCGCCGTCAGCGATGGTCGCCGGCCGATGGACGATCCAGATGTGGTCATGCGAATCGACGGCCACTCCCGACACCTGCCCCGTCGTCCACTTGTGTGGCAGCGGCTTGTTCCACAGTGGGTCGACCACGAACCGCGGCACCCGCAGCTGTCCTTGCGCGGCGGCGGTCGGTTGCAGCCCGTGGGGCGCGAGCCCGATCGCGGCAAGCAGGCTCAAGTACACTCCGCCCGCCCACATCATCCGTGCCATAGGCACCTCCTCAAGCGGATTGCGAGGTCATGACCGATGTCTACAATCTGCCGCCGGAGTGTAGCAATTCTGCAGGTGCGATGGTCGTCTGGTAACAGTTTCCTGGAAAGACAACACTGGACACACGCTCCAAAGGGGTCGAGAATGCAGGGGTCATGAACACACAGACCTTTCACCGCAGGTTGTGCCAGGTTTCAGTCTTTTCGGCGCTTGGAGCCGGACTGCTGGCGTTCGCCCCTGCGCTTTCGGCCGGGCCGCGGCAGAGCGGGGGGCCGCAGACGGCCGGAGCCGACGCTCCGACTTTTTCGAAGGACATCGCGCCGATCTTTCAGAAGAAGTGTCAGGTGTGCCACCAGCCGGGCTCGATCGCCCCGATGTCGCTGCTGACCTATGCCGACGCGCGGCCCTGGGCACGTTCCGTCAAAGACCGGGTGGTCAGCCGGAAGATGCCGCCTTGGCCGATCGACAAGACGGTCGGGATACAGGAGTTCACGAACGATCTTTCGCTGTCGGATCACGACGTGGATACGATCGCTCGGTGGGTTGATGCGGGAGCTCCGCAGGGTAATCCGGCCGACATGCCGCCTCCGGTGAAGTGGCCGGATTTCATCAACTCATGGCGATACCAGGATCGCTTCGGCCGCCCGCCGGATCTCATCGTGGAGTCGCCGGCGTACAACGTCGTTGCCAACGGGATGGACCAGTTTCCGCCGATGCAGACGAAGGTGAAGGGGCTCACGAGCGAGCGATGGATTCGCGCGATTGAGATCAAGCCTGCGAATCCCGAGAGCCGGTATGTTTTTCACCACGCGAACCCGAGCCTGAAACAGGACGGCAAGAGCTCGCCGCTCATCGCATCGGCCGTCGGCACGGAAGGCCAGATTTTCCCGGACGACGCCGGGAAGCTGATCAAGCCCGATTCGACCGTCAACTTCGGCATGCATTTCTGGCCGATCGCCAAGGACGTGAAAGCCGTCATGGTTGTCGGCCTGTGGTTCTACCCGGAAGGGCAGCGGCCTCAGTTCGAAACCCAGGGTCAGGTGCAGTTCAGAGCGGACATGTCCACGGGTGCGGCGACTCCGTCAAAGCACAGCAGGGAGATCGCGAGACGCGGCGACCTCCTGATTCCGCCGAATGGAACGGCGATGTACCAGGGCACGTACGTGCTCGACAGGCCTGCGCGGATTCACGACCTGCGTGGCCACATGCATGTCCGGGGCAAGTACCAGATCGTCGAGGCGATCTACCCGGATGGACGCCGGGAAATCATCAACAAGCTGAATTGGGATCACGGGTGGCACACGACTTTCGTGTACGAACCGAACGTGCGTCCGCTGTTGCCGAAGGGGACCGTGCTCATCACCACGTCGATGTTCGACAACACGCCGCACAAAGGCAATCCGGATCCCGACCAGTGGGTGGTCGCCGGCAGCCGGACCGTCGACGAGATGTCCCATATCTGGATCGGCATGACGTTCTTTGAAAAAGAAGAGGACTTCAAGAAGCTGGTCGCGGAACGAGAACGGCTGCATAAATCGGAGCCGAAAGTGACCAGCCCGGCGAGTCCTGCGAGTCGACATTGAGACCCGGTCACAGGCTGCAGAGCGTGTGAAGAAACCCACTACTATCCGCCGAGACCGCATCCTTCGACAGGCTCAGGATGAGCGCTCATGGTGAGCTTGTCGAACCATGCGTGCTCTGCGGTAAAACTCCGGTTTTTTCACAGGCTTTGCAGGACAGAGAGGGACCGCCGATGACACTGCGAAATCTGGCCGCAGCTATTCTGTTTGCCGGTCTGTTGGCCGGGAACTGGACGCCTCTGCGCGCGCAGCATCCGACCGACGGCATGGAGTGGATGTTCTCGAACCTGCGCCCGTCCGGGCAGCCTGTGATTCCGATCTTCGACGGGTGGTATCAGAAGGCCGACGGTTCCTACGACCTGTGTTTCGGGTATTTCAATCTGAACACGAAGGAGTCGCTGGACATCCCGCTGGGAACCGACAACTTCATCGAACCGAAGCGCTTTGACGGAGCGCAGCCGACGCACTTCATGCCGGTGCCAGGGCCCCCCAACCTTTACCGTCGCTACTTTTGTACGTTCCCCGTGAACGTGCCGGCCGATTTTGGCAAGACCGAGCGAGTCGTGTGGACACTGCGGGAACGTGGCAAGACGTATTCCGTTCCCGGTCACCTGGGATCCATCAATTACAGGATCCAGGAGCTGAGCGCGAAAGAAGCCGGACGGAGCAGCGCAGCGCCACTCATCAAATTCCTGCCTGACGGTCCAGAAGGCAGGGGCCGGAGCGGCGTGAAGGCGGGACCAATCACGGTGGCCGCCGGGAGCGCGCTCCCGCTGACTCTCTCGGTGACGGGCCCGCCAAGCGTGATCGGTCCCGGTGGTGTCATGGACGCCGACGATGATGAGGAGCGTCCGTATATCCGGAACGGCAAGACGCGCGCGTGGTGGGTGGTCTGGGCCAAACATCAAGGTCCCGGCGATGTCACCTTCAGCCCGCCATCCGTCGATCTCTGGAAGGGCGACACATCGACCGCCTCGACGAAAGCCACGTTCAGCGCTCCTGGCAACTACGTCCTGCGCGTGCAGGCCATCGATAACCCCGGCGAAAACGGTTCATACCAGTTCCACTGCTGCTGGACGAACGGGTACGTGAACGTCAGCGTCACGAAGTAGAGCGCCTGAGAGTCAAGATGAGACGCGGGAATCCTCACCTGATCGGCGCGGCGGTGCTGGTGTCCTGCCTGACGCTCGCCGCGCAGGCGGCCGCTCAGCAAGGCAGCGGCATTGCGGGGGTCGTCCGGGACGACAGCGGCGCCGTGTTGCCAGGCGTCACCGTCGAAGCGGCCAGCCCGGCGCTGATCGAAAAAACGCGTTCGGCGGTCACCGACGGCGCGGGCCAATACAAGATTGTGAACCTGCTCCCAGGGACCTACGCCGTCACCTTCACGCTGCCGGGATTCACCGTCTTCCATCGCGAAGGCATCGAGTTGACAACGAACTTCACCGCGCAGGTGAATGCGGACTTGAAGGTCGGCGCCTTGGAAGAATCCGTGACGGTGTCCGGCGCTTCGCCGCTTGTGGATGTGCAGAGCGCGCAGGTCTCTCAGCAGGTCACGCGACCGGCACTCGACGCGATCCCCACGGGCCGCAGTGTCCAGGCGATCGGCAAGGTCCTGCCCGGGATCACGACCAGTGGCGGCGAACGTGGCGGCGTCGACGTCGGCGGTACGGCGGGCTTCCAGTCCGTCACGCTCAACTCACACGGTTCTCGCGGCGACAACGTGTACCAGATTGACGGCATGACGGTCCAATCCGGCATCGGCAACGGCACGGCGGCGCAGTACTACAACGACGGCCAGTTCGAGGAATACACGTACACAACGAGTGCCATACCAGCCGAAGTCGCTTATGGCGGCGTCCGGATCCAGATGACCTCGAAAGAAGGCGGCAACGCCTTCCACGGTTACGGGCTGGCGCAGATCGAGCCGTGGCAGACGAGCAACTTCACGACCGATCTGGAGAAAGCCGGTCTCAGGGTTCCTGACGGCGTGATGGAGCTCTGGGACACGCAAGTCTCGCTGGGCGGACCGATCAAGAAAGACAGGCTGTGGTTCTTCACGGTCCACCGTTATAACGGCGGCAACTTCCTTGTCGGCAACAGCTTCTACCGCGATCAGGCCGTCTGCGACCAGTTCGGGACGGATGCCGAAAGGGCCCACGGTTGCCAGGGTGTCGACGACAACTACGAGCTGAGCAATGTCGCGAGGCTGACCTGGCAGGCGACGAAGAACCACAAGATTGCGGGATTCTATTCGAAGGAGAACAAACAGCGCGGTCACCGCGAGCTTGCGGCCGGCGTGTCGCCGGAGTCCTCGACGCCGCAGGACATGCGGCTGTCGTACTCGGCGGCCCTCAAGTGGCAGGCGCCTCTCACCAACAAGCTGCTGTGGGACGCGGGCGTCTCGCAGTATTTTCTGAACTATACGTTCACGTATCTGCCCGGTGCCGCTGCCTACCAGAATCTGGGGTACCAGGATCTCACGCTGTCCACGCGGTGGGGCGCCCGCCCTGGGGGCCTCTTCCACCGGAACAACTACAAGCGGTATTACTCGGCGTCGCTGGCGTACGTCACGGGGTCGCATGCGCTCAAGGGCGGCGTTCAGTACAACCACGCCGTCGAGGACTCGTACTACAACGTCGATCCCTGGCACATGGTGGCGCAGTTTCGCGCCGGCGCTGCCTCCTCGGTGCTCGTCGACAACACGCCCGTTTTCAACAAGCCTGGTCATGACGAAAGCGGCTTGTTCTTTCAGGACAGCTGGACACTCAAGCGCCTGACGATCAATCCCGGAATCCGCTACGACTGGTTCCATCCGTGGGTCGCCGAGCAGACGGCGCCGGCGTCGCCGTGGCTGCCGGAGCGCCACTTCGCTGCGATCGACGACATGCTGTCCTTCAAGAATTGGTCGCCGCGTTTCGGCGTCATCTACAATCTCCTCGGAAACGGTAAAACCGCCCTCAAGGCGAATGTCGGCAAGTACGTGGCCATCATGGGGAACGGTCAAGCGGATCTCTACAACCCGCTTGGCGTCCTGACGGACCAGCGAACGTGGAGAGACATCAACGGCGATCTGTTTCCCCAGTACAACGAAGTCGGACCGAGCACGCTCAGCAACTTCGGCACTCGCGCCCCGCGGTTCCAGGACCCGAACGTCGAACGCGAAAAACAGATGGAAGTCTCCGCGGCGGTCCAGCACCAGCTCCTCCCGCGGATGTCGGTCACCGCCGGCTACTATCACCGGATGTTCTACGACCTGGCGCAGACGGTGAACACGCTGGTGAACGTGAACACCGACTACACGCCCGTGCAGATTCCCGATCCGCGCGGAGGCGGCCAGACGATCACCGTTTACAACCTCAATCCCGCGAAGCTGGGCCGGACCAATCTGGTCGATACAACGTCGAAGACCAACCGCCTGTACTGGGACGGCATCGATCTGTCGGCAATGGGCCGGTTTGGCGAGGGCGGTCGCCTGTACGGCGGTGCGTCGTTTGGAGGCAGCTCGCAGGATCTGTGCGACGTCGTCGATCCGAACTTCACCGGAAGCCTGGCGACCCCGGTTTGGGGCCGGCAGTACTGCAAGCAGTCGGCGCCATGGAGGCCGTTGTACAAGTTCGGCGGCTCCATGCCGCTGCCTCTCGGTACGCAGGTCAGCGGGACGCTCAGCAGCTTTCCGGGCAATTCCGAGAGCGTCACCTACGGTGTCACCCGCGCGATCTATCCGGCGCTGGTGCAGACGTCCATCACCGTGCCGCTCGACGATCCGTCGAGCCCTGATCGATACCTGCCGCGCATCAATCAGCTCGACTTGCGGTTCGCGAAGAAGATCCAGCTGGCGGGCTCGAGACGGTTGATGCTTCAGTTCGACATGTTCAACGCGTTCAATTCGAATCCGGTTCTGGCTGCCGTCACCACGTTCGGTCCGACCGTCTATCGCCCGAATACCATCATGCAGGGGCGGCTGCTCCAGATCGGCAGTCAGATCTACTTCTAAGGGCCCGTCACGGAATACCGATAAGCTGAAGAAGCGCCGAGAGCTGCGGGTCCTGGCCGGTGGGGACCGTCCGCAGATCCAGGAGCAGGCGATCTCTTTCGATCCGCGCGATGACCGGCGGCGAGAGCTTTCGCAATCGTTCTTCGAGCGCATCCGGCGTCAGGCCATCTTTCGCAATCGCGACGAGCCAGGTCGCGAGCTCGACCCCCGGCGCGCTGCCGCCACCGATCGCCGACGTGCCGGGCAGGAGCTCCGCGTGCCAGCCGCCGCTCGCCTCGAGCGCCGCCGCGAGCGCTTCTGCGCGCGCGCGGATTTCATCCGCCGTCGTCGCGAGCATCCGCTGCACCGGAATCGTCGTCGCCGCGCGGCCGGCCGCGTATTCCTCCAGCGTCGCCTCGAGCGCGGCGTAGGTCATCTTGTCCACGCGGAGGGCTCGCATCAGCGGGTGCGTGCGGATCCGGCCCACGAGCGCCGCGCGTCCGACGATGATGCCGGCCTGCGGGCCGCCGAGGAGCTTGTCGCCACTGAAGCAACAGACGTCGACGCCCGCGGCGACCGTCTCCTCGATCGTCGGCTCCAGGAAGGGGCCGTACGCCTTTTTCGGCGACTCAGCCGGGGAAAAGGGGTACGGCCCCTTTTTGAGATAGCCACTTCCGAGATCTTCGGCGACTGGGATGTTGCCGCTCTTGCCGACGGCCACCAGCTCGGCAAGAGTCGGGCGTTCCGTAAACCCCTCGATGCGGAAATTTGACGGATGGACGCGCAGGATCAGAGCGGTCCGCTCCGTGACGACGGCGGCGTAGTCCGCCGCTCGCGTCTTGTTCGTCGTCCCCACCTCGCGCAGCACGGCGCCGGACTGGGCCATCACGTCCGGTACGCGGAAGCCACCGCCGATCTCGATCAGCTCGCCGCGCGACACGATGACTTCGCGTCCCGCGGCCAGCGCCGCCAGCACAATCATCGTCGCCGCCGCGTTGTTGTTGACGACGACGGCGGCCTCGGCGCCGGTGAGGCGGCAGAGAAGCGCTTCGGCGTGGACGTCGCGCGTCCCGCGGGCGCCGCGTGCGAGGTCGTACTCGAGCGACGAGTAGCCGCGCGCGATGCCCGCGACGCGATCGATGGCGGGTGCTGCGAGGGGCGCCCGGCCGAGGTTCGTGTGGAGGATGACGCCGCTCGCGTTGATGACCGGCTCGAGCGACGGGCGGAAGGCGTCGCCGAGCCGGCTGCCCGCCGACGCTTCCATCCAGGCGATGACGGACGGTTCAGTCGACAATGCGGCGTCGCCGCCGGCGATTGCGCCGCGCACGTCTGCCGCCGCCGCGCGCAGGGCGCTCACCGTGGCCTCGACGCCAAAGCGCGCTTCGAGCGCGCGCACCGCAGGCCGCTGCCTCAACTGCTCGATCGATGGAATCAATCTGAAATCAGACATGACAGGATTGCAGGATTGCAGGAATTGCAGAATTGCAGGAAGGAAAGGGCGGAGGCCATCCTGCAATTCTGCAATACTATGTCATCGCCCCGCATGACTTCGGATCCGCCAAAATACCGTCCGCTCGAACGCTTCTGGCCGTACGCCGATCTGCTGGAGCAGCCGACCGATGCGGAGCTGGCCTCGCTCGATCCGGACCTGCACGAGGCGCTCTTCGGTCAGCGGCCGCGGCCGTTTTCGATCACGCTGGTGTTTCCGGCGCTCGACGTCCCGGCGTTCTCGACCGCGATCGATCTCGCGCGCGCGTCGGCGGAGTTCGGCGAAACGGGCACGGGCACCCATCGTCGGTATCGCGCGCGGTTCTGGTCGAGCGACGCCTCGAAGCTGCGCGATCTCTTTCAGATTGTCGGTGGCTCGGACGCGACCGAGGTCCTCATCGACGACCGTCCCGTGCCGTACGCCCGCGAGCTGTGGCTGCCGCTGGTCTGGTTGCTCATCCCGCGTTAGCCTGCCGTGGCCCCTTCCACCATCGAACGCGATCTGCAGCGGCTCGAGGCGGAGCTGAAGCAGCTCGAGGCGGAATACAACATGTTTTTTTCGGGGCGGCTGCCCAAGCCGCCCTGGGAGACGCGCGCCCGGGTGGAGGGACTCGTCAAGCAGTACGACCGTGGCCACATCACGAACACGGGCGACCGCTTCCGCTTCGTGACGCTGCAATCCCGGTTCGCGACGTTCATCGACTTGTGGGATCGGGGGTTACGCGCGCGCGAGGAGGGGAGGCCCGGACCGTTCGCGCACAAACGCACGCCGGCGGAGCCCGAAAAGAAACGGCAGGAGGATCGCATCCTGCACGTCTCGTCGTTCCGCGATCCTGTGCGCGAGATCGACAAGCTGACCGAGCTGTACGAGTCGCTCGCCGAGGCCCGTCGCGAAGTGGGGCAGGACGCGCCGCCATTCCACAAGTTCGCCGAGCTCGTGAAGAGCCAGGTCACCAAGCTGCGAAAGAGCGGAGCGCCGGAAGTGGCGTTTCGCGTCGCGGTTAAGGATGGGAAAGTGAGCTTTACGGCGAGGGGCATGAAGGGCGTCAGCGACTGATGATGGCTGAAGGCGAGTGGCTGACGGCTGACGGGGACCGGCGGATGGGGAACGGCGACTGGCTGACGGCTGAGAGCGATGAACCCCCAGCCATCAGCCTTGACAAGGGCCTAAATCTTGGTGACGTTGCCTGCCTGCGGGCCCTTGGGGCCGTCGACGATCTCGAACTCCACTGCCTGGCCTTCCTCGAGCGATCGGAATCCGTCGCCCTGAATGGCGGAGTAGTGCACGAAGACGTCACTGCCTCCGTCGCGCTCGATGAACCCGTAGCCCTTGGCGTTGTTGAACCACTTGACCTTGCCTGTGATACGCATCGTTGTATTTCCTACTTGCTGTGACGCGCGTGAACGCGTCATGACAACAACCCGGGACCCCGTTCGTGGATGTCCCGGAGCAAAAAAAAAGGCCGCATTGTGCGGCCTTTCCCTTTCGGCGCCAGGCCCGCCCGGCGTCGGCAGCGATAATACTGGACTTTCGCGTTTATGCCAAGTCGAGCCTTGCTGAGCGTTTCGGACAAGACCGGGATTGTCCATCTGGGCCGCGGCCTCGCGGCCCGCGGCTTCGAGCTCGTGTCCACGGGCGGCACCGCCCGCGCGCTGGCGGAGGGGGGCCTCGCGGTAACCGGCGTGCCGGCCCTGACCGGTTTCCCGGAAATGATGGACGGCCGCGTGAAAACGCTGCATCCGGCGTTGCACGGCGGCATCCTCGCGCGCCGCGATCGTCCCGACGATCTGGCCGCGCTCGACCGCCACGGCATCGGCCTCGTGGACATCGTCGTCGTCAACCTGTATCCATTCGTGAAGGCGGCCTCGGATCCGGCGACGCCGTTCGACGCCCTGGTCGAAGAGATCGATGTCGGCGGCCCCTCGCTGGTGCGCGCGGCGGCCAAGAATTTCCGTGGCGTGCTCGTGGTGGTGGATCCAGCCGATTATCCGCGGCTGCTCGCGGCGCTGGACGAGACGCCGAGCCTGGCGTTCCGCTTCGAGCTGATGCGCAAGGCGCTGGCGCACACGGCCGCTTACGACACGGCGATCTCGTCGGCGTTGGCGACGGTGAAGATCGAGGGCGACCGCTTCGATCGTGGTGGTGGCGAGAGCGACGGCAGCGGCACCGCTAAAGCGGTGCCCTACGAAGCGGTGCCCTGCAGCGACACCGTCGAGATCTCGCTCGTGAAAATCCGCGACCTCCGGTACGGCGAGAACCCGCATCAGAAAGCTGCGTGGTACGTAGGGCACCGCTTTAGCAGTGCCGGTGGCGGTGCCGGTGGCTGCGGGCTTGGCGAGGCGACGATCCTTCAGGGCAAGGAGCTTTCGTACACGAACCTCCTCGACCTCGATGCGGCTGCGCGGATCGCGCTCGAATTCGCGGAGCCGGCTGCCGTCGTCGTCAAGCACACGAACCCCTGCGGGGCGGCGACCGGCGATTCGGCGGCAGAGGCGTACGTGCGCGCCCGCGATGCGGACAGCTTCGCCGCGTTCGGCGGCGTCGTCGCGTTGAACCGGCCGATCGACGTCGCGACGGCGGAGGCGATCGTGTCGACGTTCATCGAGGCGGTCATCGCGCCGTCGGTCGACATCGCGGCCCGCGACATCCTCGCCCGTAAGACGAAACTGCGCGTCGTGACGGCGGACGTCGCGCCGTTCAAGGGCGGTGGCGTTGAGCTCCGATCGGTTCTCGGCGCGACGCTGCTGCAGGAGCGCGATGTCGTGGCCGAAGCCGAGCGCTCGTGGAGCGGCGCGTCCCTGCCCGAGGGGCTGCGCGTGGTGACGAAACGGCAGCCGACCGACGACGAGTGGGCAGCGTTGCGATTTGCCTGGCGCGTCTGCGCGCACGTGAAGTCGAATTCCGTGATTTTCACCGACGCGCGGCGGACGCTCGCGATCGGCGCCGGGCAGATGAGTCGCGTCGATGCGGTCAACGTCGCGGTGATGAAAGCGCAGGGCGCGGGTCGCTCGCTCGCCGGATCGGTCGCGGCGTCCGACGCGTTCTTCCCGTTCCGCGACGGCCTGGATGCGATCGCGCGCGCCGGCGCGAGGGCGGTGGTGCAACCGGGCGGATCGGTCCGCGACGCCGAGGTGATTGCCGCGGCGGACGAGCACGGGCTCGCGATGGTGTCCACAGGGCGACGGCATTTCAGACACTAGGCACCGCCAAGCGGTGCCCTACGGCGAGGTGCGTATGGCTGCGACCGGGGTGCGCATGACGCAACGGGACGCGTTCTGGTGGGCTCTGCTGGGCGTGATCGTGCTCGCGATCTTCGCGCACGTCTTCCTGCCGCGGTATGAATGGCGTGAGGTACGCGACCCGGGGGCGATCAGCATCATCATGTTCGACAAGTGGACCGGCCGCGTGCAGCGCGCGATCTATGACGACAAAGCCGGCTTGAGCGTCATGAGCGTCTACACACCCTTTTGAATTTGGAATTGGGAATTGGGAATTTGGAATGCGTGCCACTGCGTGCCAATGCGTGGCGTCGCCTCGTGAACGAATTCCAAATTCCAAATTCCAGAAATCCGAATTCAGAATTGCGCGATCAGCTCGTCCGGCGTCACCGTGGCCGGCCCGAATTTCCCGACGACGACGCCGGCGGCGTGATTGGCCAGCGCCGCGGCCTCGGTCATCGTCGCACCGGCGGCGAGCGCGAGCGACAGCGTCGCGACGACCGTATCGCCGGCGCCGGTCACGTCCGACACCTCGCGCGCGACGGCGGGAATCGACCCTTCGGCACGCGCTTCCGACAGCCACATGCCCTGCCCGCTTCGCGTGATGAGGACGGCGTCGCACTGCGCGCGCTCGCGGAAGTCGCGCGCCGCCCGGCGCGCGTCTTCGTCGGTTCGCACGCGGAGGTGCGTGGCGATTTCAGCTTCGTGGTGGTTGGGCGTCACCAGCGACGCGCCCGCGTAGCACCTCAGGTGCGGGATCTTCGGATCGATGACCAGCGCCCGGTGTGCCGTCTTCAGTGCGACCATTGCCTCCACGATCGGTCGGGTGACCGTGCCCTTCAGGTAATCCGACACCAGCAGCGCCTTCGCGCCGGACCCGAGCCGCTTCACGCGGGCGACAATCGCGCGCACGAGGTCGCCGGTGGCATCGGCATCGCGTTCGTAGTCGATGCGGGCGACCTGCTGATTCCGTTCGGTGACAATGCGGACTTTTTCCGTCGTGGGACGATCGCGGTCCTCGACGAGCCCGTCGATCCCGATGCCGGCGATTTGCAGCTGATCGCGCAACCGTTCGGCCGCCGCGTCGGCGCCGACCAGGCCCACGAGCGCCGCGCGCCCGCCGAGCGCCACGATGTTGTGCGCGACGTTCGATGCGCCCCCCAGCCGCAGATGCTCGGACTCGAACTGCACGACGGGGACGGGCGCCTCCGGTGAGATGCGTGTGACCCGCCCGACGATGAAACGATCGAGCATCACGTCGCCGACCACCAGCACGGGGAGACCGGCGAACCGGCCCACGAGATCGCGCGCCCGATCCGGGTCGAGCGAGGGCAGCATCATGAAGTCGGAAGTTGGAAGTCTGAAGTTCAAGGTTGGAAGCGCGAGGCAGTGTCAGACTTCATACTTCCGACTTCCGACTTCAGAAGCCGCCGGCAGCGTGACGATGATCAGGAAGAGCATCAGCACTTCGGAGTCGCCGAAGTTGTATTCGAAGAGCCCCGCGATGAGCAGGGCCATCACCGTCGCCAGTCCGCTCGCCGCCAGCGTCCGGTACTGACCTGCGGAAAACCGTTTCAACAGATCCCTGGCCAGCGCGACGATGAACCACAGCCAGATCGCGAGCGCCGGCAGCCCGCGCTCGGCGGCAATCTGCAGGAGATTGTTGTGCAGGTGGGGGTTGATGTGGACGACACCATCCGGGCCGGCGAGCGGATCCGAGCCGCGGTACTCGACGTACAGCCGCTGGACCATGTTCGGGCCGACGCCGGTCAGGGGATGCGTCCGAATCATGCGCCCGCCAATGTGGAGCATCGTGACTCGATCGACGACGGTCGGATCGTTCATGTTGAACATGGACGCGTAGCGCTTCGCGATCTGACCGGGCGCGACCGCGATGAAAATCGCCGCGAGGATTGGCAGAATCGCGAACAGGCGGAAGTCCTTCAGCGAGAACAGCAGGGCGACGGCAGCGCAGGCGCCCACCGCGGCGCCTCGCGTGAACGTGACCGCGACGGCGACAGCGAGCGCGGGCAGGACCAGCGCCGCCCACCTCCGATCGGTCTTGCTGAACAGGACGCGCGCGACCGCGAGGCCGATGACGATCATCAGCAGGCCGGAATACGTCATCCAATGGCCGAGCGTGCCCTGCGGGCGCTGGCCCAGATTGTCGTAGTGCAGGATGCCGTACTGGACGATGCCCAAAGCCGCGCTGGCCGCTGCGCACGTCACCACCACCGTGATCAGGGTATGGCCACGCGCGCCCGTCATGACGCGATAGGTCAGGGGGACGATCAGAAGCAGCACCAGCTGTTTGCAGTCAGTCAGGCTGGTGCGCGGATCGGGCGACAACGCGGCCGATACGAGCGTCGCGCCCGCGTACACGGCCAGCGGCCAGAAAAACCTCGGCGCCTCGAAGCCTTCGCGGCGGACGACCAGCAGCGGGATCCAGCAGGTGAACGCGATCGCAAGCAGGATCTGCGCCGCGGCAATCGAGAACTGCAGGGCGCCCGCCGCCGCGAACAGCGCGAGCGCGCCGGCGCCTTCGAGCCGGTCACTTTCGACGGGGTGCGGTCGGTCGAGGGCGACGGCGTCGTCCACGTGTCACATCTTAACAGCCCGCGACGAGAGTCCGGCGTCGCACCGAGATGAGCGAGGCGCCCGGCGGACAAGGCGCGACGACTGAGAATACCGCCAGTATTTGAAGGAGGAGCAACGCAGCTCCAACGTCGCCCGCGGCGACGCCGAAAGAGTCGCCCTACATCTGGGCCCGGCCCTACGTTCGAGGCCGCAAGACGCGAATGGCCGCCGCGACGACCTGTGCCGGCGGGATGGACGTCAGGCAGCGGAAGTCCCCTGGCACGCACACACGCTGGTCGCACGGGCGGCACGGCAGTTCACCCGCGTCGACCGACTCGGTGACGCATCCCTCGTCGCGCCACGGCGCCGAGCGAGCCGGCAGCGTCGGCCCGTACAATCCGACGATCGGCACGCGCGTGGTCGCGGCCACGTGCAGCGGACCGCTGTCGCCGCCGATGTACAACGCGGCATGATCGAGCAGCGCACGAAGCTCCGCCAGCGAGAGCTCTCCGCATGAAACGACCTGCCGGGCGTTGTCGCCGAGCCGCGCCCGCGCGCCGTCGATGACCCGGCCGGCCGAGTCCCGTTCCGAAGGACCGGATGTGATGAGGATCCGGCGCCTCGGGTCGCCGGCCGCAAGCTCAGAGACGAGGTCGACGAAATGCGCGGACGGCCAGCGCCTGAACGGGTTGCCGGCGCTGACGTGAATGACGACAAGCGCATCGGCGGCCGTCACGCCGGCGCGCGCCAGGCGCTCGGCGACCGCCGCGCCCGCCCTGGGATCGGCCGCCATCTCCATCGGGTCCGCCGATCGATCCGGCGGCGCGATACCGAGCGGCTCGATCAGATCCCATTGGTTCTCCACCGAATGACGGCGACCGAGCTCCCGCGGCCGCGCGATGCGCCGCGTGTACAACCAGCTCCGCCCGACGACCTCGTAGCCGATGCGCACGGGTGCGCCGCTCAGCCACGTCAAGAGCGACGCCCGCGGCCCGCCGTGAAAGTCGATTGCGAGATCGTACCGGGCGGCTCGCAGCCGACGGCCGAGCGCGAGGTCGCCGAGCAGGCCGCGCACCCCGCGTGCGCCGGGGGCGATGATCACGTCATCGAGGTGGGGGTTGTTGATGACGACGGGCGCGGCCGCCGGCTCGACGATGTAGGCGAGGTGCGCGCCTGGAAACCGCCGCCGCAGCGCATGCACGGCCGGCGTGGTGAACACCACATCGCCAATCTGTCTCAGGCGGACAAGGAGAATACGGCGAAATTGGTGAGTTGGTGAGTTGGTGGGTTGGTGAGTTGGTGAATCAAAGGCTCCAGAACCAGCGTGAGAAATCACCAATTCACCAAGTCACCAATTCGCCAACTAGTCGTTCTCGATGGTGGCTTCGTCAATGAGCATGATCGGAATGTCGTCTTTGATCGCGTAGACGCGCTTGCACGTGGCGCACTTGAGCGCCGTGCCGTTCTTGACCAGCGTCACCGGCGTCTTGCAGTTCGGACACGCCAGAATCTCCAGCAGTTCGGGATCGACCGGCATGCCGCGAATATATGACACCTTGCCGCTTTTGTGGAACAATTCGGGCGTATGAAAATCGCAGCCCTCCTTGCGGCGTTCGGCCTGTCCATTCCGCTTGCTGCCGCCGGTCCGACCGGCGCGTCCGACCCGCGTCAGGTGAGAGCTCCGCGGCCGCCGCAGGTGACGACGGCGGCGCCCGACAGAGTCGCCGAAGCGTACGCGCTGTTTCTGCTCGGCCACCGTGCCGAGGAAAAGGACGACGAGGCCGGCGCGATTGCATCGTACACGCGCGCGATGGAGCTCGATCCGCTGGCGGCGGACATTCCGGCGGAGCTCGCGGGGCTGTACCTCAGGCAGAACAAGGCGCAGGAGGCCATGGCGTCGGCGGAGGCTGCGTTGAAGATCAGCCCGGCGAACCGCGAAGCGAACCGTGTCCTCGGTGTCGTGTACGCGGCGTTGTCGGAGACCCCGCGGGACGATGCTCCGCGCCCGCGCGGCGGCAACACGGCGGACGAGAACGTCACCAAGGCGATCCATCACCTGGAGCTGGCGCTCGATCGCGCGGCCGGCGAAGCCGATCCCAACGTTCGCGCGACGCTCGCCCGGCTGTATGTTCGCAACAGCGCGTACGAGAAGGCGATTCCGCTGCTGAGCGACCTGGTGAACCAGGAGCCCGGATGGCAGGACGGCCCGATGATGCTCGCGGAGGCGTACGCCGGCGCGGGGCGCATCAAAGACGCGATCGCCTGGCTCGAAGCGCGCACGCAAGGCGATCCGCGGCTGCTGCCGGCGCTGGCGGATTTTTACGAACGGGAGCGCCGCTGGGCGGATGCGGCCGCTGCGTACTCACGTGTCCTTGAGCGCGCGCCGCGCAACAGCCTCGACCTGAAATCGCGGTACGCCTCGGCCCTGCTGAACGCCGGCGGCAAAGAGAACATCGGGAAGGCCCGCGACGCGCTGACCGAGATCGTCGCGACTCGCACCACTCCCGACACGCGCGCGCTCTACCTGCTGTCGCAGGCCCACCGGCGGCTGGGCGATTTCGCGGAGGCGGAAGCCACCGCGCGCCGCGTCATCGCCCAGAACCG
>QHWJ01000226.1:36152-86283 GCA_003222535.1 Acidobacteriota bacterium | reverse complement strand
GCACCCAGGCCGAACGCGTCGCCCAGGCTCGACGGATCCCGAGAATCTCGACCGGGGATATCCTGCGCGAAGCGGTCCATGCCGGGACGGAGATCGGGCGCCGCGCCCAGGTGATCATGGGCCGCGGCGAGCTGGTCGGCGACGACGTGATGATCGGGATCGTGCGCGATCGGCTCGAGCGCGAGGATACGCGGTGCGGCTTCGTGCTCGACGGCTTTCCGCGGACCGTCGCGCAGGCATCGGCGCTCGACACGATCATGCGGGGCCGTGATCCGCTGATCGTCATCGACATCGTGGTGCCCGAGGCCGAGCTGTTGCGCCGCCTCGGCACCCGCTTGATTTGCGACGACTGCGGGATGAACGCGCCCATCGCCGGCGGCGTGGCGGCGTGCGTCAAGTGCGGCGGGAAACTGGTGCAGCGCGCCGACGACAACCAGGCCATTGTGCTGGAGCGCCTGGATGTGTATCACCGGCAGTCCGAGGCTATCGTCGAGTACTACCGCGTGCGGCCGACGTTCCGCTCGATCGACGGCGCGCAGCCGCCCGACCGCGTGGCCGCGGATCTCGCCGCGGCAATCGAGGCGGCCAGCCACCAGGCGGTGCGTTACGGAGCGCCGCGATGATTGTCTGCCGGTCCGCCGCCGAGCTCGAGCGCATGCGCGAGGCGGGCCGGCTGGTCGGTGAAGTGCTGACCGAGCTCACCGCCCGCGTCGCGCCGGGCGTGACGACGGCGGATCTCGACGATCTGGCGGAGGAGCGGATCCTGCAGGCCGGAGCGACGCCGGCGTTCAAGGGGTATCACGGCTACCCGGCGACGATTTGCGCGTCGATCAACGAAGAGGTGATCCACGGGATTCCCTCCGGCCGGCGCGTGCTCAACGAAGGGGACGTGATCTCGATCGACGTCGGCGCTTCGCTCGATGGGTACTTCGGGGACAGCGCCGTCACGCTGGCAGTCGGGCAGGTGTCGGAGGTCGCGGCAACGCTGCTGCGCGTTACCGACGAGGCGCTCTACAAGGCGATCGAGCTCGTGCGGCCGGGCGGGCGGATATCCGATATCGGCCACACCGTGCAGCGCCACGTCGAGGCGTACGGGTTCTCGGTCGTGCGCGAGTTCGTGGGCCACGGCATCGGCCAGCGGATGCACGAGGAGCCGCAGGTGCCCAACTACGGCGAGCCGGGGCGCGGCCCGAGGCTCGCTGAGGGCATGGTGCTCGCGATCGAACCGATGGTGAACGCCGGCAAGCCGGCGGTGAAGGTGCTCGCAGACGGCTGGACCGCGGTGACGCGCGACGGCAGCCTGTCGGCGCACTTCGAGCACACGGTTGCGGTGACGGCGGACGGCCCGTGGATCCTGACGGCGAGGGAAGTCGCAGTACCCGCGCGCAGGTAACCCGAAGGCGCTCACACTGTAGCGCGAAGGCTTGAGTCGAGCGATGAGCGCGGTCGTCGGGGTACTGTGAAGGCTGTCGCCGAGCGATGAAGGCGCTCTCAGGTAGCGCGAAGGCTGTCGCCGAGCGATGAGTGCGGTTGTCGGAGTGGTGACGGAGACACTGCCAAACGCCCTGTATCGCGTGCGGCTGGACGAAGGATCGATCGTGACGGCTCATATCGCGGGCCGGATCGATCGCAACTTCGTCCGAATCCTGGTCGGCGATCGGGTACGCATCGAGCTGTCGAATAACGTCACGCGCGGACGGATCGTGGAGAAGCTTTGAAGATTTCAGGATTCTGAGATCCTCAAATCCGAAGACTTAGAGGTTACAGGGGATGAAGGTTCGAGCATCGGTCAAACGAATCTGCGACAAGTGCAAGATCGTCCGGCGCCGCGGCGTGGTGCGGGTGATCTGCCCCAATCAGAAGCACAAGCAGAGGCAGGGGTGATGGTCCTCGGTCCTTGGTGCCTGGTTCCTGGTCCGTTCCTGGTCCTTTGGTCCTCCGTGCGCGAGCACGGAACCAACGCCGACCGCTGGACCGAGGACCTGGGACCGAGGACGGACTGGCAGCCCGTGGTGAAAGTCCCGGCCCCGAATGCAGCCGGACTTTTACCACGGGCTGCTAGGCACCAAGAACGAAGGACGAAGGACTGACATATGGCACGTATTGCTGGCGTGGATCTCCCGCGGACCAAGCGCGTCGAGATCGGTCTCACTTACATCTACGGCATAGGGCGTGTGCGCTCGAACGACATCCTGAAGGGCGCCGGGGTCAGCCCCGACATCCGCGTCAAGGATCTGTCCGAAGACGACGTCCGGAAGATCAGCCGGGTGATCGAGGACCAGGGCGGCGTGGAAGGCGATCTCCGCAAGGAGATTTCCATGAACATCAAGCGCCTGATGGAAATCGGCTGCTTCCGAGGGCTGCGGCACCGCCGCGGCCTGCCCGTGCGCGGCCAGCGGACGCGGACCAACGCGCGCACGCGCAAAGGCCCGCGCAAGGGCGCGATTGCGAAGAAGAAGGTGATCTGAACCATGGCGAAGAATGAACCGGCCGCCGACAGCGGGACACCCGACAAGCCCGAGAAGAAAGAAGGCGCGGCGGGCAAGCGGAAGAAGACCTTCAAGAAGCGCGGTGAAAAGCGCATCGTCCACCACGGCCTGGCGCACATTCACGCATCGTTCAACAACACCACGGTGACGATCACCGACACGGAAGGCAACGTCGTCGCCTGGTCGAGCGCCGGCGGCATCGGGTTCAAGGGGTCGCGCAAGGGGACGCCGTTCGCCGCGACCCAGGCCGCGCTCAACGCGGGGAATGCGGCGAAGATCGTCGGCATGCGCTCGCTCGACGTCCGCGTGAAGGGGCCCGGCTCGGGCCGCGAATCGGCGATCCGCGCGCTGCAGACAGTGGGTCTCGAAGTGAAATCGATCCGCGACGTCACGCCGATCCCACATAACGGCTGCCGCCCGCCGAAACGGAGACGCGTATGAAATCTAGTAATCTGGTAATCGGGTAATCTGGTAATTGGATTGATCAATTGGGCGATTCAATGGCCAGATTATCCGGTAATTGGACTCATCAATGGGACGATTCAATTACCAGATTACCAGATTATCCAATTACCAGATGCATGAAAGGTGATTGATGGCTCGTTATATTGGTCCGGTCTGCCGTCTCTGCCGCCGCGAGGCCATGAAGCTGTTCCTCAAGGGGGAACGGTGCTACACGGAGAAGTGCGCGATCGAAAAGCGCAACTTCCCGCCCGGACAGCACGGCAAGACGCGGAGAGCGAAGCTCGCCGGCTACGGGCTGCAGCTCCGCGAGAAGCAGAAGGTCAAGCGCATCTACGGCGTGCTCGAGGATCAGTTCCGCCGGTACTTCGAGGAAGCCGAGCGCACGCGCGGCATCACCGGCGTGACGCTGCTGCAGCTGCTCGAGCGCCGGCTGGACAATGTGATCTACCGGCTGGGGCTCGCGACGTCGCGCCCGCAGGCGCGGCAGCTCGTGCGGCACGGCCACTTCCTCGTGAACGGCAAGAAGGTCGATATCCCGTCGTTCGCCGTGAGGGAAGGCGACGTCATCACGGTGCCCGGCCGCACGCAGAAGAGCCCGACCCTCGAGCACGCGATGGAAGAAGTGAAGGGCCGCGGGATCCCGGAGTGGCTCTCGTTCGACTCGAACACGATCACCGGCCGCGTGAATTCGATGCCGACGCGCGAGCAGATTAACCTGCCCGTGCAGGAACAGCTGATCGTGGAGCTGTATTCGAAGTAAGTAATTAGGAAGTAGGAATTCGGGATTTGGAATGCGGGCTCGAATTCCAAATTCCAGATTCTGAATTCCTAATTTCGCAAACCGCCGATCCGCAGCCTTGTACAGACCTGCGGCGGGAGGTCGGCGGTCTCTTGCAGGTCTGGAGGCCCGTCTGCGGGCCCGCCGGCGAAAGGACAACACGATGCTCTGGAAAGGCTTTCAGCGACCCAAGCGGCTCGAGTTCGAGCGTGAAACCCTCACGGATCGGTTCGGCCGGTTCTACGCGCAGCCGTTCGAGCGCGGATTCGGCACGACGATCGGCAACGCGCTGCGCCGCGTCCTGCTCTCGTCGATTGAAGGCGCGGCAATCACCGCCGTGAAGATCGACGGCGTGCTGCACGAGTTCTCACCCATCCCCGGCGTGGTCGAGGACGCGACCGACATCATCCTCAACCTGAAGCAGATTCCGCTCAAGCTGCACAGCGACCAGACCAAAACGTTGATGCTTCGCGTCGACAAGCCCGGTGAAGTGCGGGGGCGCGACATCCAGGCCGACGGTGACGTCGAAATCCTCGAGCCGGACGCGCACATCGCCACGATCGCGGAGCACGGCAAGCTCCACATGGAGATGCGCATGAAGCGCGGCCGGGGCTACGTGTCGGCCGACAAGAACTTCGACGAGGACCTCGGCATCGGGTGGATTCCGATCGATTCGGTGCACTCGCCGGTGAAGAAGGTCAACTACCTCGTCGAGGCGGCACGGCTCGGACAGACGACCGACTACGACAAGCTGACGGTGGACGTCTGGACCAACGGCTCGATCAACCCGCGCGACGCGGTCTCGCTGGCCTCGAAGCTGGTCCGCGATCACCTGAACATCTTCATCAACCTCGAAGAAGGCGCGGAGCAGCAGGCGGAAGCGGCCGCCGATCAGCCGCGCGCCGGCGCGAGCAACGAGAACCTCGACAAGTCGGTCGAGGAGCTCGAGCTGTCCGTCCGGTCCTACAACTGCCTCAAGAATGCGAACATCCGGACGATTCGCGAGCTCGTGATGAAGACCGAGGCCGAGATGCTCAAGACGAAGAACTTCGGACGCAAGAGCCTCAACGAGATCAAGGAAATCCTGCAGACGATGGGACTGGGCCTCGGCATGCGAGTCGATCAGCCCACCACGGCGTCCCGGGAATAGAGAGAGGACTGGGGACTAGGGGCTAGGGACTAGGAACACTGGCTGGGTTCTTCCCGTCCCCAGCCCCCAGTCCCCGCCATTAAACGCCATGAGACATCGAGTCGCACAGAGAAAGCTGGGACGCGTCACCGAGCATCGCATGTCGATGCTGCGGAACCAGGCGACGGACCTGCTCCGTTACGAGCATCTGACGACGACCGTACCGAAGGCCAAAGAGCTGCGGCCGTTCGTCGAGCGCCTGATCACCATCGCCAAACGCGGCGTCGCCGGGGGCGACGCCAAGAGCCACACGCTGAACGCGCGGCGCCTGGTCATGCGGGACGTCCAGGACCGCGAGGTCCTCACCAAGCTGTTCGACACCCTCGCGCCACGATTCGCCTCGCGTGCCGGCGGCTACACGCGCCTGCTGCGTGTCGGCTTCCGAAGAGGCGACAGCGCCGAGGTCGCGCAGGTCGAGCTCGTCGGCAGCGAATTCAATCCGCGCGCGAAGGCCGAGGCTGCCGCCGCCGCCGAAGGCTCCAAGCCGAAGGCGAAGGGCGTGGGCGGACGTCTCCGCGCCGCCGCCGAGCGGCTCCGCGGCAAGAAGGACGACGACGAGGTCAAGAAGGTGTCGACGAAGCCGTCCAAGGGCGTCACGCGCAAGACGACGACGCCGCGGAAGGCCGGGGGCAGCTAGCGAATTCGGAATTCAGAATTCGGAATTCGGAATTCAGACTTCCTCGACTTCCACGCCCGCCCGGTCCGCCTTCGCGGCGGCGATGATCTTCGTCTGCAGGTGCGACGGCACCTCATCGTAGTGCGAGTACTCCATGTGGTAGGTGCCGCGTCCGCCGGTCGCCGACGTCAGGTGCTGCTCGTATGTGAGCATCTCGGCCATCGGCACCTGTGCCTTGATGATCGTCATCGCGCCGCGTGTATCCATGCCCGCGATGCGGCCGCGCCGGCCGTTCAGATCGCCCATGAGATCGCCGGCGAAGTCGGACGGCGCGTAGACCTCCACGTTCATGATCGGCTCGAGGATGGTCGGCCGCGCGCGCGTCATCGCGTCCTTGAAGGCGAGCGACCCGGCGAGCTTGAACGAGAGCTCGTTGGAGTCGACGTCATGGTACGAGCCGTCGAACACCGTCACGCGGAAATCGACCATCGGATAGCCGGCGAGGTAGCCGCGCGTCCGCGCGTCCTGGATGCCCTTTTCGATCGCAGGCACGAACTGTCGCGGGATGGAGCCGCCGAAGATGTCGTCGACGAACTCGAACTCCGTGCCGCGCGACAACGGCTCGACCTTGATCTTGCAGTCGCCGAACTGGCCGTGGCCTCCGGTCTGCTTCTTGTGCCGGCCGTGCGCTTCGGTGGAGGCCCTGATCGTCTCGCGGTACGGGATGCGCGGCGGCTTCAGGTTCACGTCGACGCCGAACCGGCGCTTCAGCTTCGCCACCGTGACCTCGATGTGCAGCTGGCCCTGGCCTGAGAGCAGCAGCTCCTTGGTCTGCGGGTCGCGGCTGTACCGGATCGACGGGTCCTCTTCCTCGAGCCGATGCATCGACGTGCTGATCTTGTCCTCGTCGCCGCGGCTCTTGGGCTCGATGGCGTAGGAGAGCACCGGCTCGGGAAACCTGATGGGCGGAAAGGTGACCGCGTCCGCCTTGTCGCCGATGACGTCGTTGGTCAACGTGTCCTTCAGCTTCGCCACCGCGCCGAGATCGCCCGCCTTGATTTCCGGGACGTTCGCCTGCGTCTTGCCCTGCAGGAGCATCAGATGGCCGAGCCGCTCCGGCACGTCCTTCGTCCTGTTGTGCACGGTCGAATCGGCCTTCACCGCGCCGGACACGACGCGGAACAGCGAGATGCGGCCCGCAAACGGATCGGCAATCGTTTTCCACACGAATGCCGCCGTGGCGTTCTTTTCATCGGCAGGCAGCGGGATCTCGGCCCCGGACTTGTCGATGCCCCTGAACGGACGGTCGGCGGGCGAAGGGAGGTACGCGACGATCGCATCCAGCAGCTGCGGCACGCCGATGTTCAGCAGCGCCGACGTGCAGACCGCCGGGAACAGCTTGCCGGCCAGCGTCGCGCCGCGGAGCCCCGAGACGAGCTCGTCGTCTGTCAGGGTGCCGGCTTCGAAGAACTTCTCCATCAGCTTCTCGTCATTCTCCGCGACCATCTCGATCAGCGCCTCACGCGCGGCCTCGACCGCCGCCGTCATGTCGCCGGGCACCGCGCCCTCGGAGAACGTGCCGCTTTCGTCGGTCTGGAAGATGAAGGCTTTTTTCGAAATGAGATCGACGACGCCGCGGAAACGCTTTTCTTCGCCGATGGGCAGCTGAATCGGGATCACGGCGCGGTTGCACAACTGCCGCAGCGACGCGAGCGAGCGCTCGAGGCTCGCGCGCTCGCGATCGAGCCGGTTGAGCACGACCAGACGCGGCAGCCCGAACTCCTCGGCGGTCTCCCAGACTTTTTCGGTCTGCACCATGACGCCGCCGACGGCGTCCACGACTGCGAGCGCCGCGTCGACGACACGCAGCGACGCGCGCGACTCGGCCAGGAAGTTGCCCATCCCGGGCGTGTCGATCAGATTGAGCTTCTGCCTGTTCCATTCGGCGTACGCGAGACCAGCCGACAGCGTGTGCTTGCGCGCGATTTCTTCTTCGTCGAAGTCCGTGACAGTCGTCCCCTCGTCGACTTTCCCGAAGCGATTGATCATGCCCGCATCGGAGAGGATGGCTGAGGTGAGCTGGGTCTTGCCGGATCCGGTGTGCCCGACGAGCGCGACATTTCTGATGCTGGCGGCGTCGTAGACCTTCATAAGCGGGGTCCCCCCTGAGACCTGGGCATCATATTCGGCGCGCCGCCAACGCCGCAAGCCGATCGAGCAGGCGATCGGGATTCCTGATCACGGTCGGCGATGTGCGCGGCGATTCGGCGCGATGCGTCCCCGCCCCGGGCTGGCGAGATCCGGCAGGTTGCCGTCGCGATCCTCGGGATCGCGGGCCTCCGCGCGGCCTTCGACGACGATCTCGACCGCCTTTCGCTTGTCTTCATTCAGCCAGCCGTCGATGATCCCGGCGGCGGCCGATCCGACTCCGCCCCGGCGCCGCTGGCGGCGCGTCCGGCGCGCGGCAACCAGCAACAGCACGATCGCGATCAGCCAAATAGTGGCGGCCATCCGACACTCTCCAGTCCCCAGTCCCCAGTCCCCAGTCCCTACTCGTATCTGAGCGCCTCGATCGGATCCAGGCGCGACGCTTTGAAGGCGGGGTACATCCCGAAAAACAGACCGACCGAAGCGGAGAATCCGAGGCCGATGGCAAAGGACCACCAGGGCAGCGAGATGGGGAAGCCGGTTGCGACATGGACGGCCCACCCGATCCCGCTGCCGAGCCCGATGCCGAGCACGCCGCCGAGCGAGGTGAGGAACGCCGCTTCCATCAGGAACTGAAACAGGATCTCGGCGCGCCGCGCGCCGAGCGCCTTGCGCACGCCGATTTCGCGCGTCCGCTCGGTCACCGAGATCGACATGATCGCCATGACCCCGATGCCGCCGACCATCAGCGCGATCGAGGAGATCACGATCAGGGCGAGGAACGTGCCCTGGCTGATCCGATCCCAGAGCTTGAGGAACGCGTCCTGCGTCAGCACGTCGAAGTCGTTCGGCTGATCGAGCTTCAGCCCGTGCCGGATCCGCATCACGCGTTCGATGTCGGCGATGGCGTCGGCCTGCTTCACCCCCTCGCGCGGCACGAGCGCGATCTGGATGGGCAGAAACGTCGCGCTCCGGTTGATGCGGATCGGGTTCAGGCCGAAGACGCGCTGGTACGCCGTATAGGGGATCACGACGAAATCGTCCTGGCCGAGGTTGAACCCCCCGGCGGCCGGCCGCTTGTCGAATACGCCGACCACTTCGAAGCGCTCGCTGCCGACGCGCACGCTCTTGCCCACCGGGTCGGTGCCGCCCGGCGCGAACAGGAGCTGATACGGCGTGTTGCCGAGCACGACGACGTTCTTGCGGTACTGCACCTCGGTGCCGTTGAAGAACCGCCCGCCGAGGAACGGAATCTTGGTGCCCTCGGCGAAGTACTCGGTCGTGCCGAAGACGACGAGGTTCTTGGTCTTCTGGGTGCCGTAGAAGACCCGGCGCTGCGTCGGCGGGCCGCCGGCCCCGAGCTCGATGTCGACGAACTGGATGGTGCCGGCCTGCCCCTCGAGCGCGCGCGCGTCGGAGATCGACAGGTTCGGCCGCTTGATCAGCTCCTTGAACTCGGCGCCGCCGGCGAAGCTGGTGATGCCGAACCGCTGGATGAAGATCGTGTTGGGCCCGATCGTGCTGATCATCTCGCGCAGCGACTGGTCGAAGCCGCGGATCATCGCCGTCATGCCGACGATCGACGTGATGCCGATGACGACGCCGAGGACGGTGAGCCCCGAGCGCATTTTGTTCGTGCGCACGGTGTCGAAGGCCATCGTGACGACTTCCCAGAACAGGGCGGCGCGCAGGGCCATGGCTATCGAAGCTCCCGCGACGACCACACGGAGCGGGCAGAGCACACAGAGGGTTGCATGCCACGGAGACACTGAGACACAGAGAAAAACCGTCTGAGCTCTGTGTCTTCGTGTCTCTGGGGCCGGTTCATGTCCGTGTGCTCCCGCCCTCTCGATGATCTCATTCGCGCCTCAGCGCTTCGATGGGATCGAGGCTGGCGGCCAGCATCGCCGGGTACAGGCCGAAGAAGAGGCCGACGAGCGCCGTGATGCCGATGCCGAGCGTGACCGACCACGGCTCGATGGTCGTGGGAATCGGCGTGAAGGCCGAGATGGTGAGGGCGATGCCCGCGCCGAACAGCGTGCCGATGACGCCGCCGAAGACCGACAGCACGATCGACTCGGAGAGCATCTGCGCCATGATGTCGGACCGGCGGGCGCCGAGCGCCTTCCGCAGGCCGATCTCCCGCGTCCGCTCGGTCACCACCATCAGCATGATGTTCATGATGACGATGCCGCCGACCACGAGCGACAGCGCGACGACGCCGACGAGCACCGCGAAGATGCCGTTGGTCGCCGAGTGATAGATGTCGAGGATGGTGTCGGACGTGAAGACGCCGAAGTTGTCCGCCTGCTTCGGCTTGAGCCGGCGCGCCGCGCGCAGCGCCACCGTGGCCTCGTCGATCGCCGGTGCGATCTCGGCCAGATCGCGCGGCCGCACGCTGAGCGAGAGCGACCGGCGCGATCCGAAAATCATCCGGAACTGTCCAAGCGGCATGATCGCGAACTCGTCCTGCGTCTGGCCGAGCAGCGACCCGCGCTTGGCGCTGACGCCGAGGACCCGGAAGTGGACGCCTTCGATCTGGATCGTCTTGTCGATCGGGTCCACGTCGCTGCCGAACAAACGGTCGGCGGCCTGCCACCCGATGACGGCCACGGGGCGGCTGCTCTCCACCTCGGTCGGGCTCATGAGGCGGCCCCGCTCGGCGTCGAAGCTCGAGAAGGTGATGTACTCGGGCGACACGCCCTGCACGCGCATGTTGTCGATCGACTTGTCGCGGTAGGTGACGCGCCCGCGGCCCCCGGAATCGGCCATGACGGCGGCGATCAGGTCCGAGCCGTAGCGCCGGATCGCGCGCATGTCGTCCATCGTGATGCGCGGATTGCCGCGAACCTTGTCGAACTCCTCGTCGCTGCGTGTGATCGGAAACTGCTGGATGTTGAACGAGTCGGCGCCCGCCTGGTTGAGAATCGCCGACTTGACCGACGCGTTCAGCCCCTGGATCAGCGACACCACGGCGATGATCGAGGTCACGGCGACGATGTTGCCGAGCACGGTCATGAACGACCGCAGCCTGGCGGACCAGATCGCGTCGAGCGCGATCACGACGGATTCAAAGAACTTGCTCATGGTCGGCCGCGCGTCGGGTCGGGCAGTCCTAGCCGCCCAGCCTGCCCTTCTTGGTGTTATCCACCTTCACCGGATCGCCATCGGCCATCGCGCGCACCGAGTTGTACGGCCCGGTGATGACCTCGTCGCCGATCGTGAGGCCTGACAGCACCTCGAAGTACTTGTCGCCGGCGACGCCCATTTTGATCGGCAGGAATTCCGCGCGGCCATCGCGCACGAGGAAGACGCCCTCCGATTCCTTTCGCGTCTGGCCGGGCTTGAGCTCCGCGGCGGCGGCGACCGGCTCCATGCTGCTGCCGCTGCCGCCGCGGCGCCGTTTGTCGTTCCGCGGCTCCTTCACGATCTGCCCGTTCGCGTCGTAGACCAGCTCCCGCACGGCGACCGCCGGGATCGGCACCGACACGACCTCCTTGCGCGTGGCCGTCGTGATGTCCGCCGTGGCGGTGAAGCCCGGACGCACGTCGGGCACGACCTCGTCGAGGATGACGACCACCTTGAAGTTCGTCGCCTGCGTCCCCGTGGCGCCGGGGGCCGCCTGAATCGGGCTGTTGCCGATCTCGCTCACGTGACCCTTGAAGGACTTGTCGGGGATGGCGTCGATCGTGATCTTCGCCTTCTGTCCGAACTGCACGCTCGGGATGTTCGTCTCGTCGACCTCGACTTCCGCCTGGATGATCGACATGTCGGCGAGCTGCAGCAGCACGGTGCCGGCGTTGTTCATCGTGCCGATGACCGCGGTCTCGCCCTCCTGGATGTTGCGGCGCGTGACGATGCCATCGATCGGCGATTCCATGCGCACTTTGGAGAGATCGTACCGCGCGCTCTCCAGGGTCGCGCGCTCCTGCGAAATGCGGCTCGACTGGCTCGTGGCCTGCTTCTCGCGCTCCTGCAGCGCCGACTGCGCCGACCTGACGTCGTTTTCCGCCTTGTCGAGCGCCTCCCTCGTCGTCAACTGCTGGGCCCACAGATTGCGCTGACGCGCGAGGTTCTGCTGCATCTGCTCGAGCTGCACGCGGGCGGTCTCGATCGACTGCCGGAGCTGTTCGAGCGACGCCTCGGCGGACTGCAGTGAGGCGGTGTTGCCGTCCACGCGCGTGCGCAGCGACTTCGGATCGATCTGGAGGAGCAACTGCCCCTTCTTGATCCGGTCGCCCTCGTTGACGGCGAGATTCACCACGCGGCCCGGTGTCTCGGCGCTGATGTTCACCAGGTGCTTCGGCTGAATCTTGCCCGACGCCGACACGACGGCCTCGAGATCCCGCGTCTTGATGACGTCGGTCGTGACGGCGAGCCCTTTGTCCCTCTTGAAATAGAGATTCGCGGCGACGACGGCGGCACCGACGAGGACCACAGCGATGGCGATGAGAACGTTCTTCCGGGACATCTACGCTCCTGAGGTTGCCGTCTTGATTGCCGCGATCACCAGCCCGATGGCGACGTAGACGACGAGCATCGTGGTGGCGACCGGCGCGGTGCGGCGGCGGTACAGGACGGACAACCCGATCGCCAGACTGACGATCCACCAGACGAGAAACAAGTCGATCGACCCGAGCAACCGCGCCACGAACGTGTTTTCGTCGAGAAACGGAAAGAAGACCGCGAGGTTCGTCGCGCCCGACAGGCTCTCGCGCACGTAAGCGAGCGGCAGCCCGAAGAGGGCCTGCACCGACAGGAGCACGCCCGAGTGCACGACGACCGCGTAGACCTGCTTGAACGTCGCCTCCCCGCCGAGCAACGCGTTGAAGACCGCGAACGCCACGGCAGCGACCAGGAGCGCCATGAGGGGCGTCACCACGAGCTGGAAGCCGGCCGCGACGTAGCGCGAGAACGGCGCCATGCGCTCCATCTGCTGATACTGCGCGTCGCTGACGGCCCGGCCGAACGATTCCAACTGGCGGACCTGGTTGTCGAGCGTCGCCTGCTGACCCACTTCGGTCGACAGAAAAACGAACGTCGCGGTGACGAGGACCGCCAGCACGAGGACGAGCGCGCCCACGACGCGCGGGCGCGCCGCGACGTCCGCGTATGTCGCGCGCGGCGCCAGCAGGACACCCACGAGGCGCGCGGGCAGGCTCCTGGACCCCGTTGCTCCCGTCTGTTCGGACATCACGTCTGGCGCCACGCCCGGCCTCATTTCCATCTAGGATACATACGACCGGCGCTTCGCGGGTGTTCTGTGACGTTTGCGTGACACGGACACCGGTGTGCCGGCAAACACCTTCCGCAGCACGCCCAGCCCGCCCCGAAGCCGCCGCCGCGCCGGCATGTCGAGCGGCGTGAGCACGTCCGCCAGATGCATTTCGGCCGACCGGCTCACGCGCTCGAGCGCGGCGCGTCCCGTGGCGGTGACCTCGATCATCACGACGCGGCGATCGCCCTGGGGCACGGCGCGGCGGACCCAGCCCCGCTCGACCATCGCGCTGATCGAGTTCGACATGGTCGGCAGGCTGACGCCCTGCAGCGACGCGAGGTCGGTCAGCATGCGGGGGCGCACGCTCAGGGCCGACAACAGGCCGAAATGCGCCGGCGCAGGCATCTCGCCGGCCGCGCGGAGCTCCGCCGCGACGGTGCGCATCACCAGCGGGATGATTTCAAGGACCTCGCGCGCCGCTTCACGCGCCTGGACACGGGTCATGACGCCCATTCGGGTTAGTTGACCTAATGGTTAAGAGTGCTAAGTTATCACGCGGGCGTCCGGCGGGTCAAACCGCGCCGGGAGGACCGCGCGATTCCTTGACAGTGGGAAAGCCGGTGTTTACCATGCTGCGTCCCAGCAGGACAAACGCGTGAGAACTTGTTGTCGGGTGGCGCCACGTTTGTCCTGCCAGAAGCGGCAGGGCCGGGGCCCGCCGCCTAGCGCCGTGAGCCATCGCCTGGTCGCTCAACCGCGCAAGGAGCGTGAGCGTGGTCGGATTCGTCCCGAAGGAGATGTTCTTCACCAAGGGCGTCGGGAAGCACCGCGAGAAGCTGACCTCGTTCGAGCTGGCGCTGCGGTCAGCCGGCATCGCCGCCTGTAACCTCGTTCGGGTGTCGAGCATCTTCCCGCCCAAGTGCCGCATCCTCTCGCGCGCTCAGGGCGCGAAGCTCCTCGAGCCGGGACAAGTCACCTTCGTCGTGATGTCCGAAGCCGCGACGCGCGAGCCGCACCGCCTCATCGCGGCGACCGTCGGCGTTGCGATCCCCCGCGATCGGGACCTCTACGGCTACCTGTCCGAGCATCACAGCTTCGGCGAGAGCGAGGACATCGCCGGCGACTACGCCGAGGAGCTCGCCGCCGAGATGCTCGCCACGACACTTGGCCTCGAGTTCGACCCGGATAAAAGCTGGGACGAAAAGAAGGAAGTCTACCGGCTGTCCAACGAGATCGTCCGCACGCAGAACGTCACCCAGACCGCCGTCGGCGACAAGAAGGGCCTCTGGACGACGGTCGTGGCCGCCGCGGTGCTCGTCGGCTAGCGCATGCCAGGCGCTCGCGGGCACGAGGACCACCGCCTGCACTGAGGACACAAAGGGTTTCAAAGGGCACAGAGGACCGCACTATAAGGTAAGGGGCATGTCCAGAGCCCCTCGGCCCTTGGCGTATTTCGCTTTCTCGGTATCCCTGGTCACCCTTGTGTCCTATGTAAGCCCATCTGAGGCGCGTGGCCAGACCATGGATGTGGTTGGGGTTCGCGCGCAAGGGATGGGCGGAGCCTTCACCGCGGTGGCAGACGATGCAACCGCGACCTGGTGGAACCCGGCTGGCCTGGCCGGCGGCGCTTACTTCAACGCCATTGTTGAGTTCGGCACTCATCAGGAGCCGCGCACCGACCCGGCGCCCGCCTTCGGCCCCGTTCCGGCCTGGCGGATGGAGACCAGGAGTCTGTCGGTCGCCTTTCCGGCCCTGGGACTGAGCTATTACCGCCTACGGCTCAGCGAAATACGGCCAGAAACCTCTACAGACCCGGACACCGGCGTCCGACAAGATCAGGGAATGACGGGTGTCCGTCTTCGATCCCTGGTCCTGAATCAACTCGGGGCGACAGTCGGACAATCCGTGGGTGAGCACCTCGTTGTCGGATCGACCCTGAAGCTCGTGCGCGCGAGTCTCGGCGTGGAGGCGCGGGCACCGGGCGCTGCCTCGCTCGACGAAGCCGAGCGTCTCACCGCCGATGGTGAGACCCACAGCGGAATCGACATCGGGGCGATGGCGGCTTTTGGCCGGACACGGCTCGGCTTGACCGTTCGCAACCTCACCAAACCAGAGTACGGCACCGGTCCCGACGCGATCACGCTGCGCCGGCAGGCGCGGGCTGGCATCTCGCTGAGCTCGCGGGCGCGCGGCGTCGCCGGCAGCGCCACCGTGGCCGTCGATGCCGATCTGATCAGGACCGCGACAGCGCTCGGCGACGAGCGGCGGATAGCGGCCGGCGTCGAGGTGTGGACGCCGAAACGACGTGTCGGGGTCAGGGGAGGCCTCAGCGCGAACACTCTAGGCGCGCAACGATCGTCGTTCAGCGGAGGCTTGAGCGCGGCGCTTGGACGGGGCACGTATGTCGAGGCGGAGGCTACGAGTGGCGCCGATGACAGCCGTCGCGGTTGGAGTCTGGGGTTCAGGGTGACGTTTTAGGTCACAATTGACATTAATTGTCACAATCGTGTATCCTTAAGTATTAATGGCCGTTCGCATAGGTGAGCTCCTCTTAAAGGAGAAACTGATCACCCCGGAGCAGTTGCAGCAGGCCCTGACCCAGCAAAAGGCCAACGGGGGGAAGCTCGGTTACAACCTCGTCAAGATGGGGTTCGTCAAGGACGAACAGATCACGACGCTTCTCAGCAAACAGTACGGCGTCCCGTCCATCAACCTCGCCCAATTCAAGATCGACCCCACGATCGTCAAGCTGGTTCCCACCGAGACCGCGCGCAAGTACCAGGTCATCCCGCTGAGCCGCTCGGGCAGCACGCTCACCATCGCCATGACGGATCCGACCAACGTCTTCGCGATGGACGACATCAAGTTCATGACCGGCTACACCGTCGAGCCCGTTGTGGCGTCGGAAGTCGCGATCACCGACGCGGTCGAAAAGTATTACCCGAGCGGCAAGGGGGGGCCGCCGGCGAAAGGGGGGAAGCCGGGGGCCGGCGCGGTGACGGGCAGCACGCTCGAAATGGCCAGCCGGGGCCTGGAAGAACTGCAGGCATCCCTTGGAGGAGGCGCCGACGACGTCGAGGTCCTCGAAGAGCTCCAGGAAATCAGCGCCGAGGCCCTCGCGAGACAGGGCGAGGATGCGCCGGTCGTGCGGCTGGTCAACGTGGTGCTCATGTCCGCCATTCAGAAGGGGGCGAGCGACATCCACGTCGAGCCGTACGAGAAGGAACTGCGCGTGCGGTACCGCATCGACGGGATTCTCTACAACATCATGTCTCCGCCGATGAAGTACCGCGACGCGATCGTCTCGCGCGTGAAGATCATGTCGAAGCTCGACATCGCCGAGAAGCGCCTCCCCCAGGACGGGCGCATCAAGATCCGCTACAACGAGAGCGGCGAGCCCAAGGAGATCGACTTCCGCGTGTCCGTGCTGCCGACGCTCTTCGGCGAGAAGATCGTGCTGCGTCTGCTCGACAAGGACAAGCTGATGCTCGACATGACCAAGCTCGGGTTCGAGCCCGAGTCGCTCGTGAAGCTCGAGGCGGCCATCGCGCGTCCGTGGGGCATGGTGCTGGTGACCGGTCCCACGGGCAGCGGCAAGACGAACACGCTCTACTCCTCGATCTCGAAGATCAACACGCCGGAAACCAACATCATGACCGCCGAGGACCCGGTCGAATTCAACCTCGCCGGCATCAACCAGGTTCAGGTCAAGGAGAACATCGGCCTCAACTTCGCCGCCGCGCTCCGCTCGTTCCTCCGGCAGGATCCGAACATCATCCTCGTCGGCGAAATCCGCGACTTCGAGACGGCGGAGATCGCGGTCAAGGCGGCGCTCACCGGCCACCTCGTGCTGTCGACGCTGCATACCAATGACGCGCCGAGCACCATCAACCGGCTGATGAACATGGGCATCGAGCCGTTTCTCGTCGCGAGCTCGGTGCATCTCATCTGCGCCCAGCGGCTGGTTCGGCGCGTGTGCTCCAACTGCAAGGAGCCGAGCCCGCTGTCGCCGGAAGCGCTGATGCAGGCCGGCTTCAACCAGGACGACGCCAACAGCGTCACGCCGATGAAGGGCGCCGGCTGCGACAGGTGCAACACGACCGGATACAAGGGCCGCGTCGGCCTGTACGAGGTGATGGAGATCGCCGACGAGCTGCGCGAGCTCATCCTGGTCGGCGCCTCAGGGCTCGAGCTCCGGCGCAAGGCGATCGAAGAAGGCATGATCACGCTCCGGGCGAGCGGTCTTCGGAAAGTGAAAGACGGCGTCACCACGATCGAAGAAGTCGTCCGAGAGACTGTCAAGTAGGCACAGGGAACATGGTAAAGGACTTATGGCTACGCTTCTGGAACTGTTGACGAAGACGGTGGAGATGAACGGATCCGATCTGCACATTGCGACAGCGACCACTCCGCAGGTCCGCGTGCACGGGCACCTGCAGCGCCTGCCGGGGACGGAGATGACGCCGGCCGAGACCAAGCACCTGGTGTACAGTGTGCTCACCGACTCGCAGAAAAAGCGGTTCGAGGAGTCGCTGGAGCTGGACTTCTCGTTCGGCATCAAGGGCCTCGCGCGGTTCCGCGGCAACGTCTTCAATCAGCGTGGCGCCGTCGGCGCGGTGTTCCGGCTGATTCCCGAAAAAATCCGCACGTTCGGCGAGCTGGGCCTGCCGCCCGTGCTCGCGACGCTTGCGGAGCGCCCGCGCGGCCTCGTGCTCATTACGGGCCCGACCGGCAGCGGCAAGTCGACGACGCTCGCCGCGATGCTCGACAAAATCAACTCCGAGCGGCACGACCACATCCTCACCATCGAGGATCCGATCGAGTACATCCATCAGCACAAGAACTGCCTGGTGAACCAGCGCGAGGTGCACAGCGACACCAACAGCTTCACCAACGCGCTCCGCGCGGCGCTGCGTGAGGACCCCGACATCGTCCTCATCGGCGAGATGCGGGACCTGGAAACGGTGGAGGCCGCATTGAAGATTGCGGAGACCGGCCACTTGACGTTCGGCACGCTGCACACCAACTCGGCGGCGCAGACGATCAACCGGATCATCGACGTATTTCCCGCGAACCAGCAGTCGCAGATCCGCACGCAGCTGTCGCTCGTCCTCGAGGGCATCGTCTGCCAGGCACTGTTGCCGCGGGCCGATGGAAAGGGGCGGGTCTGCTCGCTCGAGATTCTGGTGCCGACGCCGGCGATTCGGGCGCTGATTCGAGACGACAAGATCCACCAGATCTACGGGGCCATGCAGACCGGCCAGGAAAAGATGGGGATGCAGACGGCGAATCAGTCGCTCGCGAGCTTGCATCAGAAACGGCTCATCACCCTCGAGATGGCGATGACCGCGTCGTCGAACAAGGACGAGCTGCAGGACATGATCAACCGCGGCGTCGGCGTCGTCGCCGGCGCCGGGCTCGGACGGTCGGCGGGCGCCGTGGCCGCGGCGGGGCGTCCGCCCGGGCGAACGACGTAGACGTGAGAAGGTAGTCAGACGGCAGAAGGTACAAGGCCGAAGGATCGATTATGCCGAATTTCGCCTACTCCGGACGCACCCGCGCCGGACAGACGGTCAGCGGCGACCGCGCCGCCGATACGATGGACGCAGCGGTCGCCGCGCTCAGGCGCGAGCAGATTCAGGTGACTCGCATTGCGCCCGCCGCTGAGACTGCCGCGGCGGCCGCGAAAAAGCCGAAGGCGGGCGCGGTCGGCAAGAAGGTCGCCGCGAAGAATCTCGCGGTGTTCACGCGTCAGTTCTCCGTGATGATCGACGCGGGCCTGCCGCTGGTGCAGTGCCTCGATATTCTCGGCACGCAGGAAGAAGACAAGAGCTTCTCCGCCGTCATTCTGCAGACCCGGACCGACGTCGAGTCGGGCGCGTCGCTCGCCGATGCGATGCGGAGGCACCCCAAGACGTTCGACCCGCTGTTCACGAACATGATCGCCGCGGGGGAGGCAGGCGGCATCCTCGACACGATTCTCAAGCGGCTCGCGACCTACATCGAGAAGGCCGTCAAGCTGGCCGGCCAGGTGAAGTCCGCGATGATCTATCCGATCGCGGTCGTCGTCATCGCGGGCGTCGTCGTCGGCGTCATTCTGTGGAAGGTCATCCCGACCTTCGCGTCCCTGTTCTCCGGCCTCGGCGCCGACCTGCCGCTGCCCACGCGCGTCGTCATCGGGTTGAGCGACAACCTCGTGCGGTTCTTCCCGTTCCTGTTCGTGGGGGGCGCCGCGTTGTCCTACGGCTTCAAACAGTACTACGGGACGCCGAACGGCCGTCGGGTCGTCGACGCCACCACGCTGAAGATGCCGGTGCTCGGGAACATCATGCGCAAGATCGCGGTCGCGCGCTTCTGCCGCACTCTCTCGACGCTCATCAGCTCGGGCGTGCCGATTCTGGACGGCCTCGAAATCACCGCGAAGACGGCGGGCAACGCCGTCGTCGAGGACGCCATCATGGTGACGCGGAAGAGCATCGAGCGCGGCGAAACGATCGCGGTGCCGCTCAAGGACACGAAAGTCTTTCCGGCGATGGTGACGCAGATGATCGGCGTCGGCGAGGCGACGGGCGCGCTCGACACGATGCTCGCCAAGATCGCCGACTTCTACGAAGAGGAAGTCGACACCGCGGTGGCGGGCCTGCTGACCCTCCTCGAGCCGATCATGATCGCCGTGCTGGGCATCGTGGTCGGCGGCATCGTCATCGCGATGTACATGCCGATCTTCGATTTGATCTCGAAGCTGACGTAAATGAAGCGCGTCCCGGTGACGGCGGGCGGGTCACACGATGCTTGATGCCGGACCCCGGCGGACGGTCGGCTGGCTGATCGCGATTCGCGCGATCATCAGCACGCTGCTGCTCGGGTCCGCGATTGTCACGCAGGTCACCGCGCCCGGCTCGTTCGCCATCGATCCGTTCTTTTTCCTGATCGGGCTCACCTATGCGCTGACGATCTGCTACGCGCTCACGCTGCGGTTCGTCGACAGGCACCGCTGGCTCGTCGACCTGCAGCTCGCCGTCGATGCGCTCATCGTCTCCGCGTTCATCTATTTCACCGGCGGGATCACCAGCTACTTCACGTCGCTGTACGTCCTGCCGGTCATTGCCGCGAGCACCGTCCAGTTCCGCCGCGGCGGCCTGCTCGTCGCGACGCTCAGCACGGTGCTGTACAGCGGCCTGGTGCTCGCCCAGTACCTGGCGGTCTCCGGCCTTCGCTCCGATCCGTGGCTGAATGCGTCGTCGCTGGCCCTGCCGACGGCCTCGGTCGCGCGGTACACGGTGGCGCTGAATGTCTTCGGCGTCTTCGCCGTCGCGCTGCTCGGCGGCTCGCTGGCCGACAGGCTGCGATCCGCCGGCGCGCAGCTGGAACAGGCCTCGACCGAGATCGCGGATCTCCAGGCGCTCAACCAGCACGTGATCGACAGCCTGCCGAGCGGCCTCGTGACGACCGATCCCGCGCAGCGGATCCTGACGTTCAATCGCAGCGCCGAGTCCATTACCGGCGTGCGGTTCCATTCCGCCGTCGGACGGCGCTTCGACGAGGTGCTCCAGTTGCCGGGGCCGGTGATGGAATCGATTCAGAGCGACTTGCATGCGAAAGGGTCCCGCCGCCACTTGTTCCGGTACCGGACCGACGACGGACGCGGCGATCTGGAAATCGGTCTCACGGCGACGCATCTCGAGACGCCCCGCGGACGCGCCGGTCTGCTGTTCACATTTCAGGACGTGACCGGCATCAAGAAGATCGAGCACGACGCCGCCATTCAGCAGCGGCTCGCGGCGGTCGGCGAGATGGCGGCCGGCATCGCCCACGAGATCCGCAATCCGCTGGCGTCGATGTCCGGCTCGATTCAGATCCTTCGTCAGGAGCTGCCCCTCAGCAGCGAGCAGGAGCAGTTGATGGACATCGTGCTGCGCGAGTCGGAACGGCTGAACACGACCATCCGATCGTTTCTCGCCTACGCGCGGCCGCAGCGGTTTCAGATCGAGCGGTTCGACGTGCGCCGCGCGCTCAACGACACGGCGCTGCTGCTGCGCCACAGCGCCGAAGTGCTCGAAGGGCACGACATCGCCGTCGACGTCCCGGCAAGCGAGATCTGGTATGAGGCCGACGAAGGGCAGATCAAGCAGATTGTCTGGAACCTGGCGACCAACGGCCTCCGCGCGATGCCCGAGGGCGGGCGGCTCCAGCTCTCGAGCGCCTTCGAGCCCTCGTCGGAGGGCGTGGTGCTGACGGTGCGGGACGAGGGCATCGGCATACCGGCCCACGAGCTCGACGCGCTCTTCCAGCCGTTCCACGGCACGTTCGCGAAGGGCAGCGGCCTCGGCCTCGCCATCGTCCATCGCATCGTGACCGACTACAACGGAGAGATCCAGGTGAGCTCGCAGCCTGGCAGAGGCACGACGGTCTCGGTGCGCCTGCCGGCGCGCGCCGTGCTGGCGTCATGAACACGGTCGCGCAACCCGCCGTCCCGGCGGCCGATCGCCGCCCCGCCCGCATCCTCGTCGTCGACGATGAGCGCTCGATGCGCGAGCTGCTGGCGATCGTGCTGCGACGCGAGGGGTACGAGGTGCTCCTGGCCGAGAACGGCCGCGCCGCCATCGACCTGCTCGAGCACGAGCCCGTCGATCTCCTGATTTCCGACATCAAGATGCCCGACTTGAGCGGCGTCGACGTGCTGCGCGCCGCGAAGAAGATCGATCAGGACATCCTCGGCATCATGATCACCGCCTTCGCGTCGACCGATACCGCCGTGGAGGCGATGAGGCTCGGCGCATGCGACTACCTGAGCAAGCCGTTCGACATCGATCTGCTCAAGATGAAAGTGCGGGAGAAGATCGAGAACCGGCAGCTCCGGCAGGAGAACCTGCTGCTGAAGCGCACGCTCGGCCTGTCGCACCAGTTCTCGAACATCATCGGGCGCAGCGAGGCGATGCTCGCCGTGTTCAAGATGATCGAAACCGTCGGCCGCACCAACAGCACCATCCTCCTCACCGGCGAATCCGGCACCGGCAAGGGGCTCGTCGCGCAGGCGATCCATTTCCATTCGCTCCGCCGCGACAAGCCGATGGTGTCGTTGAACTGCGGCGCGCTGCCGGAGAACCTGCTCGAGTCGGAGCTGTTCGGCCACATGCGCGGGTCGTTCACGGGCGCCGACAGCAACAAGAAAGGGCTCCTCGAGGTCGCCGAGCGCGGCACGGTCTTCCTGGACGAGATCGGCGAGATGAGCGCCGTCATGCAGGTGAAGCTGCTGCGCGTGCTGCAAGAGCGCCGTTTTCGGCGGGTCGGCGGCCTCGAGGAGATCACGGCGGACATCCGCGTCGTCGCGGCCACGAACCAGGACCTGGCCCGTGCGATTGCCGAAGGCCGTTTTCGCGAAGACCTGTACTACCGCATCAACGTCATACCCATTGTGCTCCCGCCGCTTCGTGATCGCCGTGAGGACATCGGGCTGCTGGCGGACCACTTCCTGGCGAAGTACAACGAGCAGATGGGGAAGGAGATTGCGGGGGTTTCACGGGAGTCGATGGACCTGCTGGTGCAGTACGACTGGCCAGGGAATATTCGCGAGCTCGAAAACGTGATGGAGCGGGCCGTGGCGCTCGAGGCCACTCCCGCGATCCTGCCCGAAAGCCTGCCGGCCGGCATTCGCGGCGACACGCCGCGGGCACCGGCGGCGCCCGCCGACGGGCTCCCCGAATCGGGCTTCGACCTCGAAGCGCACGTGAAGGAGATCGAGCGGGGCTATATTGCCGAGGCCCTCAGGCGCGCCGGCGGCGTCCAGGTGAAGGCCGCTGAATTGCTGGGGATGAGCTTCCGGTCCTTCCGGTATTATGTGAAGAAATACAACCTCAGGTGACACTAATCGTCGCCATGCTGGACAGTAATTGTCACAAACGCCGTTCTCCAGGCTTCCATCCAGGTGCGGCTTCGTACAAAGCCCTTGAAATCAGCAATTAAAATGCTCATCAGACTTGGCATCGCCGTTGCTCTGTCACAGGATACGCGACAAATAAACAGAACAGAAACGTCGCCTGAACTTTTACGAAGGAGTCGGAAATGAAGATGCGTAACGCAAAAGGTTTCACTCTCATCGAGCTGCTGATCGTCGTGGCGATTATCGGGATCATCGCGGCCATCGCGGTCCCCGGACTGCTTCGCGCCCGCATGTCGGGTAACGAGGCATCGGCCATCGGATCCCTGCGTGCGATCAACAGCGGCCAGGCGAGCTATTCATCGAGCTGCGCGTCGGGCGGCTACGCGGGCACACTCGAGGACCTCGTGAAGGCGCCGACGAGCGGCGGCCAGGGCTTCATCAGCCCGGATCTCAACAGCACCGGCGTCACGAAGAGCGGCTACGCCGTGACCCTCGCGCCGGCGTCGACGGCGATTGCGGTCGGCACGATCGCGGGAACGTGCAACGCGCCGGCGGCCATCCCGAGCTCGGAGTACTGGGCGAAGGCCGACCCGGTCACGCTGAACGGCACCGGCACGCGCTACTTCGCGACCGATACGCGCGGCACGATCTTTCAGGATACGGCTGCGGCGATTGCGAACCCGATCGTCGTCGCCGGCACGGTCAAGCCCGTCCAATAGACGGCTCGCCAGTCGACCAGGGGCGGAGCGCCTGCGCTCCGCCCTTGCTTTTTTTGAGCGTTTGGCCTCAGAACTTACGGGTCAGCCTGACGTGACAATGAAGATGCGCGATTCCGAAGGGTTCACCCTCATCGAGCTGCTGATGGTCGTGGCGATTATCGGGATCATCGCGGCCATCGCGGTTCCCGGACTGGTTCGCGCCCGGATGTCGGGTAACGAGGCATCGGCCATCGGATCCTTGCGTGCGATCAACAGCGGCCAGGCGAGCTATTCATCGAGCTGCGCGTCGGGCGGTTACGCCGGCACACTCGAGGACCTCGGGAAGGCGCCGACGAGCGGCGGCCAGGCATTCATCAGCCCGGACCTCAACGTGACCGGGGTCACGAAGAGCGGCTACGCCGTGACCCTCGCGCCGGCGTCGACGGCGATTGCGGTCGGCTCGATCGCGTTGACCTGCAACGCGCCGGCGGCCATCCCGAGCTCGGAGTACTGGGCGAAGGCCGACCCGGTCACGCCGAACGGCACCGGCACGCGCTACTTCGCGACCGATACGCGCGGCACGATCTTTCAGGATACGGCTGCGGCGATTGGGAACCCGATCGTCGTCGCCGGCACGGTCAAGCCGGTTCAATAGCCGGCTCCGCCCTTGCTTTATTGCAGCCTTGACGCGGACGCCCGCCTCAGCTACAACTCGTACCGTCCATGAGCAGACGTGCGGCAATCCTGACGCTTACCTGCGCGCTGGTCGGTCTGGGCGCTTCGGCGGCCGCGGCCTACACGCACTATCACCTCCTTTTCGACCCCATGTACCGCAGCTTCTGCGACGTCAGCGAGACGGTCAGCTGCACCCAGGTGTACCAGAGTCGGTTCAGCACGGTGCGCGGTATCCCTGTTGCCATCTTCGGCGCGCTGTGGTTCGTGGGAGCGGCGCTGGTGTCGGTGAGCGGCCTCACGGCGCGTCAGTCCGTGCGGGAAAACGTGCCGGGCTATCTCTTCGTCCTGTCGACGCTTGCGCTCGCCGTGATCCTGTATCTTGCGTATGCCTCGTTCGTGCTGCTCAAAGCCGTTTGTCTGCTGTGCCTGACCACGTATGCCGCGGTGATCGGGCTCTTTCTGGTGTCGGGCGCGGCCACCACTTTTCCCATGACTTCATTACCTCGCCGCGCCTCCCGCGATCTTCGCGTTTTCGTGGCCAGCCCGCTGGCTCTGATAGTGGCCGTGCTGTTCTTCGCGGGCGCAGCCTCGACGCTCGCCTTCTTTCCGCGGGACGTCGCGTCCAGCGCCGCTGCATCGGGCGAGCCGGCCGCGGCCGCCGCGACGGCGCTGGTGCCGACGCAGGACCAGCGGTCGGAGTTCGAGCGGTGGTATGCCTCGCAGCCTCGCGTGCCGCTGATCGTTCCCGCCGAGGGCGCGAAGGTGCTCGTCGTGAAGTTCAACGATTTTCAGTGTCCCGCCTGCGGCCAGTCCTACCTCCAGTACAAGCCGATCTTCGCAAAGTACGAGGCCGACCATCCCGGCGCGGTGCGCCTCGTGCTGAAGGATTACCCGCTGAACCGCGACTGCAACGACAATCTCGGCCAGACGATTCACGCGGCGGCGTGCGATGCGGCGGTCGCCGTTCGTCTCGCCCCGCCCGCCCGCGTCGAAGCGATGGAGGAGTGGCTGTACTCGCATCAGCCCGCGATGACGCCGCCCTCGGTGCGCCAGGCGGCGCGCGACATCGCACAGATCAGCGACTTCGATGGGAAATACCCTTCAACGATCGGCATGGTGAAGGGGGACGTCGCGCTCGGCCGCCAGCTCGGCGTCAAGTCGACGCCGACCTTCTTCATCAACGGGGTGAAAGTGGAGGGCGCGCTGCCGGCTCAGTACTTCGATCAGGCGATCGCGTACGAGCTCCAGCACGCCGCCTCGAAATGACGTGCGCGCCCTTGCCACGCGCGAGCTGACGAAAGATTACGCGATCGGGTTCTGGCGCAAACGCCCGTACCGTGCGCTCGATCGCCTCACGCTCGACGTCGAACCCGGTGAGGTCTTCGGGTTCCTCGGTCCCAACGGCGCCGGGAAGACGACGACGCTGAAACTGCTGATGCAGCTCGTGTTTCCCACCTCGGGGCACGCGGAAATCCTGGGACGCCCCCTCGGCGATTTCTCCGTCAAGCAGCGCATCGGCTACCTGCCCGAGAATCCCTACTTCTACGACTACCTGACGGCCGAGGAGCTGCTGATCTATTTTGCCGGGCTCTTCGGCGTCCGCGGGGCGGAGCGCCGCGCGCGCGCGAACCGTCTGCTCGACGAGGTCGGCATCGGCGCCGAACGACGCTTCCACCTCCGTAAGTTCTCGAAGGGCATGCTGCAGCGCGTCGGCATCGCGCAGGCGATCATCAACGATCCGGAGCTCGTGATTTTCGACGAGCCGATGTCGGGTCTCGACCCGCTCGGCCGTCGTGAGGTGAGGTCGCTGATTCTCGGTCTTCGCGATCGGGGCTGCACCGTGTTCTTCAGCTCGCACGTGCTCGGCGACGCCGAGGCGCTGTGCAATCGCGTCGCGATTCTGGCGAACGGCCGGCTCGTCACCACGGGCCGCCTGACGGACATGCTCGCGCTCCACGCTCGTGGGTGGGAGCTCGTCGTCGCGGGCGCGAGCGAGGCGCTGATCGCCTCTCTGGGATCACGCGTCCGGCGCGCCGTTCGTATCAGCGAAGGCCGCTATACGCTGGACTTGCCACTCGATCCGCCGCCCGAACAGCTGCTCGCGGATCTGACGAAGGGTGGCGCCCGGCTGACGTCCCTCAATCCGATTCGCGAGACGCTCGAGGACGTCTTCGTCGAGCACGTGACGGCGCCGGACGTGCTGCACAGGCAGCGCGGGCTCGAGCAGCCCGCGGGGAGGCTGTCGTGAGAGTCACCGCGGCGGTCGCGATCAACGCGTTCCGCGAATCGGTGCGCGACAAGGTGCTGTACAACCTCGTGCTGTTCGCGGTTCTCCTCATCGGCGCGTCGTATTCGATCGGACAGCTCACGGCGGGGCAGGACGTCAAGATCATCAAGGATTTCGGGCTCTCCGCGACGTCCATCTTCGGGCTTTTCATCGCGGTGTTCATCGGGATTGGCCTCGTGTCGAAGGAGGTCGAGCGCCGCAGCATCTACGCGCTGCTCGCCAAGCCGATCCGCCGCTCGCAGATTGTCATCGGCAAGTACTGCGGCCTGACGCTGACGCTCGCCGTCAACCTCGCGGTCATGGCGGCGGCGCTCTACGCCGTGCTCGCTTCAATGGCGTGGGGCGTGCCGCCGGGGGTGCGGGCCGTGTGGGACGCGCCCGCGCTCGATCCGGCGCTGCTCGAAGCGGTCGGCCTCATTTTCGTCGAGCTGATGCTCGTCACGGCGGTCGCGCTGTTCTTCTCGACGTTTTCAACGCCGATGCTGTCCGCCGCCCTGACGTTCGGGCTGTTCATCGTCGGCCATCTGAGCGGCGATCTGCGGAACTTCCGGGAGGTGGTCGATTCGCCCTCCGCCGCATGGGTGGCTCGCGTGGTGTACTGGGTGCTGCCGCACCTGTCGCAGTTCGACATCAAGGCGGACGTCGTGCATGGCGTTCACGTGCCGATCGGCTATGTTTTGATGACGGTCGCGTATGCCGCGTTGTACATCGGGATGCTGCTCGCGATCTCCTCGCTCGTCTTTTCGCGCCGCGACTTCAAATAACGTGACCGCTCGATCCCCCGCCGCCGTCCTCGGAACCGCCGCGCTGGTCGCCGCGCTGCTGGCCGCCGCCGTCCAGGTGGAAGCGGCACGCGAGCGTGCGTATCCCACGGGGGAAGACAGCGAAGAGTCGTTGTATCTCCGGTCGGGGCTGGCGCTGCGGCGGTTGACCGGGGCGTACAATGCACTCGCCGCCGACGTCTACTGGATCCGGAGCATCTTGTACTACGGCGGCGCCAAACGGCGCCTGGCCAGGCCACAGGGACCCGAGCCACCGCCGCTGCTCGCCGCGCCACCAGAGGAGTACGCTCTTTTGTACACACTCCTCGATCTCACGACGACGCTCGATCCGCGGTTCAACATCGCATACCGGTTCGGCGCCGTCTTTCTGGCGGAGTCCTATCCGCGCGGTCCGGGCCGACCGGACCTGGCCGTTGCCCTTCTCGAAAAGGGATTACGGGAACGGCCCGATAAATGGGAATACATGCAGGACATCGGGTTTGTCCATTACTGGTACGACCACGATTACCGGGCGGCCGCGAACTGGTTCCGGAAGGCCGCGGACGTGCCAGGCGCACCGTGGTGGCTGCGCTCGCTGGCGGCCACGACGCTGGCTCGGGGTGGCGATCGGCAGTCGTCGCGCGCCATGTGGGAAGCGATCCGTCAGTCGGCCGAGGTCGACTGGCTGCGGCTGGACGCCGAGCGCCGGCTCGGCCAGCTCCAGGCGCTCGACGATATCGACGCGCTGCAGCCGAGCGTCGATGCGTTTGCGGCGCGGGTGGGACGAGGGCCGGCGGACTGGGCGTCGCTCGTGCGGGCGCGCGTCCTTCGGGCGATTCCGCTCGATCCGAGTCGCGTGCCTTACGATCTGACGCCCGACGGCCGCGTGCGCTTGTCGCCAGCCTCGCCGCTCTGGCCATTGCCTGACGAACCGCAGCGCACCTCGGCCCGGACCCCGCCATGATCGACGCCGCGCTTCAGGCATTCGCGCTCGCCGTCGCAGCCGCCTTCGGCGCCATCATCGGCAGCTTTCTGAACGTCTGCATCTACCGGCTGCCGCTCGACAGGTCGCTCGTGTGGCCCTCGTCGGCCTGCCCGCTCTGCGCACGTGAGCTGTCGTGGTACGAGAACATCCCTGTCGTCAGCTACCTGGCGCTTCGCGCCCGCTGCCGTACGTGCGGCGGGCGGATCTCGGTCCGCTATCCGTCTGTCGAGTCGCTCGCCGCCGCAATGTTCGCGCTGGCCTGGTGGTATTACGGACCGGGGCCGCTGCTTGTGTCGCGACTCGTGTTCGGCTGCGCGCTCATCGTGTTGTTTGCGATTGACCTCGAGCATCATCTGTTGCCCAACGCGATCACGCTCCCGGGCATCATCGCCGGGTTCCTGTTCAGCTTTTTCACCGAGCCGGGCTGGGCGGCATCGCTCATCGGGATCCTCATGGGCGGCGGCGTGCTGTACCTCGTGGCCGAAGCCTACTATCGCGTGCGGCACGAAGAAGGCCTCGGGATGGGCGACGTGAAGATGCTGGCGATGGTGGGCGCGTTCCTTGGTTGGCAGCTGACGCTGGTCACGCTGATGCTGGCGTCGCTCAGCGGCACGATCATCGGCCTGTTGCTCATCGTCACCAAACGCGGCGGGATGAAGTACGCGCTGCCGTTCGGGACCTTTCTGGCCCTTGGCGCGGCGGCGGCCGCCACCGTCGGTCCGGCAGTTCTCCAGTGGTACCTGGGCCTTCTGTGAGTCGGACGCGCCGCCCGCTCTCCGTGTCGTGGCGCTCGTGCCCGGGCTCTTCGCCACGACAGTCTTCGCGTCGCTCCCCGCGACCCTGCGGGCCCCGCCCGTGCCGGGTGCGACAGCGGCGTCGACGCGGCGTTGCCCGGCCGGTCGGCGGCGGTCGACCTCGTTCAGCTCGAACGCCGCTTCACGCCCGCCCACGCCGCATGCCGGGGTCATGACCGATCCCGCCGAGGATCATCACGCAAGCGTCACCGGGTGACATCATGAGCCTGACGCCGTCCGCCTACACGGTCCTCGGCCTCACCGCGATCGTCGCGTTTCTCGTGGCGGTGCTGGTATTCGCCGTGCTGCGTTTCTTCGCGGCCGCGCGCGACACGCGCCGCGCCATGGGCGGGGGCGCGGAGACGGCGCTGCTCTCCGCCGCGTTGCAGGAGGCGATGACGAAGCTCAAAGCGCAGGAGCGGGCCACCGCGGCCCGCGCTGAAGCGTCCGAGCGCCTGAGCGGCGAGATCATCTCGAGCCTCACGGCCGGGCTCCTCGTCGTCGACCTGAACGGCGAGATCCGGATCCTGAACCCCTCGGGCCGGCGGATGCTGGATCTGCCGGAGTCGACCGGGCCCGAGGAGCATCAGCGGTCGCCGCGCGAGCAGCCGCTGCACGACGTTGTCGCCGAGTGCCTGACGCGGCGCACCGCGATCGTTCGCCGCGCCGTCATCCTGCCGGAAACGGGACACGGCGAGACGCACCTCGGCGTCACCGTCTCGCCGCTTTTCGATCGGGAGGGTCAGCCTCACGGCGCGATCTGCCTGTTCACCGATCTCACCGCGGTCAAGGACCTCGAAGAGCAGCTCCGGCTGAAAGACAGCCTGGCCACCGTGGGCGAGCTGACGGCGGGCATCGCGCACGAGTTTCGCAACGGCCTCGCGACGATCCATGGCTACAGCAAGCTGTTCGATCTCCACGCGCTGCCGCCGTCGTACCGGCCTTACGTCGAAGGCATCCGCGCGGAGACCGAGTCGCTCAGCCAGGTCGTGACGAATTTTCTGAACTTCGCCCGGCCGGCACAGCTGACACTGACCAGGGTCGATCTGCGCGCGATCTGCGAACGGGCCGCCGAGGAGATTCGCCCCGACACGCGGGCGCTTGGCGGTGAGGTGAACGTGCGCGGCGAGTTCGACGTGATTGATGGAGACGATGTGCTGCTGCGGCAGGCCTTCAGCAACCTGCTGCGCAACGCGCTCGAGGCATGTACAGGCGGCCCGGCCCCCCCGCAGATCATCATCCAGTCGGACATCGATCACGCCCAGAAACTGTCGCGCATTGCGGTCAGCGACAACGGGCCGGGCATCGCTCCCGCTTTACGCGAACGGGTCTTCCGCCCGTTTTTCACGGCCAAACGGAACGGCACGGGGCTCGGTCTCGCCCTGGTGCAAAAGGTCGTCGTCTTCCACAACGGCCGGATCACGGCGGCCGCCTCGCCGCTCGGCGGCGCAAGCATGCAAATCACGCTGCCGCTGCAGGGCGAACAGACCTCCCTCAGGTAGCGCAAAAGCGCTGCCGAATCTCACAGAGCATTTTCTGCCGACCACATCGGGGGCTGGTCGGCGTTTTCGCCGCCACTCCAGCCGTCGCCGCATCATCAGCGATGAAATCTCCTCGACAATCGACGCGCCCACGACTCTGAGCGTGTGGACCGCGAGTTGCACTGCGTCTCTCGCATGCGTGACGCGCGCGGCTTCTCGCTGCTCGAAGTGCTGGTCGCGACCACCGTGTTGACGGCATCGCTGGCGGCGCTCGCGCAACTTTTTACCATCGCGACGCGCGCCAACAGCAGCGCGATGGCGACTACCTGCGCCACGGTCCTGGCGCAGGAGAAGATGGAGCAACTGCGAAGCCTCACGTGGGGCTTCGACACGCTCGGCCTTCCGCTCACCGACACGTCGACCGACCTTACCGCGGCGTCCGAACGGGGAACGGGCGGCACCGGCCTCAGCCCGTCTCCCCCCAATACGCTCAGCCGGGACATCGAGGGGTACGTCGATTACCTCGACACGTTCGGCCGTGTGCTGGACCGCGGCCCGGCGCCGCCTGAAGGGGCTGTCTACATCCGGCGGTGGTCGGTCGAGCCGCTGCCGACCAATCCCGGCAACACCATCGTGATCCAGGTGCTGGTCACGCGCCGTCGAACCCGCGGCACCGCCGACACGGCCGCGGGGCTGAGACGGCAGCCCGATGAAGCCCACGTGATCAGCGTCAAGACGAGAAAGGCGTCGTGATGCTCCGCCCCGAAGATGGATTCTCGCTGCTGGAAATCGTCATCGCCACGGCGCTCATGCTGCTCGTCACCGCGGGCGTGTTCAGCATGATGGACCCGGCGCACGGCTCGTTTGCGACCGAGCCGGAAAAGGCGGACCTGCAGCAGCGCCTGCGAGTCGGCGCCGACACGCTCTCGAAAGATTTGATCATGGCGGGCGCGGGCGCTTATCTGGGAACGGGCGTCGGCTCGCTGAGCGCCTTCTTCGCGCCCGTGCTGCCTTTCCGCCAGGGCGCAACGGGCGGCGATCCGGCGGGCGCGTTCGCCACCGATCGCATCACGATGATGTACGTGCCATCGACCGCCGCGCAAACCACTCTCAGCGCCGACCTCACGCCGATCTCGCTCGCGCTTCAGGTCAACACCGAGAATGGCTGCCCCAGAAACGTGAGTCTCTGCGGGTTCACCAGCGGCATGTCGGTGCTCGTCTACGACGACAGCGGCGCTTACGACATGTTCACCATCACGAGTGTGATCGGCGCCCTGGCGCAGGTGTCGATCAACAGGCCGGCCGGCGCCGCGACGAAGACTTACGAGAAGGACGTCACCAAGGTGGTCGAGGCCGTCAGCCACACGTACTACCTGAAAACAGACGAGGCGACCGAAACCTTCCAGTTGATGCAGTACGACGGGACGAGCCACGCCGGCGTGCCGGTGGCCGATCACGTCGTCGGCCTCACGTTCGACTACTACGGCGACCCGAACCCGCCGGTGCTGAAGAAGCCGGTCAGTGATCCGACCGGTCCCTGGACCACCTACGGCCCGAAGCCGCCTGCTCTCCGCGCGAAGCCGACGGCCTATCCCGCCGGTGAAAACTGCACGTTCACGATCGACGGCACCGGGCTTCGGATGCCGCGGCTGGCGGTCCTCGGCGGCGGAAACCCCACTCTCGTGAAGCTCACGCCGGCACAGTTGACGGACGGTCCATGGTGTCCCGACGAAACGAACCCGAACCGGTGGGACGCCGACCTGCTCCGCATCAGGAAAGTGGCGGTCACTCTGAGAGTGGAAACTGCGGCGAAGGCCCTGCGCGGTCCGGCGGGCGTCCTCTTCACGCATGGCGGCACGTCGCGTCGCGGCAGCCGGTGGGTGCCGGATCAGGAAATCCGATTCCAGGTGACGCCGCGGAATCTGAATCTCGGACGGTAACTCGTGGACATTCGGCGCGAACACGGGATGGCGCTGCTTGTCGCCATGATGGCGATGCTGTTGATGACCGCGCTCGGCGCCGCGCTCGTGCTGACGACCTCGTCGGAAGCGATCATCGCCGGCAACTTCCGGAACAGCATAGAGGGGCTCTATGCGGCGGAAGCCGTCCTCGAGCGGTCCCTCGACGACCTGCAGACGCTGCCCGGATGGAACCCGGTGCTGGACGGCTTGCTGCAATCGGCGTTCGTCGACGGGGCTCCCGGCGGCTCGCGCACGCTGTCCGACGGGTCCGCGATCGACCTCGGACAGGCGATCAACATGGCGAATTGCAGGAAGATCACGGCGTGCAGCACGACCGACCTGGATGCCGTCACCGCGGATCGACCGTGGGGTGCCAACAACCCGCGCTGGCGGCTCTACGCCTACGGCCGTTTGAGCGACATGATGCCGGCCGGGGCGATCAATTCGCCGTACTACGTGATGGTGATGGTAGGTGACGACGCGTCGGAGAACGACGACAATCCGCTGCTGGACGGCATCGGCCCGGGCAATCCCGGCGCCGGCATCCTCGTGTTGCGCGCCGAAGCGTTCGGGCCGCGCGGCGCGCACACCGCCATCGAGCTGACCGTCGCAAGGATCGACGCCGCGGAGCTGGAGAGCGCGCGGGCGGGCGTCAGGGTCCTGTCGTGGCGGGCGGTGCGGTAGGGGTCGGTCTCAGCCATTCCTTGACCGCCTTCAGCCTCTCACGTACGATCGATTACGGCTGACAAGGAGAAAGGTCAATGTCGAGGCTGGTCGTTTTCATTCTTCTTGCCCTGACTGGCATGGGGGTCGGCGCTCGGCCGCTTTCGGCCCAATCGCTCGCCGACATTGCGAAGAAAGAAGAGGAGCGTCGGAAGGCGGTCCCGGCGCCCGCGAAGGTCTATACGAACAAAGACCTCGCGCCGACGCCTGCCGTGTCGACACCAGCCCCCGCCAAGGCCGCCGACGACACTAAAGACACAAAGGACACAACTAAAGACACAAAGGACACAAAGGATACAAAGGACACAAAGGACACAAAGGACACAAAGGACACAAAGGATGCGCCCGTCAAGGATCAGGCGTACTGGTCCGGCCGCCTGAAAGCCCTCCAGACCCAGCTCGATCGTGATCAGGCGTTCGCTGACGCGATTCAGACCCGCATCAACTCGCTCACGACTGACTTCGTCAACAGGGACGATCCCGTCCAGCGTGCGGCGATCGAGCGGGAGCGCATCAAGGCGGTCGCAGAGCAAACGCGCCTGACGAAGGCCATTCAGGACGACAAGAAGGCCCTCGCCGATTTCCAGGAAGAAGCGCGCCGCGCGGGCGTCCCGCCCGGCTGGATGCGGTGAGCGCGCGATCCCGCCAGTCTGTCGACCCGCCGATTCTGATTGTCGAGGACAAAGACTCGCTGCGGACGATGCTCCGCCTTGCGCTCGAAGCGCAAGGGCACACCGTCGTCGAGGCGCGCGATCAGCCGGAGGCGGAGGCGGCGCTGCTCGCGAGCCACCCCGCCGTCGTCCTGTCGGATCTTCGCCTGCCGGAAGGTGACGGCTTCGGGGTGCTGCGCGCATCGAAAGAGCTCGACCCGCAGCTGCCGGTCATCGTGATGACGGCGTTCGGCAGCATTCAGGACGCCGTCGCCGCGATGAAAGAAGGGGCGCTCGACTTCCTGGCGAAGCCGGTCAGTCCGGATCATCTGCTGCTGCTGGTCGAGCGCGCGCTCACACAGCGCCGGCTGACGACCGAAAACATGATCCTGAAAGACGAGCTGGCCCAGCGCCGCGGTGCGCCGCTGATTGTCGGCGACGATCCGAAGCTGAAGCAGGTGTCCGTGGCGCTGCACCGCGCGGCTGCCACCGACACCACCGTGCTGCTCGAAGGAGAGAGCGGCACCGGCAAGGAGTTGTTCGCGCGGGCGCTCCACGCGCTCAGCCCGCGGGCGGACGGTCCGTTCGTCGCCATCAACTGCGCGGCGATTCCCGAGACGCTGCTCGAAACGGAGCTGTTCGGCCACGAGAAAGGCGCGTTCACCGGCGCGTCGCAGAGAAAGCCCGGCAAGTTCGAGCTCGCGCACCGGGGCACGCTGTTCCTCGACGAAATCGGCGATCTGCCGCTCTCGATGCAGGCCAAGATTCTGCGCGCGCTCGAAGAAAAAGAGTTCGAGCGCGTCGGCGGGACGACGGCGCTGCACGTCGATGTGCGCGTCGTCGCCGCGACGAACCGGAATCTGAAAGCCGCGGTGGCGGCGCGTCAATACCGTGAGGATCTGTATTTCCGCCTGTCGGTGTTCCCCATCACGATTCCGCCGCTGCGCGACCGTCCCGATGATATCGCGACGCTGGCGCGGTACTTCATCGATCGCTTCTGCCGCGATCTGAACAAGAAGCCGCTCGTGTTCTCGCCGGCCGCCGAGCAGGAGCTCCGGGCGTACGGCTGGCCGGGGAACGTCCGCGAGCTGCAGAACTGCATCGAGCGCGCGGCGATCCTCACTGAAGGCGAGACGATTCACGCGCACCACCTCAATTTGTCGTTCCGAGGGCCTTCGCTGGCCCCGCCGCCGGACGACGACGGGGGGCCGTGGTCGCAGATCGATCTGTCGGGGACGCTGGGCGAGGCGTCGCGGCGGACGCTGCTGGAAGTCGAGCGCCGGAAGATCGAGCAGGCGTTGAAAGAAGCCGCCGGAAGCCGGGGCCGCGCCGCGGAGATCCTGCAGGTCAGCTACAAGACGTTCACGGCGAAGCTGAAGGAACACGCACTCGAATAAGTCAACCCTGCGGTTCTGTCGCTATTTCGCGAAGCCCACCCGCTTCAGGGCCGCCCCGATTTCCTGCTCCGTCACATCATCCACAATCGTCGTCGCGCCGATGGCGGTGGGCAGGACGAAGTGCAGGCGACCGGCGACCATTTTCTTGTCGTGCTGCATCGCCTCGCGGATCTGCGCCGACGAGAGGTCGGTGATCGGCGGCAGCGGGCCGAGGCTCGAGATGACGTCGGCGAGAGCCTGGCGGTCGCCTTCGGCGAGCGCGCCGCGCGCCCGGGCGAGATCGGCGGCCACCAGCATGCCGTAGCCGACCGCTTCGCCATGCCGAAAGCGGCGGTACTTCGTCACCGATTCGATGGCGTGGCCGGCGGTGTGGCCGAAGTTGAGGATGCGCCGCGGCCCCGCCTCGCGCTCGTCGGCCGACACGACCGCCGCCTTGATCCGGCAGGAGTCGGCGATGATCGGCGTCAGCGCAAGGGATGAGCGCGCGAAAATCGCCTTCCGCTCGCGCGCGACGCAATCGAACAGCGCGGCGCTGGACGTCATCCCGTACTTGATCACTTCGTACAGCCCGGCGCGAAATTCGCGCCGCGGCAGCGTCCCGAGGACCAGCGGATCGATGACGACCGCGTGCGGCTGATAGAAAGACCCGATCAAGTTCTTGCCGAGCGGATGGTTCACGCCGACTTTGCCGCCGATCGCGCTGTCCACCTGCGCGAGCAGCGTCGTCGGGACGTGGACCAGGGCGATGCCGCGAAGGTACGTGGCGGCCGCAAAACCCGCCATGTCGCCGATCACCCCGCCGCCGAAGGTGACGAGCGTCGCGGCGCGGTCGGCGTTGAAGCGGACGAGCGCGTCGTAGATCCGCGCGACGGTCGCCAGCTGCTTGAATCGCTCGCCGTCGGGCACGAGGATCGGCTCCGCCGCGGTGACCGCCCGCGCGAGTTGCGGCCCATGCAGGCGCCACACGAGCGGGCTGGAGACGATGAAGCGCCGTTCCGGTGTGCCGAGATCGTCGAGCACGCGGCCGACGCCGTCGAGCACGCCGTCGCCGATCGTCACCGAGTAGGTGCGCGAAGGCGTCGGCACGTCGATGCGGATCGGGCCAGCAGGATCCATCGGATGCGAATGGTAGGATAGCATCGCGTGCACGCGAGAGACGCTTCCGGCGGGATCGATTTCATCATCGTCGGTGGCGGAATTGCGGGATTGCGGGCCGCGATCGGCCTCGCGCCGGCGGGCCGCGTGCTCGTGCTGACCAAGGCGGAACGCGCGGAAAGCAACACCGGCTATGCGCAAGGCGGCATCGCCGCGGCGATCGGCGACGATGACAGCCCGGCGCTGCACGCCGCCGACACGATCCGCGCGGGCGACCACTTGTGCGACGAGGCCGCGGTCAGTGTGCTCGTCGAGCACGGCCCGCGGTACGTCCGGGAATTGATCGAGTGGGGCACGCGGTTCGATCGCGACGCCGACGGGCGTCCCGCGCTCGGCCGCGAGGCGGCGCACAGCGTGCGGCGCGTGCTTCACGCCGGTGACGCGACCGGGCGCGAGATCGGCCGTGTGCTGTGGGAGCGGGTGCGGGCGCTGCCGTCGGTCGAAACGATCGATCACGCGCTCGTGACCGACATCGTCGTGGCTGGCGGACGCGCGTCCGGAGTCGGATACTTCGACCTCGAAGGCACACGCCATGACGTGCCGGCGCGGGCGATTCTGCTGGCGACCGGCGGCGCCGGCCAGGTATTCCGGGAAACGACGAACCCCGCGGTGGCGACGGGCGACGGCGTCGCGCTCGCGTTCGACGCGGGCGCACGCGTGGCCGACCTCGAGTTCGTGCAGTTCCACCCGACGGCGCTCAACCGCACCGGCGCGCCGCGTTTCCTGATTTCCGAGGCGCTCCGGGGTGAGGGCGCGCTCCTCGTGAACGACCGCGGCGAGGCGTTCATGGCGCGTTATCACCCCGACGCCGACCTCGCGCCGCGCGACATCGTCGCGCGCGCCATCGCCCGCGAGGCCGAGCGGACCGGCGGGCCGGTGTCCCTGACGCTCAAGCATCTCGATCCGGCCTACGTTACACGGAGATTCCCGACGATCGCGGCGATGTGCGCGCAGCTCGGGATCGACCTCGCACGCGATCCGATCCCGGTCGCCCCGGCCGCCCACTACATCATGGGCGGTGTCGACACGGATGAGTGGGGCCGAACCTCCGTGCCCGGCCTCTTCGCGGCCGGCGAGGTCGCATGTACCGGCCTGCACGGCGCGAACCGGTTGGCGAGCAACTCGCTGCTGGAAGGTCTGGTGTTTGGCGCGCGCGCGGCTCAGGCCATGCTGGACGCGCCGCGAGCGGCGCCCATGAAGCGAGACCGCGTCATGGCTGACGGCTCATGGCTGATGGCTGAAGCCGATGGCGCCAACTCACCGACCAACGCCCTTGGCCATCAGCCGTTAGCCATGACAACTGTCCGAGATCTGATGTGGCGCCACGCCGGTCTGTTTCGCACCCGAGAAGGCCTCACCGCGGCGGTCGAAATGCTCGACCGCGCGCGCATAGCGGGGTTGCCGTCCACGGCGCAAGAGTGGCGTCACCGGAATCTCGTGACTGTCGCGCGGCTGCTCGCGCACGCCGCGCTGCGGCGCGAAGAGAGCCGCGGCGCACATTTCCGGGCAGACTTTCCCGAGCGCGACGATCGCCGCTGGAGAGTCCACGTCGTGGAGACCAAGGGCGCCAGGGACGCCACGGACGCCACGGACATCACGGGCGCCACGGACATCACGGGCGCCAAGGACACAAAGGATACCAAGGACACAGAGGAAGAGACCCGATAGAATAGTGTCTTTGTGTCCTTTGTTTCCTTTGTGTCCTTGGTTGTGTCTTTTGTACCTTTTGTGTCTTTGGAACCCGATGTCGAAGAAACCCGAGAAAGAATCGTTCGTCACCGAAATTACGCCACGGTCACAGGACTTTTCGAAGTGGTACCTCGATGTCGTCCGGCGCGCCGAGCTCGCCGATTATTCGCCCGTCAAGGGCTGCATGGTCATTCGCCCGTACGGCTACGCCATCTGGGAGCTGATTCAGCAGGCGTTCGACACCGAGTTCAAGCGCACCGGGCACGTCAACGCGTACTTCCCGCTGTTCATCCCGGAGAGCCTGCTGAACAAGGAAGCGGAGCACGTCGAGGGCTTCGCGCCGCAGGTCGCCTACGTGACGCATGGCGGCGGTGAGGAGCTCGAGGAAAAGCTCGTCATCCGTCCGACCTCGGAGGCCATCATCGGGACGATGTACGCCAAGTGGGTGCAGTCATGGCGCGATCTGCCGATCCTGATCAACCAGTGGGCGAACGTCGTGCGGTGGGAAAAAGTGACGCGACCCTTCCTGCGGACGACGGAGTTCCTGTGGCAGGAGGGGCACACGGCGCACGAGACGCACGACGAGGCGCAAGCCGAGACGCTGATGATTCTCGACCTGTACGCCGACACCGCCGAGCGCGTCCTCGCGATGCCCGTGATCAAAGGGCAGAAGAGCGAGAGCGAGAAATTTGCCGGCGCGCTGCGGACCTACTCGATCGAAGCGCTGATGGGTGACGGACGCGCGCTCCAGGCCGGCACGTCGCACAATCTTGGGCAGAACTTCGCGAAGGCCTTCGACATCACCTTCCAGGCGCGCGACAAGAGCGTGCAATACGTGTGGGGCACATCGTGGGGCGTGTCGACCCGCCTCGTGGGCGGCGTCATCATGACGCACGGCGACGACAGCGGCCTCGTGCTGCCGCCGCACGTCGCGCCGTTTCAGGTCGTGATCGTGCCGATCGGGCGCGACAACTGGCGCGAGACGGTACTGCCGCGCGCGAAGGAGATTCACGCCGAGGTGGCGGCCGCAGGCATTCGAGTGACGCTGGACGAACGCGACGAGCGGCCCGGCTGGAAGTTCTCCGAGTGGGAGCTTCGCGGCGTGCCGCTTCGCGTCGAGATCGGGCCCAAGGACATCGAGAAGGCCGCCGTCCTCGTGGCGCGCCGCGACACGCGGGAGAAGCAGAGCCTGCCCATGGAGGGCCTGGCGGCCCGGCTCCGCGGCCTGCTCGGTGACATCCAGGCCACCCTCTTCGATCGCGCGGTGAAGTTCCGCGACGAGCACACGCAGCGCGTGGCGACGTACGACGAGCTCAAGCAGGTGATGGAAGGACGCCCGGGCTTCGTGATGGCGCCGTGGTGCGGGTCGGCTACCTGCGAAGCGCAGATCAAAACCGAGACACAGGCCACAATCCGCAACATGCCGATGAACGGCAGCGCACCGTCTGGCAGGTGCATCCGCTGCGACAACGCCGCGACGGCCGAGGCCTGGTTCGCCAAGAGCTACTGAAGGTCGGGTAGGTCGAGTAGGTCGAGTAGGTCAGGTAGGTCGGTAGGGTTAGGGCGAGTAGGTCGAGTGCGTCGGTCGGTCCGCTCGACCAGGAGCGCGGGTCTTCCTACCTGACTTGACCAGACCCACCCGACCCACCCGACCCACCAGACCTGGCAGTCCCACCGGGCCACACCTCGCGAAGCGTCTGCGGCGAGCGCTTCTCGATCCTCTTCACAACCGCATGGCGTCGTGTCAGCTTCTCTCGCGAGACGACCGCCCGGAACGCGTCGGCCAGATGCTGACGCCACCACGCGTTGCGCGCCCTCGCGTGAGCGGCGGCGATCGATTCCAGGCACGACGCGTCTCCCACCCGCGACAGCGCGGCCAGGAATCCAACGGGTAAGGGCGTGGTCGCTGCGGCGAGCGACTCGCGCAGGTCGTAGAGCGCCAGGCGGCTGCCGCGGTTCGCGAGCGCGACGTGCGCGGCCGCCCGCGTCATGGTCCATTCGTCGCGCAGGCCGGCCGGCTCCGACGCTTCCCGCTCGCGCACGCGCTCGAGGACGCGAAGCAGCAGCAGGAGCGAGATGGCGTCTCCCGCCTGGCTCATGGCGCGACGCAGCGCGCTCGGATCCTCTGGCAGTCCCTGCTCCGCGGCCCGGGTCACGGCGGCGATTGGATCGGGCGGTGTGCGCCCCTTCCGGGCGCTCCGCGTCGAGGCCTCCGCGCGAATTGTCGCGCTGGGGTCGCCGGCGAGCGACGTCAGGATCGGCGCGATCGTCGAAGGCTCCAGATCGCGCAGCGCGCGCAAAGCCGCCAGGCGAAGCGGTTCAGGACGCGCCTGATCCAGGACGACTGCCGTCAGCCGATCGACGGCGGCGGCACCTTGCGCGCCGCGGAGGAACACACGCGCAACACCGGCGGCAGCGGCGCCCGCGGCGGGATCCGCGCTGGCGTCGGCCAGCGTGTCGAGCGCGGGCTCGAGTGCCCGCGGATCGCCGATCGCTTCGAGCGCGCGCCACGCCGCCGTTCGAGCGACTCGGTCGGCGTTCGACCGCGTCACGGCGATCAGAGGTTCAACGGCCCGCGACCCGATGACGGTCAGCCGCGCGACCGCGGCGTCCCGCGTCACCGCGCGCCCAGCGCGCAGGTCGGCGATCAGCGTGTCAATTTGCTTTGAAGAAGAGGCCCGGATGGCCACGGGAACGTATAACGAGAAATGGCTGATGGCTGATGGCTAGGGCCGATGGAACGGTTCATCAACCATAGCCATCAGCCCTTAGCCCTTAGCCCTTTTAGCCCAGCCCCCGGCCCTCGGCCATGTCCAGCTCTAGCGAAGGTTGACAACCAACGCCGCCCGACGATTGAGCCGGCGCGTTTCTTCACGCGAGTTGTCGTACTTCGGCCGCTCCTCGCCGTAACTCACCGTGCGCAGCCGGTCGGCCGTGACGCCGCGGCTCACCAGGTAGTCCTTCACGGCGTTCGCGCGGCGATCGCCGAGGGCGAGGTTGTATTCGGCCGTGCCGATGCTGCAGGTGTGGCCTTCGATCTCCACCCGCAACGTCGCGTTCTCCCGCATCGTCGTGACCGCTTCGTCCAGCACCCGCGTCGCTTCCGGGCGCAGCGAGTAGCGGTCGAAGTCGAAATACACGTCCTCGAACATGTAGGTCCGCACCGGCGGCCGCGTCACCTGGATGTTGACGGTGTCGGACGCCGTCTTGTTGTCGGTGGGGCACGTCACGGTGACCGTCACCGGCACGCTGCCTTCCTGTTGCGGCGCCGTCCAGATCGTGGACCGTTCGGCCGGCTGCGCCAGCGTCCCGATCGGCGCGGTCCACCGATACGTGACGGAGCAGCTCGTCGAGTCCTGCGCCGTCGCCGTCACCGTTGACGTCCTGCCCACTTCAACCGAGCACGGATCGCACGCCGCCCGGACGGTCAGGTTGTGCACCGGCGCCGCCGGTGCCGGCGGCGGGGGTGGCGGCGGCGGGGGCGGGGGCGGCGGCACGTACACTCTCACGCCCGGGTGATACCCGATCCGGAACTGCCAGTCGTAATAGTCGCCGAGGATGTCTGTCGTATCCGTGAAGCGCGCGTCGCGCGCCCGGCTCGGCACGTTCCAGCTCACACCCGCGCCGGCGAAGAAGCCGTTCCTCGCCTGCACCGTCAGCCCGAGAGTCGCCCGCGTCAGATTCTCCGTCGACGACGAGAGTGGCGCCCGGCTCAGATCCGCGCCGACGATTGACGTCGTGATGGCGGCGGTGTCGTTCGACGGAACCTGGCCGTTCAGCTCGCCGAGCACGCGCAGGACGTTGCGGGACGGGAACGTCAAGCCCGTGCCCCATCGGAATGCGCCCGTCGGAATATCGAAGCCGTCGGGATTGCCGCGGAACTCGTAGCCGCCGTAGCCCGACACTTCCACCAGCTTCGCCGCGTCCTTGCTGACGACGAGGTCGAGGGAGAAATCCGGCTTGCCGGTACTGACGCCCACGTCCTTTTTGCCCGTCGGCAGCTTCACCACGCCCCGCAGCGCGACGGCCGCCGCGTTCTGGCGGTACTCGGACCAGAGGTTGACCTTCGCGCCGAGGTAAAAGTCGCCGATGTTGTCGCCGGTCCAGTGCTGACTGACGCGCGGGTACCGATCGATGATGCCGCCGAAGGCCGGGTCGTTCGCGAACAGCGGGTAGAGGTCGCGATCGATTCGCGTATCGACGAGGAAGGACCCGAAGATCTCCGCGCGGTCCTTGATGCCGACGCCGAACGTCCCGGCGAAATCGGCGACGTTGGTGTAGCCCTGGATCCAGTTCGTCCCGCGCCGATACGCGCTGACGGACCACTTGCGGTCGGCGAGCACTTCGGCGGTCGGCACAAACCACAGGCCGGTGTCCCCGTAGAACGTCGTCGTCGCCGGTCGAGTGGATGCGTCGGGTTGGGAAGCGGTGGTTTGGGGCGGAGTCGTTGTGCCGGTCGAAGTCGTCTGGGCGCCTGCAGCCGTCGCGAACAACACGCACGCCGCCGTGAGGGTCGAAGAACGAAGCGCAATCGTCATGAAGGCTGCACCTCCCGCGGAATCAGCAGCTCAGCCATATATAGTACGGCTGCGTTGTACTCGAGTCAATCAAGGACGCAGGAGGAAGGTAACGAAACCGCCGAGTCGCGCGCTGCCGTCTCACCGGCGAATCTTCGTGACTAGCTGATCTCGTCCGCGGGAGCCCTGAGCCGCTTGGGTCCGACGACCCAGGCGATCACGATGCTGAGGATGTACAGCGCGACCATCGGCGCCGCAAAGATGGTCTGCGTCATCATGTCGCCGGTCGGCGTGATCACTGCCGCGGCGATGAAGATGATGAGGAAGGCGTACTTGAAGTTCGCCAGCAGGAACCGCGCCGTGATCATCTTCATCTTCGCGAGGAAGAACACGACCGCCGGCATCTGGAAGACGATGCCCATGCCGAGCAGCATCTTCGTGTACAGCCCGAAAACCTCGTCGAGCTTCGGCATGAACGCGAGGTCCGGCGTGTTGAAGCTCGCGAAGAACGCCATCATGAACGGAAACGCGATGTAGTGATTGAACGCCGCGCCGAGCACGAACCCGATAGTGGTGAAGAGCACGAACGGGACCGCCATCCGCTTCTCGTTTGAATACAAGCCGGGCGCGATGAACTTCCACACCTGATACATGATGAACGGCGCCGCCAGAACGACGCCCATGATGAGCGCGATCTGGACATAGAGCGAGAAGGCTTCGCCGGGCTCGGTGTAAATCAGTTTGACGCCGGCCGGCAGCGCCTTGCGCGTCGGCGCCAGGATGAAGTCGACGATCCTGTTGATGAACGCGAACCCGACGACCACGCACACGCCGATCGCGATCGCGGAATTGACGATCCGCTTCCGGAGCTCGTCGAGATGCTCCAGAAACGACATCTTCCCGATGGCCGGGCTGTCGTCGTCATCCTCCGGAGGGGGGACCGGGTAGGCCCCCGACTGGGGGCCCGGGAAGGGCACGAGGGCCATTACACGTGTCGCTTACGCGCTGTGATCGATCGTCCGTGCCTGTACCGGTTCGTCGGCGTGCGGGACGGGAACGGACGTCGCCGTGGCGGCGGCGGCCTTGGACGCTTCGAGGCTCGAGCGCGTCTCTTCGAGCCGAATCTCTTCTTCCAGGGTACTTTTCAGTTCGTTCGAGGCTTTCTTGAATTCGGCCAGGCTCTTGCCGAGTGAGCGACCCAGCTCGGGCAGCTTGCGAGGGCCAAATATGATCAGTGCGATGACAAAAATGATGATCAGCTCCGGCATTCCGATAGAACCAAACATGACTCCCCACTTTCGCAATTACAATGCGGGCCGGCTCCCGTCATTATAGGAACGGGCTCCGCCCCGGTCAAGAAGTTCCAGGGAGCATGATGCCCAGAAGTCGTTGCTCGTAAGGAAGTTATCTGCTACCATGCGGATTATGCGACGTTACCGTCCTCTGCCTGCCGTGGTCTTCGCAATCCTCGTGTCCGCCCTCGTTGGCGGTTTCTTCGGACGCAGCGCGCTCGCGACCGACGACAAAGTCCCTGAGCATTATCGCGCATTCACCGCGGCGTTGAACGCGATCGAGACGAGCTACATCGACAAGGCGGAGCCCGATCGCCTCGTATACGGCGCGGTCCGCGGCATGCTCGGCACGCTCGATCCGCACTCGAGCTTTTTCGATCCGCGCGAGTACGCGCAGATGCGCGAACGGCAGGAGGGCCGCTACTACGGCATCGGCGTCTCGATTCAGGCGATCGACGGTGACATCACCGCGATGCTCGTGTTCGAGGGATCGCCGGCGTACAAGAAGGGCATCCGCCGCGGCGACGTGCTCGCGAGGGTGGGCGGTGAAGATGCCAAAGGCTGGACCGTCGAGCAGGCGATGCACAAGCTGCGCGGGCCGAAAGGCACGAACGTCGCCGTTGGCGTCAAGCGCCGTGGCTACGAGCAGCTGATTCCGATCGAGTTGACGCGCGACGAAGTGTACATCCCGACGGTGCCCGCGTACTTCATGCTCGACGCGACGACCGGCTACATCCGGATGCAGGATTTCGGCGAGAACACGGATCGCGACGTCAAGCGCGCGCTGCACGATCTCGCCTCGAAGGGCATGCGGCGCCTGCTGTTCGATATCCGCGGCAATCCCGGCGGCCCGCTCGACCAGGCGATCAAGGTGGCCAACGAGTTCCTGCCCCGCGGCAAGATGATCGTCTACACGCGCGGCCGCGTGGCGAACTCGGACCAGGACTATCGTGCGACCGAGGACGGCGAGTTCACCCAAATCCCGATCGTCGCGCTGGCGAACCGCAACAGCGCGAGCGCGTCTGAAATCGTCGCCGGCGCCCTCCAGGATCACGATCGCGCCTACATCGTCGGCGAGACGACGTTCGGTAAGGCGCTCGTGCAGTCGGTTTATCGTATCAGCGGCGGCGCCGGCCTCGCGCTCACCACGGCGCACTACTACACGCCGGCCGGACGCATCATTCAGCGCCCATGGGACGCGAGCTTTGACGAGTATCTCAGTTATTCGCTGCGCGATCAGGACGCGGACAAGCCGCACAACCCGAGCGACCTGAAGCAGACCAGCGCCGGTCGTCCCGTCTACAGCGGCGGGGGCATCGAGCCCGACAAGCGGATTGCGGGCCCCATCGAAGGCTTCAATCCCAGCCGCTTCGGCCGGATGCTGTTCGCGCGGTCGACCTTCGCCAATTACGCGCAGAAGTACGCCGCCGAAGGCGACACGCGCGTCTCGCAGGAATCGAGCGGCCGCAAAACGGTCAAGCCGAATTTCCTCGTCGACGAGGCGATGGTCGCCGATTACCGCGAGCAGCTGAAGGCGGACCGCGTGAAGATCGACGAGGACGCCTTCAAGAAGGACTTCGACTTCATCAAAGCGATGATTCGCTTTGAAATCGACAATGCGGTCTTTGGAATCGCGGATGCGCGACGCCATCTGATCGGCGTCGATCCGCAGGCGCAAGGGGCGCTGGCGGTGTTCAGCGAGGCGCAGAAGCTGATGGAGCTCAACCGAGGCACGAAGATCAAGGCGGATCATTGACGTGAGTCTGGTGAATCGCTGAGATTGACCGGCGAACGTTCCACGTTTCATCCGTTCGGGCAGGCGACCACAATTGGATGGGTATCAGCTTTGCGCTTGCCCCAATAACTAGGCCTTGTTACACTGACGACCGCGCTTTGGCCCCGGGGCCGCCCTCCTCCTCGTGGAGGGCGAGAGAGGGCCGACAGACCGGTCGTTTTTGCCTGGTCGTTTCCCAGCCAACCTCAACGAAACCGCGTATTGCGATCCCGGATCCCGGAGTGCGGGCCGTCGCGCCGCAGGCCGCCATCCACACGCGCGTGCCGCAATGCGTAACGCGCAATCCGTATTGGGTGTCCGATGCGCCTCGAACGTCTTGAAATCAACGGCTTCAAATCGTTTTCCGACCGATCGGAGCTTGCCTTCGACAAGGGCGTGACGGCGATTGTCGGCCCGAACGGGTGTGGCAAGAGCAACGTCGCGGACGCGATCACGTGGGTGATGGGGGAGCAGAGCGCCAAGAGCCTGCGCGGCGACAAGATGGAAGACGTCATCTTCAGCGGCAGCGATGCGCGCAAGCCCACGGCCACAGCCGAAGTCCGGCTGCGGTTCAGCGGGTTCCTGAAGACGGTCAGCGGACCCGCCTTCCCGATCGAGCAGAGCAACGGCGGCGAGGACGCAATCGGGAACGGCCGCGGCCGGGGTCACACGAGCGGCAACGGCAGCGGTCACAACGGAGACGGCCCTCACGCGAACGCGCACGACCACGGCGACGAGCGGCTGCCGGTTGTGTCGGGCCTCAGCCGGACCGGGGCCGAAGCCGTCATTCAATCAGTCGCGCGCGAAATCGAAGTGACGCGGAGGTTGTACCGGTCGGGCGAGAGCGAGTATCTGATCGACGGCCAGGTGTGCCGTCTGCGCGATGTCCATGATCTGCTCATGGATACCGGGCTGGGCGCCAAGGCGTACTCGGTCATCGAGCAAGGCATGATCGGGATCATCCTGAGCTCGCGGTCGACCGATCGCCGCCAGCTCATCGAAGAAGCGGCCGGCGTGACGAAGTACAAGGCGCGCCGCCGCTCGGCGGAGCTCAAGCTCCAGGCCGCGCAGGTGAACCTGACGCGCATCGACGACATCGCCTTCGAGGTGGAGAGGCAGCGCGGCACGCTGAAGCGCCAGGCGGGGAAGGCGCGGCGCTATCAGCGCCTGCGTGACGAGTTGCGGCGCTGGGAGAAGGTGCTCTTCGCGCGCAAATACCGCCAGCTCGCGGCCACGATCGCGTCGGCGCGGGCACGCCTGACGAACGCCCGCGAGCGCGAGGCCGCGGCGGCGGCGCGGGTCGGTGAAATGGACGCCGATCTCGGACGCCTGCGCATCGAGCTGGTCGAAGCCGAGTCGGCGTCGACCGAGTCGCGCAACGCCGCGCACGCGCGCGAGCTGGCCATCACCCGTCAGGAGCAGCAGCTCGCGTTCGACCGCGATCAAGTTCAGGCGCTCGAGGGGCGGACGATGACCGTCGCGGCGGAGCTCGAAGGGCTGGAAGTGCGACGTGAGCCGGCGAGCGTCATGCTGGCCGGGCGCCGTGACGCCAGGGCGGAGGCGAACGGCGAGCGCGATCGCGCTGCGGCGACGCTGGCGTCGGAGTCGGAGGCGTACGAGGCGGCGCACCGCGAGATCGAAGGCCTCGAGGCGGACGTGGAGGCGGCGCGCAGCGAGGTATTCTCGTCGCTCAATTCCGCCACCGCGCTCGGCCACGCGCTGGAACACGCGGCGGCCGCCCGCGATCGTGTCGCCGAGACGTTGTCCAAGCTCGACGTCGAGGTGAGCGACGTCCGGATCGAGTCGGAGCGCGTGGCGGCCGAGCGCGGCACCGTGGTGAAGGGTCTGCGGCGCGCGCACGAATCCATCGCGGCGACGTGCATCGCGCGGTCGGCCCGCGAATCGGAGCTCGCCAGCGCGCGCATCGAGCACGAATGGCGCGCCCGCTCCGTCCGCGCCCGCGAGCACGAGCTCGCCGGCCTCGACGCGCGCCTCAAGTCCCTCGTCGAGCTCGACGCGGCGCGCGCCGGCTACGGCGATGCCGCACGCACGGTGCTCGTGCAGGCGGACGGCAAGGTCAGCCCGCAGGGCGCGATTGCCGACTATCTCGAGGTCGAGGCCGGTTACGAGCGTGCCGTCGAGGCGTGCCTCGGCGATCTCCTCGAGCACGTGGTGGTCGAGCGTCCGGAGCACGCCGCGGCCGGCTTCCACCTGGTCCGGGAGGCCGGCGCCGGCCGATGCGGTTTCCTCGTGACTTCGGCGGCGCCGACTCCGGTGGTGGCTGATGTCCACACGCCGATGAGCGTCAGCGGCGACGTCTCGGGTGCACCGCCCTCCCTGGCGTCGACGATTCCGCTGCTCGAAGGCATCGTGGCCTTGTCCTCCGTCGTCCGCGTGAACGGACCGTTTGCGGGCGCGATTCGGCGGGCGGTTGGTGACGCCTGGATCGCGCGGTCGTACGACGGAGCGGCCCTCGCCAGCCAGCTGACGGGGCTCGCCGTCGCGACGCTCGACGGGGACGTGTTTCGCGGTCCGCATCTCGTTTCCGGCGGCGGAAGCGCCGAGGCGCGCGGCATCCTCGCGACGAAGGGCGAGATCAAGGAACTGCGGCAGCGGATCGCGGCGGATCGCGAGGCGCTGCTCCGGCTCGCGCAGGACACGGCGGAGCTCGAGGCCACGATCGCGCACGCCTCCAACGCGATTGCCGCGTTGAATGCGGAGCACCACCGGCAGGAAAAGGCCGTCGTCGGGTACGACGCGCAACTGCAGCACGCCGCGGACGAGGAGGCGCGGCTCGCGCAGAAATCGGAGCAGCTCGCGCGCGAGAAGCGCCAGGCGGAGGAGGAGCGCGACACGCTCGACCGTCGGCAGGAAGAGGCGCGCGCCTCGATTGCACGGCTTGAAGAGGCCCAGCGCCACGCCGACCAGCGCCTGACCTTCGCCCAGCGCCGTTTGTTCGAAGCGCGTGAGGCGGCCGAAGACCTGAGCCATCGCGCCGCGGACGCCGGCGCGGCGCTCGCCGCGCTCGTCGAGCGTGCGAGCGCGCTGTCGTCGGAGGTGCAGCGGCTGGAGGAAGCGGCCCTGGAACTGGACGAGCGGTCCGCCGCGCTCTCCGCGGAGCTCGACGAGGCGAAGCACCGGGTCCGTGAGCTGCACGCGGCGATCGCGTCCGGCCGGTTGCAGCTCGACGCCGACGAGCGCGCCCTCGACGCGCTTCGTCAAGCCGTCATGGCGAGGGATGACGTCGTGGGGGCGTTGCGCACCAGGACCGACGAGCTCGAAGCGTCGATCAAGGACGCGCGCGTCGCGCTCGATGCGATTCGCGCCGTCGTTTCGGAGGCGGACGTCGCTCGCGCGACCGCCGAAGCGGATCTCTCGCATCTTGGCCACACGTGCGAGGACGCGGTGAACGCCACGCTCGACGACGTGGTCGCGGAAATCGATCAGCTCGAACGCGAGGGCCACGCGGTCCCTGACGCCGACGTCGTCTTCGCTGAGGAGCCCGACGAGGACCGCGTCGACACCGCGCAGTCGTCGGTCGTCGGTCCGGCCGATGACTGGCGACAGGCGACTGGAGCCTCCGCGAAGCCGGCGCCGAGCGCCGAAGAGGCCGTCAGCGCCCTGCGCGCGAAGATCGATCGAGTCGGTCCCGTGAACATGATGGCGATCGGCGAGTTCGAAGAGCTCGAAGCGCGTCATACGTTCCTGACGGCGCAGCGCAAGGACCTCGTCGACTCGATCGCGCAGACCAGCGAAGCGATCGAGCGCATCGACGAGACGACGACCGCGCGTTTCACGGAAGCGTTCTCGGCGATCAACGAGAATTTCCAGCACACGTTCAGCACGCTCTTCGGCGGCGGCCGCGCGGGCCTGACGCTGCTCGACGAGAACGATCCGCTCGAAAGCGGCATCGAAATCGTCGCCCAGCCGCCGGGCAAGCGGCTCCAGAGCGTGCAGCTCCTGTCGGGTGGCGAGAAGGCGCTGACGGCGATTGCCCTGATGTTCGGGATGTTCAAGTACAAGCCGAGCCCCTTCTGCCTGCTCGACGAGATCGACGCGCCGCTCGACGACGCCAATATCGGCCGGTTCGTGGAGATGCTTCGCGGCATGCAGGAGCACACCCAGTTCATCGTCATCACGCACAACCGGAAGACCATGGAGATTGCCGACCGGCTCTACGGCGTGACGATGGAGGAGCCGGGCGTCTCGAAGCTGATTTCAGTCCAGTTGAACTGAGCCCTTCTTCCCGGCGTATGTACTCCGCGGAGGTTTCGATGCAATACCGTGTGTCGCCCAGGGTCCGCGTCCTGCTGCTGCCGCTAGTGGTCGGGCTCGCCGGCTGCGACATGTCGCTGGGGCACCTGACGGCGCGGGCCACCGAGGAGTGGACCCACACCTATTCTCTGAGCCCCGGCGGCGAAGTGCGGATCGTCAATACCAACGGCAGGATCGATGTCGAGGGTGTGGACGGATCGACGGTCGAAGTGAGAGCCGAGCGGATCGCTCGAG
>QHWJ01000226.1:0-35990 GCA_003222535.1 Acidobacteriota bacterium | reverse complement strand
CCGGCGGGGTTGACGCGCGATCCACCAACGGCGGCGTCTCCATCGATGTGGCGGCTGTGGGCCCGGAGAGAATCACCGTGCACACGACCAACGGGGGCGTCACGCTGGCGCTGCCGCAGAACGCGAAGGCGGATCTCTCCGCCTCCTGCACCAACGGAGGCATCAACGTTTCCGCGCTCGACGGGCTCGAGGTGTCCGAGAAGTCGCGCCGTCATTTCGAAGGTCGCCTGAACGGAGGGGGCACACAGGTCGAGGTCGAGACGACCAACGGTGGCATCCGCGTCCGATCGAGAGACGTGGCGAACACCTCCACCGAGACCGACACCCCCGAAAGACTCAAGAGCCGTTGAGACCGCATCTTCGACAGGCTCGGGATGAGCGCGTCGAGCCAGCCTGCGCCGATGGCCGTGATAGCTGAGTACAGCATTTCGTAATGACGCCGACGTATTGATTTGGACGAGCCACGGAGAGACACAGAGGCACGCCTCGCCGCCGCCCGGCGGCGCCGCGTCGGGCGCTACGTGTTTCTTCTCTGTGTCTTTGTGTCTCTGTGGCCACATAGGGACTTATGCAACGACTCACGGGGACGGGGCATGGACAGTGAATGAGGACAAGGCCACCAGGTATCAGCGTCTGAAACGCCAGACGAGCCTCGTCTCCCTGCTATGGAGCGCCCTGCTGCTTGGCGGCCTGGTCGGGACCGGATGGAGTGCGACGCTCAGGGACGCTGCCGAACGGATGGCCGGCCGCGTCGCTCCGGTGTCCTGGCAGCCCGGTGCGACGGTCTTCTGCTACGTCCTCCTGCTCTCGCTCCTCAACGAAATCGCCGGCCTGTCGCTTGGTTTCTACAGCGGCTTTTTTCTCGAGCGGCGCTACGAATTGTCGAACCAGACAGCGGGCGGATGGCTCGCGGACCAGGCGAAGGCCTTCGGCATCGGCCTCGTGCTGGGCGGCGGGGCCGCCGAGCTGATCTACTGGTGCATCCGGCTGTCGCCGGACCGCTGGTGGCTGGCGGCCGGGATGGCGCTCGCGCTGCTGATCGTCGGCGTCACGAATATCGCGCCGGTGGTCCTCCTGCCATTGTTCTACTCGTTCAAGCCGCTCGATCGCGACGCCCTGCGAACACGGTTGCTTGCGCTCGCCGATCGCGCCGGCGCGCGCGTGCTGGGCGCCTACGAGTGGGGGCTCGGCAGCAAGACCAGGAAAGCGAACGCGGCGCTCGCAGGGCTCGGCGGGACGCGGCGCATCCTCGTCTCGGACACGATGCTGGCCGATTATTCAGACGACGAGATCGAGGTCGTGCTCGCGCACGAGATCGCGCATCACGTGCACGGCGACATCTGGAAGGGGATGCTGTTCGAGAGTGCCCTGATCCTGGCGGGCTTTTATCTCGCGTCGCGGGTGCTGCACGCCCTGACCGGACCCGCGAGACTTCGCGGCGTGGGCGACGTCGCCGGCCTTCCGCTGCTGCTGCTCGCGGCGGGTGCCGTGTCGGTCGCGATGGGGCCCGTCGCGCACGCCATGTCGCGCGCCTTCGAGCGCAGCGCCGACCGCTTCGCGCTCGATCTCACCCGCAACCCCGTCGCCTTCATTTCGGCGATGCGCCGCCTCGCTGCACAGATCCTCGCCGAGGAGAACCCGTCGCGGATCGTACGGTGGCTGTTCTATAGCCATCCGCCCATCGGCGATCGGATCGCAGCGGCGCAAGCCTTCAAGGCCTGACGCGAACCGCCGAGCCGGGCCGCGATCTCGGTGCCACATCGCTACCGCCCCTTTGGGGCTGTCGACGCGGCTTGACGACGAGCTCGCCGCGCATCTGCCGGCAGCCATCATCGATCTGCAGGTTGCAGTAGTAGGGGAACGTCCCTGCGTGGTCGGCGCGGAACTCGAAGGTGACCGGCTTGCCAGGACCGACGCGCTTCGCAATCCGGTACGCGTCGATGGTCAGGCTGTGGGCGATGTCCTCGCTGTGCAGCTCGATCTTGACGAGATCATCCTGGATCACCTCGATCCTCGGCGGATCGAAGGAGTACCGGCGGGCGCTGACGGTGAACGGCTTCGCGGTGGAAACCTGATCCTGCCCGGCTGCGGCCGCCGAGAGGACGAAAAAGAGCAGCAGTGGCCGGAGGAGTCGCGGCATGGACGGCTGTCAGCCTCCTTTCTTGGCCGCGCCGGTTTCCTCCTGAAGGAGCACTTTCCGGCTCAGGCGGATCTTGCCGGTTGGATCGATGTTGATCACTTTCACGAGGAGCTGTTCGCCTTCCTTCAGCTCGTCGCGCACATCCTTCACGCGGTGATTCGCGATCTCGGAGACATGGAGCAGGCCGTCTGTGCCTGGCATGATCTCGACGAACGCACCGAAGTCGGTGATGCGCTGAACCTTCCCCATGTAGGTCTTGTTCAGCTCCGGCGTGGCGGTCAGCTCCTGAATGATCGAGATCGCCTTCTGCGCCGAGGCGCCGTCCGCCGACGCGACGTTCACGCGGCCGTCGTCCTCGACGTCGATCTTCACACCGGTCCGCTCGATGATGCTGCGGATCATCTTGCCGCCCGGCCCGATGACATCGCGGATCTTGTCCACGGGAATGCGGATCGTGACGATCCGTGGCGCGAAGTTCGAGATGTTCCGCCGTGACGCCGGGAGCGCTTCGCGCATCTTGTCGAGGATGTGGAGGCGGCCGCGGCGCGCCTGTTCGAGTGCCTTGTTCATCACCTCGGTGGTGATGCCGCCGACCTTGATGTCCATCTGCAAGGCCGTGATGCCTTCGGCCGTGCCGGCGACCTTGAAGTCCATGTCGCCGTAGTGGTCCTCGGCGCCCGCGATGTCGCTGAGGACGGCGAACCTGCCGGTCTTTTCGTCCATCACGAGGCCCATGGCGATGCCGGCGACGGCGCTCTTCAGCGGGACGCCCGCGTCCATCATCGCGAGCGAGCCGCCGCACACGGACGCCATGGACGACGAGCCGTTCGATTCGAGAATGTCCGACACGACGCGCACGGTGTAGGGGAACTGATCCTCCACCGGCATCAGCGGCATCAGCGAGCGTTCCGCCAGCGCGCCGTGGCCGACCTCGCGGCGGCCCGGGCCGCGCATGAAGCCGACTTCACCGACCGAGAACGGCGGGAAGTTGTAGTGGAGCATGAAGCTCTTCCATGTCTCGCCCTCGAAGCTCTCGATCTTCTGCGCATCGTCGGCGGTGCCGAGCGTGCAGGTGACGAGCGCCTGCGTCTCGCCGCGCGTGAAGACCGCGGAGCCGTGCGTGCGCGGCAGGACGCCGGTCTCGATCCAGATCGGCCGCACCTCGTCGAACTTCCGGCCGTCGAGGCGCACTCCGTGCGTGAGCACTTCTTCACGCAGAACCTTTTCCTTCAGCTCCTTGAAAATGGCCTTGGCCTCGGTCTTCCGCTCGACTTCGCCCTCAGGCATCGAGGCGACCAGATCCTTGAGCGCCTGATCCACGGTCTCGTAGTTTTCGATCTTGCCGCGAATCCGCATCGCCTCGGTCAGCGGCACGTAGACCTTCTCTTCCACCTCGCGATAAAAATCGTGGCCGATTTCCTTCTTCGCCACGGTCATCTTCTTCTTGCCGGCCTCTCTGGCGAGCGCGTCAATCCCGGCGACGATCTCCTTGATCGCCGCGTGCGCCGTCTCGAGCGCCTTGACGACCTGCTCCTCGGTCACTTCCCTCGCGCCCGCCTCTACCATGACCAGGCCATCCTCGCTGCCGGCAACGACGAGATCCAGCTTGCTCTCCTTGCGCTGCAGGAAGGTCGGGTTGACGACGTAGTGGCCGCCGACGAGGCCGATGCGGACGCCGGCGATCGTCTTCGCGAAAGGGATCTCGGACAGCGCGAGCGCCGCGGATGCGCCGGTGATGGCGAGGACGTCGGTGTCGTTCTCCTGATCCGCCGACAGGACCAGCGCGATGATCTGTGTCTCGTAACGCCAGCCGGAGGGGAACAGCGGCCGCGTCGGGCGGTCGATGCAGCGGCTCGTCAGCACTTCCTTTTCCGTCGGTTTACCCTCGCGCTTGAAGAAGCCGCCGGGAATGCGGCCCGAGGCGTAGGTGTATTCCCGATAGTCGACGGTCAACGGCAGGAAGTCGATGCCTTCCCGGGCATGGGCCGCACGGCAGGCGGTGACGAGGACGACGGAGTCGCCGTAGCGGACGATGACCGAGCCGTGCGCCTGCTTGGCGAGCCTGCCGGTCTCGAGCCTCAGGGTGTTCCGGCCAAGGGTGATTTCACGCGTATGCATAAGTCGAACTTGAAAGTAGGAAATGAGGACTCAGACTGCCTGAGTCGTAGACAGCTATTTGCGGATATTCAACCGCTTGATCAGATCCGAGTAGCGCTGCGAGTCCTTGGATTTCAGGTAGTCGAGCAGCCGGCGTCGTTTGCCGACCAGCATCAGGAGACCGCGACGCGAGTGGTGGTCCTTCGCGTGGGACTTGAAGTGCTCCGTCAGGTAATTGATGCGCTCGCTGAGAATCGCGACCTGAACTTCCGGTGATCCTGTGTCGGCCTCGTGAGTCTTGTAACTGCCAATCAGCTCGGTCTTGCGGTCTCTGCTTAGCGTCACCTGGCGTGTCCTCCACGAACGCTCCAGAACCTGCCTCGGACTTCCCCCGCGGCGAAACCGGTCGCGCCGTATCCTCAGAAATTTCTTAGTCCAACAAGCTCAACATGTTACTTCAGAACAACCGAGGGATGCAAAAGCCCCGGAGTGGCCGCCGGGCGCGCAAGGCCGACGAGCTCGCCACGCGGATCGAGCAGCCGGACGAATCCGGAAAACACCAATCCAACATCCCCGATCCCAAATCCCTTCTCGGTGTCGGCGGGGCTCAGTTCGCATCCGTTCAGGGCCCGCCGGACACCTCGGGCCGAGAGCACCACCGACCCCAGCCTTGGCAGCATGTCGGCCAGAGGGATGACCGCCGCGGCTGCGCGCTCGGGATCGCGTTCGGCCGTTTCGAGATCGATCGTCTGATCGACAGTGAAGCCGGCAGTGCGGGTGCGGCGAAGCGCCGCAAGATGAGCCCCAACGCCGAGCAGGTTGCCGAGATCGTGCGCGAGCGAGCGCACGTAGAATCCGGCGGAACAATCCAGGCTGAGCGTCACGCGGTCCGCTTCGACGCCCACGAGGTCGAGGCGATGAACCGTGACGCTGGCGGGGGCGGGAAGGGCTGGCAGGTCGCGCAGGTCGGGTGAGTCGAGTGGATCGGGCTCGCCGGAGCGCGAAGGCTCCAGCCGGGCGCCCGCCACTGCACGGGCGCGGGCGAGCGTATGGCTGCGCTTCCCGTCAATCTTCTTCGCGGAAAAGGCCGGTGGCTGCTGCCGGAACGTCCCGCGGAACGCGTCGAGCGAGGCGTCGATGGCGTCGCGCGACGGCAGTGAACCCTGGAGCACCGGACCGATCACACGGCCTTGACCGTCCGCAGTGTCGGTGGAAAAGCCGAGGCGGACGACCGCTTCGTAGGACTTATCCCCCGCGCTCAGGAACCGGGCAAGCCGTGTGGCCCGGCCCAGCACGAGCAGCAGCACTCCGGTCGCGGCGGGATCGAGCGTGCCGGTGTGTCCCACCCGGGGTTCGCGGAGCGCCCGCCGCACACGCGCGACAACGTCATGCGAGGTCGGCCCGGAAGGCTTGTCGATGATTAAGAGGCCGTCCATGGGACTGCGGGATCGCCCTCAGGGCTCCTGCTCCGCCCACCGCCGCAATTCCGCGCTCCTGCCGTCCTCCGATTCGATCGCGCCCCCGATTTTTTCGACGAAGAGCTTCCCGAACGTTTCGATCGCGCCGGTCACGGTGCAGCCGGCCGCGTTCCTGTGTCCGCCACCGCCGAACTCCTTGGCCACGGCGCCGACATCGATCAACCCCTTCGACCGCATGCTGACGCGGTACTGGTCGCCTTCGGCCTGTTTGAAGAACACGACCGCCTGGATCTCCTTTACCGTCAGCGGCAGGTTGACGAGACCCTCGGTGTCGTCGTAGGTGCCGCCGGCGGCGCGCGCCATCTCGTGATTGACGTAGACGGTCGCGATGCGGCCCGCCGGATCGATCTGCATGGCGCTCAGCACAGCGCCGAACAGCTTGAGCCGCCCCAGGTTATTGCTGTCGTACACGTTGCGTGCGACGAGCACCGGATCGACCCCGGCCAGGAGCGCCTCGCGGCAGATGTCGAACGTCCGCGGTGAGATGCCGGAGTAGTGGAACGACCCGGTGTCGGTCAGGATCGCCAGGTAGATGTGCGTGGCCATCTCGACTGTCAGCGACACGCCGAGCGCGCACACGAGGTCGAACACCATCTCCCCGCACGCGGCGGCGCCCGGGTCGAACCAGTTGATCTGCCCGAAGCGGCTGTTGCCCGGGTGGTGGTCGATGTTCACGACGAAGAACCGCTCGAGGCCGGCGACGCCGGTGCGTGCCAGGTCGCCGCACTCCATGATGATGGCCGCGTCGAACTCGCCGTCGGCGTGCGGGGCGATCCGGACGTCGGGCACCCCGGGAAACGCCATCAGCGGCGGCGGCGCCGGATCGGCGTTGATCACCTCCACGTCTTTGCCCAGCGCCCGAAGCGCGTAGGCCATCGCGAGCTGGGAGCCGATGGAGTCGCCGTCGGGCCGGGAATGCGAGGAGAGCACGAACCGCTGCCGCGCGTGAATCGCCTCGACGATCTGCCGGATCTCAGGACTGGTCGTCATCATCCTCCATTCGGGAGGCTGCGCCGCTGGTCGGCTCATCGGCGGCGCGGATCTCGTTGAGGAGCTGCTCGATCCGGTCCTGGCCGGCAATCGATTCGTCGTAGACGAACCGGAGCTCCGGGACGCGCTTCAGCCGCAGCCGCGATCCAATCCGCCGCCGCAGAAACGGCACCGCGCGCTCGAGCGCGCGCGCCGTGCTCCGGCGGACCGTTTCGTCGCCGAGCGCGGTGTAGTACACGCGCGCCTGCTGCAAATCCGGCGTCAGCTGGACGCGGGTCATCGTCACGAAGCCGATGCCGGGATCGTGCACCTCCCGCGCCAGCAGCATGGCGAGCTCACTGCGGATTTGGTCGCCGACGCGATCGGGACGGGACCCTTGTGACATCAAGAAAGTTCGAAGTCTGAAGTCGGAAGTCTGAAAGTCCAAAATATGAAGCATGATGCATGAAGTACGACGCCTGAACCGGCGACCAGACTTCAGACTTCAGACTTATGCGGCTTTACGCAGTTATAGCCACGCGTTCCATGGCGAAGACTTCGATCACGTCCCCGACTTTCAGGTCGTTGAACTTATCGAAGCCGATACCGCACTCGAAGCCTGTCTTGACCTCGCTCACATCGTCTTTGAAGCGGCGCAGCGAGCCGATCTTGCCGGTGTAGACGACGACGTTGTCGCGGAGCAGGCGTGCCTGCGTATCGCCGGCGCGCGTGATGCGGCCTTCGGTCACCATGCAGCCGGCGATGGTGCCGAACTTCGGCACCTTGAACGTTTCGCGCACGTTGGCGACGCCGATGCGGACTTCCTTGAACGTCGGATCGAGGAGCCCCGTCATCGCCTTCTTCATCTCGTCGGTCACGTTGTAGATGACGGAATGCTGGCGGATGTCGACCCGCTCACGCGCCGCGATCTCTTCGGCATTCCGGTCGGGCCGCACGTTGAACGCGATGATGATCGCGTTCGACGCGGACGCGAGCAGCACGTCGGACTCGTTCACGGCGCCGACGCCGGCGTGGATGATGCGGATCTTCACCTTCTCGTCGCTGAGCTTGGCGAGCGTGTCGGCGAGCACCTCGGCCGAGCCCTGCACGTCGGCCTTGATGATGATGGGCAGCTCTTTCATGCCGCCTTCCGCGATCTGCGCCTGCAGCGACTCGAGCGTCAGACGCGAGCCCTTCGCGCCGAGCGCCCGCGACTTCGACTGCTCCTCGCGGAACGTCGCGATGTGCCGCGCCCTGGCCGCGTCGGCCACCTGGAACACGTCGCCCGGCTGTGGCAGCCCGGAAAGGCCGAGCACTTCGACCGGCGTGGACGGCCCGGCCGATTTCGTCGGCTTCCCGCGGTCGTCGATCAGCGCCCGTACGCGGCCGACGATCGGTCCGGCGATGAACGTGTCGCCGACGCGGAGCGTGCCGTCCTGTACGAGCACCGTCGCCACGGGTCCGCGGCCTTTGTCCAGCTTGGCTTCGAGCACCGTGCCCGACGCGCTGCGCTTCGGATTGGCCCTGAGCTCGCCGATGTCGCTGACGAGCAGAATCATCTCGAGCAGCGAGTCGATGTTCAGTTTCTGTCTCGCCGACACCTCGACGGTGACGGTCTGGCCGCCCCATTCTTCGGGCATCAACCCGAGGTCCGTGAGCTCGCGCTTCACGCGCTCGGGCTGGGCGTTCGCCTTGTCGATCTTGTTGATCGCCACGACAATCGGCACGTTCGCCGCCTTGGCGTGATCGATCGCTTCCCGCGTCTGCGGCATCACGCCGTCGTCGGCCGCCACCACGAGCACGACGATGTCGGTGACTTTCGCGCCGCGTGCGCGCATCAGCGTGAACGCCTCGTGGCCCGGCGTGTCGAGGAACACGATGTCGCGCCCGTCGATCGTGACGTGATACGCGCCGATGTGCTGGGTGATGCCCCCGGCTTCACGCTCGGCGACGCGCGTCTCGCGGATGGCATCGAGCAGGCTGGTCTTGCCGTGGTCGACGTGGCCCATCACGGTGACGACGGGCGCGCGCATGACGACGTCCTCGGCGCGCGATTCGCCCTCGTCGACCCGCAGCAGCTCTTCTTCGAAGCTGCGCAGCTGCACGTCGGCTCCGAACTCGCGCGCGATCATCGTCGCCGTTTCGGTGTCGAGCGCCGAGTTGATGGTCAGCATCAGCCGCTTCATCAGCAGCTTGGCGAGGACGTCCTTCACGCGGAGATCGAGCTTGTCCGCGAGGTCCTTTACCGTCATGCCTTCGGCCAGCGTGATGCTGCGCGTGACCGGCGGCGGCGCCGCGGGCATCTGCGGCGGCGCGGGGCGCGAGTGTTCGCGGCGCTGCGCCGCGGCGGGCCGGCCCGACCCGCCCGGCCGCTGTTGGTACTGCGGGCGCGACGGCATACCCGGCCGCTGCGGGTACGGCCCGGGCCGCGGCGGCATGCCCGGCTGTTGCGTGCGGATGGGCTGCGACGGGAGCGGACGCGGTCCGCCGACCGGACCTTGCGGCCGCGAGCTCGGATACTGCGGACGCGGCCCGGGCGCGCCTCCGGGACGCGGCAACCCGGACGCCGGAGGACGCACGGCCGTTGCGCCAGCCGGTCCCGAGGCCGCGGCCGGACGTGCGGGCGCTGGCATCGGAGGCCGATCGGTTCTTGGCGCGGCCGGGCGTGGGACGGCACGCGGGGCCGACGTGGGCAGCGGCGGTGTGGGCGCGGTCGGGCGCTGTTGCTCGATGCGCAAGCGCAGCGTCGGCGGCACGATACGACCCGGTGTCGGCAGCTTCGGCGCAGGTGGCGCGGGCGGCGGCGGCGGCGCTGCGGCCACCGGTGATTCCGGCGCGCGGGGCGCTTCGGCCACCGGGGGAGGCGGAGCCGCCTCGCCCTTCAACGAGCTCGGAGCGGCCTGAGCGGGTCGAAGATCGGCGCGCGCTTCGGCCGCCGGCGCTTCGACGACTGCAGGTTTTTCGACAGGCGCCGGTGGCGTTTCCCCCTTTGGCGGGATCGGGGGAATCTGAGCGCGTCGAAGGTCGGCGATCGGTTCGGCGACGACACGCTCCGGCTCGTCGACCGGTTCCGGCTCCGCCACCGGTGCGGCGGCAGGCTTCGCGGCTTTCACCAGGCGGGGCGGTGGGAGGGCGGGCGCCGCGGGCTTGGCCGGCTCGGGGGCTTTCTTCGCGGGCCCCCCTTTCCTGCCCTTGACGACCGGCGTTTCGGCGAACATGTCGCCGCCGGGCAGCGAGATGTTGCGCTGGCGCGCCAATCGCTCGACGAACTGGCGCGCGACGACCTCCTCGAGCGTGCTCGAGGCACTCTTCGCCTCGATGCCGTGATCGCGCTTGAGCAGCGCCGTCACTTCCTGGCTCGTGGTGTTGAGCAGTTCCGCGACCTTGTAAATCCGGACAGTTGCCAAACGATTACCTCTGTCTATGGGGCACAGGCCTTCCGCCTTCGCTGAAGCCGCGGCGGACCGCCGAAGCCTTGGCGGAGGCTGGTCAGGCCTGCGCGAGTGCGGGACCTAAACGTCCGCGCTGCCATCGCCGGGGGCCGCCGCGTCACCGCGTGCGGCAGCCAGGATTTTTTCCGCGGTCTTCTCGCCGATGCCGGGGATCTCCGACAGCTGCCGGGCGGTGGCGGCCGCGAGCGCTTCGAGAGTCGCGAAGCCGCCCTCCGCGAGCCTGCGGACGGTTTTCTCGCCGATGCCCGCCAGCATGTAAGGCGCCGGGCTGGCGGAGTCGTCGGGCGGCGCCGCATCGGCCTCGCCTTCGGGCGCGGTGTTCGACGCGGTTTCGGACGTGGCACCGGGGGCATCGAGTGCGGCCTCGAGCCCGGCGAACTGGGCCTCGACCTCGCGCCGCTTCTCTTCTTCGCTCTTGATGTCGATGCGCCAGCCGGTGAGCTTCGCCGCGAGTCGGACGTTCTGGCCTTTCTTGCCGATAGCGAGCGAGAGCTGCTTGTCTTCGACGACGACCTCCATCACGCGCTCGCGGTCGTCGACGATCGATACGCGCTGCACCTTGGCGGGGCTCAGCGCGTTGGTGACGAACGCGATCGGATCCTCCGACCACTCGACGATATCGATCTTCTCGCCGCGGAGCTCGCGGATGATCGACTGGACTCGTGTGCCCTTCATGCCGACGCAGGCGCCGACCGGATCGACGTCGCGCTCGCGCGAGAACACCGCGACTTTCGCGCGGTCGCCCGCCTCGCGCACGGCGCCGCGGATCATGACGGTGCCGTCGTAGATCTCCGGCACTTCCTGCTCGAACAGCTTGATGAGCAGCGCCGGGTCGGTGCGCGACAGGACGATTTGCGGGCCCTTCGCGCTGCGGTTGACCCCCTTGATGACGGTCCGTACCCGGTCGCCGGGTGTGTAGCTCTCGGCGCGCGACTGTTCCTTGCGGGGCAGCACGGCCTCGATGCGGCCGACTTCGAGGATGATGTCGCCGTTCTCGAAGCGTTTCACCGTGCCGTTCACGACCTCGCCGATCCGTTCGTTGAACTCGGCGAACACGTGCTCGCGCTCGGCCTCGCGCACCTTCTGGAAGATCACCTGCTTGGCTGTCTGGGCGGCGATGCGCCCCAGCACTTCGGTCGGCTTCGGGAACTCCATCTCGTCGCCGAGCTCGATGCTGTTGGCCACCTCGTCGCCGTAGAGCGGCCGGTACATCTCGCGCGCCTCGGCGATGGCAATCTCGGTCGCCGGAGTGGTGACGTCCTCGACGACGGTCTTGAGCGCGAACAGGTCCACCTGACCGGTCTCGGTGTTGAACCGCGTTTTCAGGTTTTCTCCGGTCTTGTAGTACTTGCGCGACGCGGTCGCGACGGCTTCCTCGATGGCGCTGATGACGACATCGGGCTCGATGCCTTTTTCTTTCGCAAGCGCCTCGATGGTCTGTTGTAACGGATTCGACATGTCTTCTGTTTTCAGCTGTCGGCTCGCGGCGTTCAGCTAGAACTCCACTTCCAGGTTCGCGCGTGCAATCAGATTCAGCGGCACCCGGTGCGTCCGTCCATCGTCGGCGTCGATAACCACCTCCGCGCCGTCCACGCCGCCGAGCCGCCCCTTGAAAAACCCCTGACCGTCCACCCGCTCGCGCATCACCACCTTGGCGCGACGGCCCGCGAAGCGGCGGTAGTCGTCGGGCCGGCGCAGCGGTCGATCCAGCCCGGGCGACGATACTTCCAGCGTGTAGGCGGTCGGCACGACGTCCTCGACATCGAGGACGGCGCTCAGGTCACGGCTGACCCTGGCACAATCTTCGACGCTGACGCTTTCCTCCGCGCTCGCGGCGGGCCCGGGGCGGTCGATCTGCACGCGCAGGATCATGCCGGGCGCCTCGCGCCGGAACTGGACGTCGAAGATCTCCAGCCCGTAGCCGGCCGCCACGCGGGTCGCTACGCTCCGGACCTGCTCAACAACAGACGCCTCGCCTCGCATTGACCAGATTCAGGTCTGTAAACAAAAAAAGTGGGCACTCGCCCACTAGGCCCTACAGCCAGTCTTCAAATCGAAAATTATAGCACGGGCCGACCGATCAGGTCGTATTCGCGCGCTCCGACGATGTCGACCTCGACAAAATCGCCGGCGTGAACCCTCGAAGGGTCGCACTCGGTCAGAAACACAGACGCATCGATGTCCGGCGCCTGGGTCGCGAGCCGGGCTTTCAGCACCAGATCGTGGTCGGCCGAGGGCCCATCGACCAGGACCCGTGCGCGCTGGCCGATCCGCCCCCGCTGGCGCGTCTGCACCAGCCGCTTCTGCAGCCCCATGACCCGGGCCCGCCGCGCGCCCTTGGTCCTCGCGGGGACGTCGTCTGCCAGCTGATAGGCCGGCGTGCCTTCCTCGTGCGAGTAGGTGAACACGCCGACGTGGTCGAACGCGTGGTCGCCGACAAACGCGCACAACCCGTCGACGTCGGCGTCGGTCTCGCCCGGGAAACCGACGATGAACGTCGTGCGAAGGGCGACGTCCGGAACGCGCGCGCGAATCCGCGAGAGCAGGCGGTCGTAGGACTGGTGGCTGCCCGGGCGCTTCATGCGCTTGAGCACGGCATTCGACGCGTGCTGCAGCGGCAGGTCGATGTACTTGCAGATCTTCTCGCACTCCGCCATCGCCGCCAGCGTGTCCTCGTCAATCGTCGTCGGATACAGATAGAGCAGCCGGATCCACTCGATGCCGTCGACGGCGTTCAGCTCACGAAGCAGACGCGCGAGTGCGCCGCGCGCCTGGCGGTCGACGCCGTAGAACGTCGTGTCCTGCGAGATGAGGAGCAGTTCCTTCACGCCGCGCGCGGCGAGCGCGCGCGCTTCGCGGACGATCGAGTCGCGCGGGCGGCTCCGGTAGTGCCCGCGCAGCGTCGGGATGATGCAGAACGCGCACTTGTAGTCGCAGCCTTCCGCGATCTTCACGTACGCGTAGTGCTTCGGCGTCGCCGTCAGGCGCGGTGTGTCGGCGTCGTAAATGTAGGTCGGGAGCTCGCCCCTCGACGGGCTCACGGCGAGCGTGTCCGCTCGTGGTGAGCTTGTCGAATCACGAGTGGGGTAGAACGCGAGCGGCGCGGTCCTCGCCGACGCCATGCCGGCGATCGCGCTGACGATGGCGGGGACTTCGCCAGTGCCGAGAACCGCGTCGATCTCCGGGATTTCCTTCTTCAACTCGTCGCGATAACGCTCCGCCATGCAGCCGGTGACGATCAGCCGGCGGCAGGCGCCGCCCTTCTTGTGCTGCGCCATCTCGAGGATCGTGTCGATGGACTCCTGCTTCGCCGAGTCGATGAACGCGCACGTGTTCACGACGAGAACGTCGGCGCTCGCCGCATCCTGCGTGAGCTCGTGCCCCGCCTGCCGCGCGAGCCCCAGCATCACCTCGGAATCGACCAGATTTTTCGGACACCCGAGAGAGATCAGACCTACCTTCATAGAACCTCGAGGGGACTGGGGGCTGGGGGCTGGGGACTGGGGCAACGAGTCCCCATGTCCCCATGTCCCCTACGGATATAACCGATAAAGCATGCGAGGATACGGAATCGTTTCCCGGACGTGGTCGAGCTTGCAGATCCAGGACACCACGCGCTCGATGCCCATGCCGAAGCCGCCGTGTGGCACCGTGCCGTAGCGGCGCAGGTCGAGGTACCACTCGAACGCCTCCTGCGGGAGGTTGTGCTCCTTGATGCGCTGCAGCAGCAGATCGAGATCCGCGAGGCGCTCGCCGCCGCCGATAATCTCGCCGTACCCTTCGGGCGCAAGCATGTCGGCGCCGAGGGCGAGCTCCGCGCGGTCGGGATCCGGCTTCATGTAGAACGCCTTGATCGCCGAGGGATACCGGTGCACCAGGACGGGCCTGTCGTACTCTTCCGACAGAGTCGTTTCGTCCGGTCCGCCGAAATCGCCGCCCCACTCGATCGGGAGCCCCTTCGCCTGCAGCGCCTTCACCGCATCGTCGTACGAGATGCGCGGGAACGGTTTCTGAATGGCCTCGAGCTTCGAGGCGTCTCGCTCGATGATCGTCAGCTCGCGGCGGCGCTTGTCGAGAACGCGGCCCACGACGGAGACGACGAGGTCTTCGGCGAGGGCCATCACGTCGTTCAGGTCGGCGTACGCCACTTCCGGCTCGACCATCCAGAATTCAGTGAGGTGACGCCGCGTCTTCGACTTCTCGGCGCGGAACGTCGGGCCGAAACAGTACACGCGGCCGAGCGCCATCGCGTCCGCTTCGTTGTAGAGCTGGCCGCTTTGCGTCAGATACGCGGTCTGGTCCTCGAAATACTGCGCCGGAAACAACGTGGTCGTACCCTCGCAGGCCGCGGGCGTGAAGATCGGGGTGTCGGCGAGGATGAACCCGCGATTGTTGAAGAAGTCGCGGACGGCGTTGATGATCTCGTGACGGATCCGGAGGATCGCCTGCTGCCGCTCGCTTCGAATCCACAAATGCCGGCGATCGAGCAGAAAGTCGACACCGTGCTCTTTCGGCGTGATGGGGTAATCGCGCGACTCGCCGACGACCTCGAGGCTGTTGACGTCGATCTCGTATCCGCTCGGCGCCCGCTTGTCGGCGCGGGCCGTGCCGGTGACGACGACGGACGTTTCCTGCGACAGATGGTCGGCCGCCTTGAAGATCTCCTCGCCTACCGCTGCCTTCGACATCACGGCCTGGATGAAACCGCTGCCGTCTCGGAGGATCAGGAAATGGATCTTGCCGCTCGAGCGCCGGTTGTGGAGCCACCCTTTGATGGTGACGTCCTCGCCTTCGTGCGCGCCGATGTCTTCAATGTAAACGTGAGCCATTACCCTCGGCCATCAGCCCTGAGCCATCAGCCATCAGCCATCAGCCATCAGCCATCAGCCATCAAACGTTCCATCCGCTGCCGTGTCTGTTTCGCGCGCGCCAGCGTCTCTTTCGCTGATCCCTGCCCGACGATCTCCAGCACGAGCGGACCCTCGAATCCGACCTTCTGCACGGCCGTCAGCGCCGCCGCCCAGTCGATCGTGCCGTCGAACGGCATCAGGTGATCGTCGGTGCGGCCTCGATTGTCGTGGACGTCGGTCGCGATGAGATGCTCCGAGACGGTTTCGATCGCGTCGACAACGTCGCCGTCGAGATGGGCGTGGCCGAAGTCGAGGCAGATGCCGACCCCGGCGCCGTCCATGTCCTCGGCCAGCGCCAGGTCCTCCTCGACGAAGTGCACGAGCGAACCGGCCCGCGACAGCTCGTTCGGAATCACTTCCACGGCGATTCGCACGCCGAGCGGCCCGGCGATCCGCTGCAGCTCTTCGATGCTGCGCCGCGCTGCCGCGCGCGTGTCGCCGCCGGCCTGTGTCTCGCCTCGTTGCGATCGAGGCAGCCCGAGATGCGCCACCAGCACGGGGACCGGAATCCGTCGCGCGATGTGCAGCGCGCGCTCGGCTTCGCCCACCGCGTGCGCGCGCTCGTCGGGGTCCGCGCTCGCAATGGAGAGCGTCCCGCTCCAGCGCCCGCGGGCATAACTCTCGGCGATCGGGGCGTGGATGCTCCGCAGATCGAGACCCGCTTCCGCGAGCCACTGCTGCAGGTCCGCCACCGATGCGGGGTTGTGATAGTCGAAGTGCGTCCGCGTGGCGAAAATCTCGACCACCTCGAATCCGTGCGCCGCGATCTCCAGCAGGTGATCGCAGCACAGACGCTGATGGTGATAGAGGTGCGTTGACACTCCGTACTGTCGCTTGGCCACAAGCCGAAACACCTATTCTACTGTAGCGACCCACGACTGTGCTTGGGCATGAACAGCACTCCAGGGTGCTTGGTGTGAACAACACTCCAGGGTGCTCGGTGTGAACAGCACTCCAGGGTGCTTGGCGCGCATCACCACGCCGAGCACGGTGAAGTGCTTTTCACAGTGAAGTCCAAGCGAAACGGTGGTTCCTGCTACTCGCTTTGATCCCAGCTTCCTCCCACCTTCGCTCGTATTGACTTTCGATGTGAACCAATCCAAACTCCCGCTCGTATAGACATTCGATAGAAGAGACGCGATGGCCAAACGCGGCACAGCATTGCTTCAAGGGACCCTCGACCTGTTGATCCTCAAGGCGCTCGCCACCGGCGAACTGCACGGTCTCGGCGTCTCTCGCCGAATCGAGCAGATCACGAGGGGTACGTTCGTTGTTCGACCTGGATCGTTATTCCCCGCGTTACATCGCCTCGAAGAAGCCGGCTGGCTCGCCTCGACGTGGCAGCCGTCCGAGAACAATCGTCGTGCGAAGTACTACGCGCTTACCAGAGCGGGTCGGAAACGGCTGAGCGACGAGACCTCGGAGTGGAATCGAATCGCCCTCGCGATGGCTCGGGCACTTGAGGCGTCGTAGCCGCGATATGGGGGATCATCCATGCCGCTGATGCATCGCGTGTTCAGCCTTTGGCGCAACCTCGTCCACCGGGATCGCATTGACCGCGACCTCGACGAAGAGGTCCGTGCCACGTTCGCTCTGGTCGTCGATGAAAAGATCGCCGCAGGCATGCAACCTGACGATGCGCGTCGTGTCGTGACGCTGGAAATGGGGCGAGTCGAGGTGGTGAAGGAACAGGTTCGCGATATACGAGCCGGTGCCTTCGCGGACACCGTGCTGAAAGACTTGCGGTACGGAGCGCGCCTGCTTCAACGAAATCCGGTCTTTGCGGTCACGGCAACCCTCTCACTCGCGATCGGCATCGCCGCAAACACGACGATCTTCACCATCGCCAATGCCCTGCTGTTCCGCGCACCAGCGGGCGTGAGCCAGCCGGACCGCCTCGTCGACATCTCCCGAGCGGAAGAGGGCAAGGCGTTTCCTTACAACTTCACCACGTCGTACCCCTACGTCGCGTCTGACGAGCCGGAGGCCCGCCGGCGTTGGAATGGGAGGTCAGCTGAAGCCGGGCGCGTCGATTGATCAGGCAGGGGCAGAGCTCGACGTTATCGCGCGGGAACTCGAGCGTGAGCATCCCCAGGCCGATCGCGGGGCACGACTGCGGGTGGCGGCTCTCTCTTCCGTGCCGGGGGCCCTGGCGACTGTCGCGGCTGGTTTTTTCGCGCTGCTCCTGGCGCTGGTTTTGGTCGTCCTGGTCATTGCGTCCGCGAACGTCGCGGGCGTCCTGCTCGCGCGCGCGGTCGCGCGGCGTCGCGAGATTGCCGTACGAATGGCGATTGGTGCGGGACGCGCGCGGGTCATTCGACAGCTCCTCACCGAGACGATGCTGTTGTTTCTTCTCGGAGGTGCGGCTGGACTGATGTTGGCACGCTGGATGACATCGCTCCTCCTTTCCGCTCTGCCAGCCTTTACGCTTCCGATCGACGTGTCGCTTCCGCTGGATGGGCGAGTGATCGCGTTCACGACCGGACTCTCTCTCGTTGCCGCCTTGCTATCGGGCCTCGCGCCGGCGGTGCACGTGTCGAAGGCTGACGTGGTGTCGGGTCTGAAGGACGAGTCGCAGGGGTTCTCTGGACGGGCGCGCGCCCGCAGTACGTTCGTGGTGGCGCAGGTGGCATTTAGCATCGTGCTGGTGATCGTCGCTGGCCTGCTTGTGAAGGCGCTCACGCGAATCAGCACAATCGATCTCGGCTTCGATCCGCGTCAGGTCGAAACCGCGTCGCTTGACCTGTCCAGCGCCGGATACCCACCCGCGGCCGGCGCCAGCTTCGCGCGCGATCTCGTCGAGCGCACTCGGGCCATGCCCGGAGTAGAAGCGGCCACGCTAGCGGAGTTTATGCCCGGCCGCGGGGGAAGAGATGTCAACGTTACCGTCCCGGGCACCTTCCCCGCGAACGGAGATCCGTATTTCATTGGCACGTGGAGCGCTGTGGACGCCGATTACTTCAGAACACTGCGGATCCCCCTTCTGGCTGGACGCGGTTTCAGCGCCGCTGACCGGCTGGACGCGAAGCCCGTCGTCATCCTGAATGAAACTGCGGCACGGTATTTCTGGCCGGGACGAGATCCAATCGGCAAGATCATTGACTGGCATGATCTGCGCCCGAGCGGCGAAGACGCGACGACCCGATTGCAGGTGATCGGCGTGGCTCGCGACCTGCGACCGCCGACCGGCGCCGCCGCGGGAGGTGCCCCCGATCGCGTGACGCACGTCCGTGCCGATGGCCAGCAGATAATCGCCATCCCACCGTCAACCTTGATGATGTACGTGCCCATTCAACAGCGGTACACGCCCCGCTTTACGCTCCTTGCGCGAACTCGCGGCGACCAGCAGATCGCGTCGGCGATTCGCAACTTGGTTCGATCGATGGATCCAAACCTCCCAATGTTGACGCCGCAGCCGCTCGACTCCGCAACAGGTCCGGTGTACGTGCAGCTTCGGATCGCCGCCTCCGTCGCCGGAAGCGTTGGGCTCGTTGGCCTCTTACTGGCGGCGATCGGCATCTACGGTGTCACCGCCTACACCGCTGCTCAACGCACGGCATACAGGTACGCGCGCAGCTCGTTCTCGAGCTCGTCCTTGGCGCTGCGTCTGTGGAACAGCGCGCGCAGCCCGCCAGCCATGCGGTTGAACCACGCCATCACAACTCTCCAAGCGACGCGGCGAGAATTCTGGCGATCGCTGTCGTTTGCACCTCCCACTCACGGGTCTCCGTGTTTCGTGCCTGCTCGACGCGCGACACAAATCGACGCGATGGAGGCGCTCAGGTTCGAATAGCCGCCGCATCCCAGCAACAGAATTCGACCACGCGACCGAATGCACATAGACGAGGGACTCCTGATTTACGGTGAGCGCTTGCTGCCGATTTGGAAGAACCCCAAACGCAACGGTTGACATTCACTTGACAAGCCAGTGCAACGGCGAGTAGCCTCGCGCCTGGAGACCACTGGGATGGCAAGTGAATCGACAGATCGTGTCGAGCTGCTGCAGGGAACGCTGGATCTCATCGTCCTGCGGGCGTTGGACACGATGGGACCCCAACACGCCTACGGCCTCGCGGCACGCCTGGAGCAGGTCGCCGAACCCTCGCTCAGGCTGAATCAAGGGACGCTGTATCCGGCGCTCGTCCGCCTGGAGCAGAAGGGCTGGATCAAGGGTGCTTGGCAGCGAACCGAAACGAACCGCGAGGCCAAGTACTACAGCGTGACCAAAGCCGGCGTGCGCGGCCTCGAAAAGCAAACCGAGCGCTGGCGGCGGCTTGCCGGCCTGGTGGACAAGCTCTTGTTGAACGAGGGCTGACGTGGCATCTCTGAGGCGGTTCTTCCTCAGGCTGGCGAATGCGCTCCGTCCTGGTCGCGCAGAACCGGACCTCGCGCGTGAGCTGACGTCGCACCTGACCCTCTTGGAAGATGACTTCCGGCGGCGCGGTATGTCGCCAGAAGAAGCCAGGCTGGCCGCAACGCGCGCGTTCAACGGTGTCGAACAAACCAAGGAGTTGCACCGGGACGCGAGGTCGTTCCGCTGGCTCGACGATGCGAGGCGGGATCTCCGACACGCCGGGCGGCTGCTTCGACGTGATCGCCTCTTTACCGCGACTGCCGCGCTCTCGCTCGCCCTTGGCATCAGCGCCAACACCACGATCTTCACGGTGGCGAACGCGCTGCTCTTCCAACCTCCGGCGGGCGTGGTCGAACCGGACCGTCTCGTTGACATCGGCACCAGCGGGCTTCGTGGTGGCTTCGGCCCCAGCTCGTATCCGAATTATCTCGATATCCGCGAGCGGACCACGAGCCTCGACGGGGTATACGCGTATTCGCGGTTTCCTCAGGCGATGAGTCTCGGAGGCGTGGGCACCGATGTCGGGACGGAAAGCGTATTCGGCAGTGTTGTCACGATTAACTACTTCACCGTGCTCGGCGCAATACCAGCCGCCGGACGCCTGTTCGGAAGGGCCGATAGCGACCACCCTGGGGCGAGTCCAGTGGTGGTGTTGAGTCACCGGTTCTGGACTCGACATTTCAACACCGATCCCACCCTCCTTGGCCGGGCGGTGATGCTCAACGGCCATCCATTCACGGTGGTCGGCGTGGCCTCTGAGGGATTCCATGGGACGGGCGTGCGTGCGGTGGATGTGTGGGTGCCGATGAACATGGCGGCGGCCGTCACGGCCCAAGCGGCGGCGACGCTTACGGACCGCGCGGCTCACTGGTTGTTGATCGGCGGCCGTTTGAAACCGGATCTGTCGGTGTCGCAGGCTGCCGCCGAGATGGACGTGATCGGTCGGACCCTCGAGCGCGCGTATCCCGAACAGAATCGAGGCACGGGGTTGCGGTTGATGGCCTCGTCGCCCGTACCCGGAAATGGCGGACCGATGGTCGCGTTCCTCGCGCTACTCATCGTCATCGTGTCTTTGGTGCTGATCGTCGCGTGCGCGAACGTCGCCGGCGTACTGCTTGCGCGCGGGGCTGCCCGGCGACAGGAGATGGCGTTGCGCCTCGCAATTGGCGCCGGACGCGCACGGCTCGTTCGACAGTTGCTCACGGAAACGGTGCTCCTGTTCGTGCTTGGGGGAACGGTGGGTCTGTTGCTCGCCAGGGGGATGGTGTCTGTTCTCGTCTCGTTGCTACCGACGCTGCCGTTTCCCGTGGATCTGTCGCTCACCCTCGATGGTCGCGTGATCGCATATACCGTCGGTCTCTCGCTGCTGGCTGCGCTCCTGTCCGGACTCGCACCCGCGCTTCAGGCGTCGAAAGCGGATGTCCTGTCTGGGCTACGAAATGATCCAGGGCTCGCCGGCCGGCTACGCCTTCGCCACGCATTCGTCATCGGCCAGGTGGCGATCAGTATCGTGCTCATCATCAGCGCCGGCTTGTTTCTGCGCGCGTTGCAGCGGGCTGCGTCAATCGATCCGGGCTTCGATCCGCGCGGTGTCGAGCTCGCGTCGCTCGATCTGGCACAGGCCGGATACACCAAGACGACGGGACCGCTCTTCGCTCGCGAACTGGTCGATCGCGTGCGCGAGCTGTCGGACGTGCAGAGCGTGACGGTGGCCACCAGCGTGCCCGGAGGCTTCGAAGTCAGGCGTGAAGCCCTGGCGGTTCCAGGGGTCCAGCCGCCGAACGGACGCTTTTTCACGGTGGATTGGAATGTCGTCGAGCCGGGCTTCTTTGCGACACTGCGGACTCCGATCAGCGCCGGACGAGACTTCACTCCCGACGATCGCGCCGGAACGCAGCCGGTCGTCGTTGTCAGTGAGTCGGCCGCGCGGCAGTTCTGGCCAGGCCAGGACGCGGTCGGCAAGTACCTGTCGCAGCCGACGCACGGTCCGCAGGGGCCGACAAACCCGATGCAGCCGCTGCTCGTCATCGGCGTGGCGCGCGACGTGCAGTCCAGCAGCCTCGTTGACGGCGTAGCGCGTGCGTCCGCGTATGTGCCATTACAGCAGCAGTATGTGTCGAGCCTGACGATTGTCGCGCGGACGACCTCCGGACGGCGCATCACTGACCAGCTCCGAGCGCTGCTGGCATCGATGAATCCGAACGTGCCCATCATGACGTCGCAGACGCTCGAAGACTCCATCGCCCTCGGCCTGGCGCCTCAGCGCGTCGTCGCATCCGTAGCGGGCGGCCTCGGCATCGTCGCGCTCTTGCTGGCCGCTATCGGCGTCTATGGCGTGACGGCGTATGCCGTCGCGCGTCGCACACGTGAGATCGGCATCCGGATCGCACTGGGCGCGCGACGAACCGATGTCGTGCGCATGGTCTTGCAGGAAGGTCTGTCGCTCACCCTCATCGGCGCCGGTGTGGGCTTGACGCTCGCTGGTGCCACCAGCCACGTACTTGCGGCCTTCCTGTTCGGGATTCCGCCAATCGACCCGCTCACCTTCACGGGGACGACATTGCTGTTTGTGGCGATCGGTGTGGCGGCGTGCTACGTGCCAATCCGACGAGCGACACGGATCGACGCGATGGAGGCTCTCCGGTACGAGTAGATGGAGTGAATCGACATGTCAGCATGGAGACGTTGATCGGAATTGCCGGCACCGGTGAAGCCATGACCTGGATCCAGCGATTGTTCTCGCGGCGGCGAATCGAATCGGATCTGTCGGAGGAGATTCGCGGCCACCTGGACGAACGGATCGAAGAACTCGTCTCACGCGGCGTGGCGCCCGCGGATGCCGTCCGTCAAGCGCGCCGTGAATTCGGGAACGTGACGTTGATCGAAGAACAGGCACGTGACGTCTGGAAGTGGCGCTGGATCGAAGACTTGTCGGCAGACGTGCGCTTCGCGCTTCGACAGCTCCGAAAGTCGCCGGCGTTTGCCGCGGCGGGCGCACTGACGGTGGCGCTTGGGATTGGCGCGAACACGGCCGTCTTCAGCGTGGTGAACGCCGTCGTGCTCCGGCCGCTTCCGTTTCCTGCGCCAGACACGCTCCTGTCGGTATGGCCTCGGGGTGATGCCGGCCCCGCGGGCCCTTACGACATCTCGTATCCGAACCTGTTCGACTTTCGAAACGAGAACACCGTTTTCGATCACCTGGTGTCGTATCGCGCCACGCCGATCTCGCTCACCGGGTCCGGAGAGCCCGTTCAGTTGCGCGGCGAGATCGTGTCCTGGGATCTCTTTCCGCTGCTCAAGGTTCAGCCGACTCTTGGGCGTGGGTTTCGGCCCGAGGACGAAGATCCTGGTGCGCGGATAGTCATCATCAGTCATTCGCTCTGGAAAACGAGGCTTGGCGGAGATGTTGGAATCATCGGCCGGACCATCAACCTCGATCGCGAGCCGTACCTGGTGGTGGGCGTCGCCCCGGCCGGATTCAATTTCCCCGTGGGCGGTGAACAGGTTCAGGTCTGGACGACGCTGGCCATCGACGCCCGGTCCGACACTGTGCAGCCGGTAACCCAGCAGCGTGGTGCGCGCATGTTGAGCGTCATGGGTCGGCTGCGCGAGGGCGTGTCGATTCAGCAAGCGCAGACCCAGATGGACCGCATCGCGTCGTCGCTCGCGCAGCGGTACCCCGACGAGAATCGGCGGTATCCGGGCGTATTTCTACAGTCCGCGCTGGGCGACGTGTCGGGCCTCGCGCGAGGTCCGCTGCTGTTCCTGCTCGGCGCCGTGGGCCTGGTGCTCCTCCTGGCCTGCGCCAATCTGGCCAACCTCCTATTGAGCCGCACCGCCGAGCGCGAACGGGAATTCGCACTCCGCTTGGCGATCGGTGCGGCGCGGTCCCGGATTGTCCGACAGGTGATGACGGAAGGCTTGACGCTGGCCTTGATCGGGGGCATCGCTGGCGTGGCGATGGCGGGGCTACTCGTCGAACTGGCCGTTCCGCTGGTCGGGACGACGATTCCACGAATAGAGCAGACGCGCCTCGACGGGCGCGTGCTGGTATTTGCGCTGGCGGTGACGCTGGTGACGTCTGTGCTCTTCAGTGTCGCGCCTGCGTCGCGGCTGCTCTACGATCGGCTGAACGATCCCTTGAAGGAAAGTGCCTACGGGAACGTCCATGGCGCCAGTCGCGTTGGAAGCGCGCTCGTCGTTGTCCAGGTTGCCCTTGGCTTGATGCTCCTCAGCGGTGCCAGCCTCCTCATGGCAGGGTTCGTCCACGTGACGCGCCGAGATCCCGGATTCCGGCCGGAGAAACTGCTGACGTTCAACATTGGCGTGCCGGGCGCGCAATATCCCAGGACTCGCCAACTCGCGTTCTACAGTCAACTGCTCGAACGGCTTGGGACACTTCCCGGCGCGAGATCCGCTGCCCTCGCGATGCCGCTGCCGCTCACCGGAAGCAGCATGACGGTGGGGTTCGACATCGCTGACCGGCCGGCGCCGCGGTCCGCGCGGCCGAGTTCGAACATCGCGATCGTGAGCCCTGGCTTTTTTCAGACGGCGGGCATTCCACTGTTGCAGGGCCGCGGATTCACGGATCAGGACGACTCCGCCGGTCCCCCCGTTCTGGCCGTCAATCGCGCTTTCGCGGACAAGTTCTTTCCCGGCGAGAACGCCGTCGGAAAGAGGATTCGATCCGGCGCGCTTTCGGACGCTACTTCCCGTACCGTCAGCTTCCGTGGTGCTGTCCATCCCTGATCGTGCGCGCTGCGGGCTCCCCAGCCTCGCTCGAGTCCTCGGTCCGATCGGTGGTCTCGTCGATCGACCGCCAACTGCCACTCTTCGATGTCCGTACGGGGGATCAGATTCTGTCACTTGGAGTGACGCCGGTGACATTCCTGACAGTGCTGATGGTCAGCTTCGCGGCGATTGGCCTCCTGCTGACGTCGATCGGTTTGTACGGCGTCCTCAGCTACGCCGTCGTCAAGCGGACGCGCGAAATCGGTATTCGCATCGCGCTCGGCGCGAGCCGACCAGCAGTACTGTCCATGGTGCTGCGCCGGGCGGCGATCTTGGTCGGCGCAGGTTTGATCATTGGCCTCGCGGGATCGATCGCCGCACGCCGAATCATCGGCGGAATGTTGTTCGGGGTGGATGGTGGAAACCCGCTTCTTCTGCTGTGCGCGGTATCGGTGATGGTCGCCGCGGCATGGCTGGCGACGTATCTGCCGGCACACCGCGCCGCTTCAATTGATCCGATGCTCGCCTTGGGAACCGAGTAACGAGCTTGAGCGCTTTTCCACGCCGAGCAGGGTGAAGTGCTGTTCACGCCCAGCACGTTGCGGTGCTTTTTCACACCGAGCACGGTGAAGGAGCTTTTTCACGCCCAGCACGTTGGAGTGCTTTTCACGCCGAGCACGGTGGAGTGCTTTTCACGCCGAGCACGGTGAAGGGCTTGTCACGCCCAGCACGGTGGAGTGCTTTTCACACCGAGCACGGTGAAGTGCTGTTCACGCCGAGCACGGTGGAGTGCTGTTCACACCCAGCACGGTGAAGGGCTTTTCACGCCGAGCACGGTGGAGTGCTTTTCACACCCAGCGATTGCGTGGCTCTACGAGAGCTCTTCGACGTGTGTCGCGAGGATCTCCCGGAGCCGCGCGAAGCGCGGGTACTTCTCGAGGTTCGTGCGCGTGTACCGCAGCGTGCGCGGCATGTACTGGATGTACACCGGGTTGCGGCGGGTCATGGTCTGGTAGCCGAACGTGCCCAGCGCCTTCAGGTTCCGCTGCAGGGCCATCAGATCGAAACGGCGCCGGAATTCGTCGGCGGAGAACGCCGCGCCGTTGCCTTGTTTCAGCGCGAGGAAGTACGCGATGAGCTCGTCGAGCTCGCGGTCGGCGATGTCGACATAGGAATCACGCAGCAGCGACACGAGATCGTAGGTGTCGGGTCCCATGCGCGCGTCCTGAAAGTCGATGATGTAGAGGCTGCCTTCGCGCAGCATCAGGTTGCGGCTGTGATAGTCGCGATGGCACAGGACGCGAGGCTCGCCCGACAGCTCGTCGACGATCGCCGCCCACTCCCCGGCGAGCGCCGCTCGCTCCGCTTCGTCCAGCGCAACACCCCGATAGCCCTCGACGAAGTGCTTCGCGAAGAACTGGAGCTCCCACGTCAACTTCTCGATGTCGAACGCAACCCGATACGGCGGATAGCGGTCCGATCGCAATTCCGACCCGCGCCGCTGCAGCAGCTCGATCAGGGCCACGGCCTGCCGATACAGCGCCGCATGCTCCTCGGCCGATGCGGCGCCCAGGTGCGCCTGCAGCGTCACGTCTCCGAGATCCTGCAACGCCAGAATGCCGAGCTCGTCCGAGTGACCGAGCACCCCCGGCACAGGCAGCGGGACCTGCTGGAGCAATTCGCCCACGCTCGCAAACGGCAGCGACGCGAAGTCAATCGGCCCGGCGTGCAGTGCCAGCACGATCGACGGGCCGTCGGCCGGGATGATCCGGAAGTACCGGCGGTCCGACGCGTCGCCGGTCAGCGGCACCACGCGCGCGTCGCGCCCAGCGAGTCCACTTTCGCGCAGATAGCCGTCGATCCGTTCGCGAAGTTGGGCGCCGTCGGCGGTGTGCTGTTCGTTCATGGGCGCCTGGACGAGACTGGCAGTTGATCTATCCGTCCGCCCCGGTCACTCCCTCGACCGGGCCGACGTCCAGCGGTGTCTCAACCAGATCGTCGCCTTTCCCACGGATGAGGATCGCGCGCCGACAGGCGGTGCCGGCGGGCACCCGTACGCGGTCGGTAATGATGCACTCGTCGATCACAGCGTCCGCGCCAACCTGCACATCGTCCCACAGAATCGACCCTGTGACGCGCGCGGAGGCGTCGATGCGGGCGGATTGCGTCATACCTGAGCTGGACGTGCCGGCTCTCGTCATGAACGCCTGCGATGTCTGCCAGTAGTCGGTTGGGGTGCCGACATCCCAGAACTCGGCCCCGCACACGAAGCCCCGAACGGCGCCGGGCCGCGATCTGACGAGCGCGTCATACACTCCGCCGATCGAGCTGGCCGCTTCGCCGGGTGCCACCGCATCGAACGCCCTGGCGTCGGCGATCTGCACGCCGATGAAGTGATACGTCCCCGCCGACGAAGGACCACGCCGCGCAAAGCCGACGACCCGCCCTTCGTCGTCCAGCCGCACGCCGCCGTAACGGGTGAACGCGCGATTGGGAACGAGCGCGAGCGTCACGAGCGCGCCGAACGCCGCATGAGCGTCGGCGAGTTGCGCCAGGTCCAGATCCGTCAACGTGTCGCCGTTGATGATCAGGAACGTGCCGGCGTCACCATCTCCGATGATCGGCCGCGCCAGCCGCGGGCCGCCCGCGCTGCCGAGGATCCGCGGGTACTCCCACGAATAGCGGACGCGGGCACCGAGATCGCGGCCGTCGCCGACGACCGCCGTGATCGTCTCGGGACGGTGATGGAGATTGAGCACCAGATCGTCGGCGCCTTGCGAGGCGAGCCACCTGATGATGCGTCGGATCATCGGCTCGCCGGCGACCGGCATCGCGGGCTTCGCGCGGACCTCGGTGAGTGGCAGGAGCCGCGTGCCGAGACCGGCCGCGAGCACGACTGCCTGGCGAATCGGCGCCTTCGTCATAACAGGGCTTACAAGGCAATCGTGCGGCCGGCGCGTGTGAACGCGCGGCGCAGGAACACGTACATGGTGAAGCATTCGATGGCGAAGGCGGGGAAGCCGAAGTAGCCGGGCAGCGGCATCTCGAAGAGCTTCAGGTGCTCCATGATGGGCACGCTGTAGTGCCATTTGGCGCGTGACCAGTAGTTCCAGAATTCCCAGAGCACGCCGCAGAGGAGGCCGCTCAGCGACAGGTTGGTGAGCCGATCGCGGCGTTTGGCGCGCCAGTCGTCCCAAAGCGACTCGCCGCCGAGCCACGCGTTGATCGGGTCGAGCAGGAAGATGAAGCCGAGCCACACCGGCGCCGCCAGGTACCGCGCACTGGCTGCTGAGACGAGAAACGGCGCGATGAGCATCGCCGCGCCGATGGCGGCGCTCAACAGGCCAGGTCGGTCGCGTGGGTCGGGCAGGTCGCGCAGGTCAGGCAGGTTGGGGAGGTGAGGTAGCGAGACCGCACTCGACCTGCGCGACGCACGGGCTACGCTCATCAGGTCCGCTCCCTCGAAAATGGCGGGCCAGATCGTGGCGAACGACCAGGCGTACCCGAAGGTCCGCAACGCCGGATCCTCGGGCAGGCCGACGTAGTACCAGTTCCTGAGGACCCGGTTGTAGCCTTCGAACACCAGCCACAGCGGAATCGACGCGAGCGCCAGCAAGGCGAGCTCGAGCGGCGCCGACTGCATCCACGAGTGGCCACGGGCACGAAACACGATCGCGTCGGCGAAGATGATGAATCCGGTCCACGCAATCGGGGTGTTCCACGACCAGAACGGCTCGATCTTCGCGAGCGTGGCCGCCTCGGATACGACCATGATCGCGAGGCCGATCCAGACCGCCTCTCCCTTCAACACCATCGACATAAACGTAAGGCCTTTTCGGGTTTCCTTTGTGTCCTTTGTCCCCTTTGTGTCCTTTGTGTCTTTTTCAAGTGACACGCACTCGGAACGAGCAGCCGCGGAGCGCCGGCGTGCCGACGCCTTTGCCGAGAATCAACACTTTGTGGGTGCTTCCGAGGCCCCCTGGCATCACCAGCGTCTTCACATTGCGGATTGCGGACTGCGGATTGCGGGCGGATTGCGGATTGAGGACTGACGGGAGGAGTCCCAGGAGGAAGTACGTCTGATCGAGGAATCCGAGTGTGGCCAGGCCCTCGGCCTCCGCGCCCGCTCTGACGCTCGTGAAGTCGACGTGCGCGGTGAGGTCCTGGTCGCCGGGCTGCCGCAGCCACGCCGGCGTCTCCGGCGCCGACTCCGGTCCCCTGCTGCGATGCCGCGAAAACGTCGTCAGCGTGCCGTCCGCGTGCGCCGCCGAATAGAGCTCGCGCGCCTCGTGGCCGTAATCGATCAGGATGATGAACCCGCGCTCGAGTCGCCGCGCCGCGTCACGGATCCAGTCAACCGCACGCAGGTTGATTTCCACGCGCCACCCCGCCTCGAGGGACACGCCCAGCCGGTCGAGGTACTCGCCGAGCGCCGGTGTTGACAGCGGTCCCTCGATCAGGTGTAGGGCGGAATCGACGTACACCTCCCTCAACCCGTCGGCGCGCATGACAACCTGGTGGACCGGGAGCGCGTCGAGCAGCTCGTTCGCGACCAGGACGCCCTGGAACATCGCGGGAAGCGAATCGGTCGAGGACGCGAGGCGCCCGGCGACGTCGCCGAGCGTGTCGGCCTGCGCGCGCCGCGCTTCATCGCTGGTCTCCACGAGGTGCAGGCGGAGCGAGTCGTAGAAAGCCGGATCGCGGTCTCGTGCCGCACGCAGGATGTCGGCGGACAAACGGCCATTGCCGGCGCCGGCTTCGACGAGATCGAAGCTCCTGACCGCAGAGGGAGCAGAGCACTCGACTTTCTGCGCGTGCGCCGCGGCCTCCGCGGTCAGGGTGCTCATTTCAGCGAGCTGGATTTCCAGCAGCTCGCCGAAGAGGGGCCCGACGTCGACGCTGGTAAAAAAATCGCCCGCGCGGCCGGATCGCTGGGCCGCACGGGCGTAGTAGCCGAAGTCGGCGTCGTAGAGCGCCAGATCCATGAACGCGGCCACCGTCATCGGGCCGCGTTCACGGACGACATCGGCGATCGACGATCGGCGATGTTCAGTCTTTCTTGATGGGGACGAAGACTTCGCCATCGCCGCGCCAGACCCGCAGCTGCGCGAGACGTCCCGATGGGACCTTCTGGAGCTCCCGGGCCGCTTCGACCGCGCTCGACACGGCCTTCGAATTGACCGACAGGATCACGTCGCCCTGCCGCAGCGCGCCGGCCGACGGCCCGTCCGGATCGACGTCGGTGACGACCGCGCCCGACTGCCCCGACGGCAGCCGCAGCCGCCGCGCCATCTGCGCGGTGACGTTCTCGAGGGTCAGCCCGAAGCTGCCGGCCGCCTGTTCCTGCGGCGCCGCCTGATCATTCCCCTGCGGACGACGTGCGACAGTCTGCTCGGCTTCCAGGTCGAGCTCGTCGACGACGACGTTGAGGGTCTTTTCCTGCTTGTTGCGCAGCACCTTCACCGACACGCTGGTGCCCGGCTTGGTCGAGACGACCATCTTCACCAGCCCGTCGCTGTTCGTGACGGGCCGGCCGTTGAACTGCACGATCACGTCGCCCGGCTCCATGCCGGCTTTCGCCGCCGCGCCGCCCGCGATGATTTGCGCCACCACGGCGCCCGCGCGCGACTTCAGCCCGAAGTCCTCGAAGCCTTCACGCGGGACCGGCAGCACCTGCACACCGATGCGCCCGCGGATGACCTTGCCCTGGTGCAGTTGCGGCAGCAGCTCTCGCACCGTGTTGCTCGGCACCGCGAACCCGATGCCGATATTTCCTTCGTTGCGCGCGTTGGTGATGATCGCGGTGTTGACGCCGATCACCTCGCCGCGCAGGTTCAGCAGCGGCCCGCCGGAATTGCCGGGGTTGATCGCGGCGTCGGTCTGCATCATGTCGTTAAATCGGCCGTTGGTCACGGGAAACGCGCGCGACGTCGCGCTGATGACGCCCACCGTCACGGTGTGCGCATAGCCAAACGGGTTGCCGATGGCCATCACCCAGTCGCCGGCCTCCACCTGCGACGAGTCGCCGAATTTCGCCTCCGGCAGCGGATGAGTCGGCTTCTCCACGAGCTGAATCAGCGCGCTGTCGGTCAGCGGATCGCGGCCGATCACCTTGGCCTTGTAGCTGACGTCCGATTCGTCCGCGTACAACGCCACCTCGATCTTCGTCGCGTCCTCGACCACGTGATTGTTGGTGAGGATGTAGCCGTCCTTGCTGATGATGAAGCCGGTGCCCGCCGCGCGCGTCGTCTGCTCGCGCTGTCGCCGGCGCCCGTTGCCACGCCCGCCCTGGTTATCCTGCTGGTCCTGATCGCCGCCGGCGCCGCCACCCGGGCCGCCGAAGAAGCGGTGGAACAGATCGTCGGGCGTGCCGCCTCCGCCGCCGAAGAAATCGGTGAGGTCCTGCCCCTTCGCCTTCATCTCGGTCCGGATGTTCACGACGATCGGCGTCGCCATCTTGGCGACATTCCGGAACGTCTGTGCGTCGAGCGGGCCGTTGATCGGCGCGCTGTTCATCGGCGGGACCGCGATGGTCTGCGCCGAGGACGCGGGCGTGAGATCGAAACGCGAGGCGATCACCATCCCGACAAACAGCGACGCGACGACGAGGAGCACTCCGTAGAAAGCCGTGGTCTTGCGCGTTGACATTGTTACGAACCTCCGGCGGGCCCGACTGGACCCGCCCTAACTAAGTGTCAGAATCCCGGTCTGCAACGGTCCGGTCACCGCCGCGTCGCGCGGCGCGACTATCATATTGATTTCCGTCCGGACGCCGAAGTCGTCGAAGTACACCCCGGGCTCGATCGTGAATCCGCTGCCGGCGAGCAGCCGGCGGTCGTCATGGGTCTCGTAATCGTCCATGTTGGCGCCGTTGCCGTGCACCGATTCGCCCAGGCTGTGGCCGGTGCGATGCAGGATCCGCTCTCCGTAGCCGGCGTCGCGCAGGACCGAGGACGCCGCGCGATCGACCTCCCAGCCACGGAGCTCGCGGCCGGCGCGTATCGCATCCTGCACGAGGCGCACGGCGGCGTCGCGGGCGTCCGAGACGGCTCCGAACGCCTGTGCACAGCGATCGGGGACGCGGCGGCCGGTGAATCCGATCCAGGTGATGTCCGCAAACACCGCGCCTGGCCGATCGAGCTTGCCCCAGAGGTCCAGCAACACGATCTCGCCGGCGTGAATCGCGCGGTGTTCGCGTGCCGTCGGGAGATAGTGAGGGTTGCCTGAATGTTCGGCGGCCGAGACGATCGGATCGGAGTCGCTGACGAGCCCCTCGTCGCGAAACCAGCCGGCCATGAGCTGCTGGATGGCGTACTCGGTCGTGGCGATGCCGTCCCGAATACGTTCGGCGACCGCTTCGAAGGCGCGGTCCTTCACGCGGTAGAGTTTTTCGGAGGCCTGCCGGTGGGTGGCGATGGCGTCCGCGTCCCAGATCGTCGAGAACCGCTGGACGAGATCGCCCGACGACACGACGTCGACGCCTGCCTGCCGGACCAGTTCGACGGTGCCGGCGTCCACGCGTGCGATGTAGGGGATGGCGCAGCCGGGGGAGTATTCCATCGCCACGCGCCGCACGCCGGTCAGCAGCATCCGGAGGCCAGCTTCGAGCTGATCACGGCCGGCGTATCGCGTGGTCGTGCCGGGCAGATGCGCGAGCGAATTCTTTTCGATGGCGTGGACCAGGCCGCGGGGCTCACCGTCTGCCGGAATCAGGTAATACCAGCGCCGGGTGGCGAGATGTCCGCCCTGGCGGTTGACGCCCGTCACGTCGGCGGCGAGCGGGTTCAGTCCACGGAAGTCGTACAACAGCCACGCGTCGATGCCGTCGGCCCTGAGCGCCGCCTGCACCGCACCGATGTCGAGCCCGACCGCAGCCTGCGAAAGGGACATTCGATAAGTATAGCCGGGACGCTATAATTGCTTCACGCCTGAATGCCAGCGCCAGTCGGCGTCGCATCGGCGACGCGAACGAGAGTGATGACCATGAACGCACGTATCCGCGTAACGAAGCGTCGACTCAAAACGCCGGGTGATACCGAGCCGTCGGTTCGTGAGTCTTCGTTACCAGGCGCCCGCTGTGCGGCCGCCGAGACAGCTGAAGCCTCACCGGCAAATACATGCGTCATTTCGCCGGAACGCGGCTTTAGAAGGTGTCTGGTGGCGTCGATCGTGTTGCTGGCCGGTACCATCCTGACCGCCGGCCAGGCTCCGGCGCCGTCGCCGCCGCCGCAGCCCCCCACTTTCAAGGTCCGCGTCGACTACGTCGAGGTCGATGTCGTCGTGACCGATCGGCAGGGCCAGCTCGTCCGCGATCTGAAGAAGGAAGACTTTCAGGTCCTCGAGGACGGGAAATCGCAGGTCGTCACCACCTTCACCCTGGTCGATATTCCGGTCGAACGGGCCGACCGCCCGCTGTTTGCCAGCGCGCCGATCGAACCGGACGTCAAAACGAACGAGAAGCCGTTCGACGGCCGTGTGTACGTGATGGTCATCGACGACCTCCATACGCGCTTCGGGCGAACGCAGCGCGTGAGGGGCGCGGCGAGGCAGTTCATCGAGCGCCGTCTCGGCGCGAACGACCTGATGGCGGTGGTGCACACGGCGGGTCCCACCGACGGCAACCAGGAATTCACGAACAACAGGAGGCTGCTGCTGGCCGCCGTGGACAAGACCAGCGGACGCAAGCTGGATTCGGCGACCGCGGGCAGGACCGACGAGTTCAACCGCACGAGGGACCTGCGCCAGTCGGGCGACCCGGTGAACGATCCGAACGACGCGGAGCGCGGGTTCAACGCGCGATCGACGCTCGACACGCTGCGGAACGTCGCCGACTGGTTCGGCTCGATACGCGGCCGTCGCAAGTCGATCCTCTTCGTCAGCGAGGGGATCGACTACGACATCCACGACATGATTCCGGCGAGCGGGTCCAACCACACCAGCGCATCCATGGTCCTGGACTCGACGCGCGACGCCATCGCCGCGGCGACGCGGTCGAACGTGGCGATTTATGGCATCGACCCGCGCGGGCTGACCGACCTCGGCGACGAGTCGATCGAGATCGGCTCGTTCCCGGACGACACGTCTCTCGGCATCGGCACGGGCTCGCTCATGAACGAGCTCCGGCTCGCGCAGGACAGTCTGCGGACGCTCTCCGAGGAGACCGGCGGGTTCGCCGTCGTGAACAAGAACGACTTCTCGACCGCCTACCAGCGCATCGTCGAGGACAACAGCTCGTACTATGTGCTGGCCTATTACCCGCCGGACGCCAGGCCGGGACGGTTCCACAAAATCGATGTCCGCGTGACGCGTCCGGGACTGACCGTCCGCGCGAGGAAAGCGTACGTCGCGCCGAAGAAAGCCGACGCCGTCCCGACGGCCGGCAAGAGCCCGTCGACGCCGGAGCTGCGGGAGGCGCTCGACAGCCCGTTGCCGATCAGCGGTCTGGCGATGCACGTGTTCGCCGCGCCGTTCAAGGGCGCCGCGCCCAACGCGTCGGTGCTGCTCGGCGTGGAGCTGCGGGGACGCGACATTCAACTGACCCAGAACACGAAAGTGCTGCTCTCGTATGTCGCGATCGATGCGAACGGCAAGTTCAAGGGGGGCAACACCGACTCGCTCACGATGACCAACTTGCGGCCCGAGACCAGGTCGCGCATCGAGCAGACGGGTCTGCGCACCCTCAACCGCCTCGACCTGCCGCCCGGGCGATACCAGCTGCGCGTCGCCGCGCACGACTCGAGCGGCGGCAACGTCGGGTCGATTCAGTACGACTTGACGGTGCCCGACTTCGTGAAGGCGCCGTTCAGTATCAGCGGGCTCGTCCTGACGTCTGCCGCCGGCTCTGCGCTGCCGACGGCGCGGGCCGACGAGCAGCTCAAGCCGATGCTGCCGGGTCCGCCGATCGCCCTGCGCAGCTTCCCGCAGAACGACGAGATCGTCCTGTTCGCCGAGGTGTACGACAACGCGGGCGGCACTCCGCACAAAGTCGACATCACCGCGACGGTGACGACCGACGAGGGCAAAGTGCTGTTCAAGACCGACGAAGTGAGGGACTCGACCGATCTCGGCGGGGCGCGCGGCGGGTACGGCTACACGGCGAAGATTCCGATGAAGGATCTCGCGCCCGGCCTCTACGTGCTGAAGGTCGAAGCGAAATCGCGCCTGGGGAACTCGCCGGTCGCCGGGCGCGAATTGCGCATTGAAGTGACGCCGCCGGTGGCTGGACGATGAGCGCCGCCGGCGCGCCGGCGGTTGTCCTGATGACGCAGGTGCTGGCGCTCGCGGGAATCCTGGGGCAGCCACCGGCTCGTGGCAGGCCTCCGGACTTCATGATGTTGGAAGCGCCGAACACAAGGACCATCGAAAAGGGCGATCAGAGCAACGTCGACGACGCGAAGCAGGTCCTCGTCCGCACCGACGGGGAATGGACGCGCCTCTGGCAGCAGCACTCGCCCGAGCGGCCGCGGCCGGCGGTCGATTTCTCGAAGGAGATGGTCGTCGGCGTCTTCATGGGGAGCCGGCCGCACGCCGGCTTCAGCACCGCCATCGTCAGCACCACGGCGGCGAACGGCGCGCTGATCGTGCGCTACACGGAAACCCTGCCGAAGCCCGGCACCGTCAGCGCGCAGATCCTCACGTTCCCGTATCACCTGGTCGCGATCGCGAAGACGGACGTGAAGGATGTGAAGTTCGAGAAGGTGCAGTAAACGACTTCTTACTTCTTCGGAGCCGCCTTCTTCGCCGGGGCCTTGGACCCTGACGTATTCACCACCGACTCCTTCGGCGCGTCGAACGACTTCACCGGGTGCGTCTTCACCGTACCGTTGGCGTGCGAGAACATGTACTGGTTCGCCTGCATCTTCGCGTTGTAGGGCGTTTCGATCTTGACGGTCTGGACTTCTCCCGGCTCCAGCCGATTCACGACGCCCTTGCCTCCGGTGACGAGGCCGCCGCCCTTGTCGTACCAGGTCTCGTCGATCGCGAGGCGCAGGATGGGGGCGTTCGAAATGTTCTTCACCTGGAGTGTCGTGACGACCATCTCCTTCTCACGCTTCGTCGACGGCTTCGTGAACTCGACGTCGGCCTGCCCCTTGAAGGCCGGCGCGAACTTCTTGCCCGCCAGGATCGACTTCATCGGCGGGGCCTGAGGGGGTTGAGCGAAGACCGCGGCCGCGACGAAGCTGGCGCCGACGAGCGTCGCGGCGAGAGTCAGACGCGCGCGATTCATAAAGTCCTCCCGGAAGCAGACGAGCTGAAAGGTGGAAACGGGCCGGAATTATATCAGCTAAGGGCCCGTCACGGCGCGGGTTAAACCCGTCGGATTACATTTCGCCGTTCCAGTCCTCGGGTTCAGGGTTGACCGCACGGAAAATCTCCATATGCCATTTGCCGCCGCCCCACGGCTCGATCACCTCGGCCGCGACGACGTCGACCAGGATCTCGGAGAACAGGCGGCCTTCCGGATCGCCTTCGAGGTGGTAGGCCGGCTCGTCCCAGCCGAAATTCGGGTAGAGCATCAGCGTCAGAAACAAGTCGTACCCGTCGTCCACGACGATGAGCTGTCCGCAGGGGCGCTTCTGCGTCGAGTGATAGATCAGGTACTTCTCCGCGCTGTGCGCGCGGATGTAACGCTTCAGCGCGAACTCGCGCGCGACGATCTCCTCGACGGCGATTTTCTTGTCCCAGCAGTCGCGGCAATACTTCTCCTCGCCCCGCGGCTCCGAAACCTCTTTCGCGCCGCAGAGCGCGCATCGCGATTTGACGACTGCCTTGCGTGGCATATGGTGAAGTCTAGCACCATGGCACGACCGGCGCACGCACGCAGGGCTCCGCCATCCGGCGATGAACTTCCGCGACTTC
>QHWJ01000146.1 GCA_003222535.1 Acidobacteriota bacterium | reverse complement strand
TTCTGAAGGCCAGTACAAGCTGGTGAACCTGACTCCGGGACGGTACAGCGTCACGTTTACGTTGACGGGTTTTGGAGCCGTGAAGCGCGAGGGCGTCGAGCTTCCCGCGAACTTTACCGCTCCGATCAATGTGGAGCTGCAGGTCGGCGAGCTCCAGGAAACGATCACCGTGTCGGGCCACAGTCCGATGGTCGACACGCAGAACACGTCGGTGCGCAATGTGATCCCGAAAGCCATCCTCGACTCGGTCCCGACGAACAAGACCCTCGGCGCGTGGGCCGCACTCACGCCCGGCATGGTGGTGCCGGCGACGGCGATGGACGTCGGCGGCAGCAAGGGTGAGCAGTCGTTGCGACTCGCGATCCACGGCGGCCACGGCGGCGAGCAGCGGGTCCTCGTCGACGGCATGAACACCAGCGGCGGCGGGTCGGATTTCGGCTACATCCCGAACCCGGCGAGCGCGCAGGAGGTGAGCCTCGAACTCGGAGCGGGGACGGCGGAAGCGATGCTCGGGGGCGTGCTGATCAACTTCATCCCGAAAGATGGCGGCAATCGCTACGAAGGCTTCCTGAGCGGCAGCTTCGCGAACGGGAGCATGCAGGGCAGCAACCTGTCCGACGAGGTGAGAGCGCGCGGGCTCACCGAGTTGTCGGTGAACCGGGTGCACGACATCTGGGACTACAACGGTACGCTCGGCGGCCCAATCGTGAAGGACAGCCTCTGGTTCTTCACCGCACACCGCCGCTGGGGCAACTCGACGCAGGTTGCGGGCATCTTTCACAACGCGACGCAGGACGGCTGGGTGTTCACGCCGGATCATGACCGCCCCGGCTACTCCGACTTCCTGCAGCGATCCGAGAGCATCCGTCTGACGTGGCAGGCGTCGACTCGCAACAAGATTCGGCTGTTCTTCGACTATCAGAATCATTGCGACTGCCATCGCGGCCTCGACACCGGGAGCGCCGGCAACGGCACGCCGACCGCGCCTGAAGCGGCGCACTACCGCAAATATTTCCCGAACAACGTGCCTCAGGCCAGCTGGAGTTTCCCCGCGACCAACAGGCTCCTCGTCGAGGCCGGTGCGTCCGCCAGAATCTTCATCTGGACGAACATGCCCGAACCCGGTGTGACGGAGAACACGATCTCGATCACGGAGAGCTCGAACAACTTCCTCTATCACGCCGCTCCGAATTATGGCGAGCATCTGTCGACCCAGGCGAATCAGCGCTTCGCGGTTTCGTACATCACGGGATCGCACGCGTTCAAGACCGGTCTCTTCATGCTGCAGGAGTGGCGGCGGCAGACGGATGACCCGAATCTGGGCGTGACCTACCAGTTTCGAAACGGGCGTCCGACGCAGTTGACCCAGTACGTCGTCCCCACGAAGGAATGGGATCGGATCAGTCCGGATCTGGGTCTGTACGCTCAAGATCAATGGACGATGAAGCGGCTGACCCTCAATCTCGGTCTGCGATTCGATTACCTCAGAGGCTACGTCCCCGCGCAGCACCTGCCGGAGGGTCCGTTCGTCCCCGCCCGCGACTACGCGGCGATCGACTGCGTGCCGTGTTGGAAGGATCTGTCGCCCCGTCTGAGCGCCGCTTACGACTTGTTCGGCAGCGGCAAGACGGCGGTTAAAGTGAGCGTCGCGAGATTTGTCGGCCAGCAGAGCGCAACCGGTATCCCCTCGCTGAACAATCCGGTGCAGACCACCGTCAAGAGCGCCACGCGCTCCTGGAATGACCCGAACAACGACTTCATCCCACAGGAAGGTGAACTCGGTCCGCTGTCGAATTCGAACTTCGGCAGGAACACGGTCGCGACGCGGTATTCGCCCGACGTTCTGCTCGGCTTTGGTAACCGGGACTATAACTGGCAGACGGGCGTGAGCGTCCAGCACGAGCTGTTCGCGGGCGTGGCGACGACGCTGTCGTACTTCCACACGGCCTGGTACAACTTCCGGGTCACCGACAACCTGCTGATCACGCCGGCGGATTACGACCCGTATTGCCTCACGCTGCCGGTCGATTCCAGATTGCCCGATGGGGGTGGCAATCAGCTGTGCGGGCTCTACAACATCACGCCGACGAAATTCAGCTCGTCGAGCAACCTCGTGGTTCCGGACAGCAATTTCGGCCGGCAGACCGAGAAGTACAACGGCGTGGATTTGACGGTGAGTGCGCGGCTGAGACGCGGCGCGACGCTCGGCGGCGGTCTGAGCAGCGGCCGGACCGCAACGGCAAACTGCTCGGTGATCGACTCACCCTCGGGCGTCGGCTCCGGCACGAACCCCAACCAGCCCCTGGCGTTCTGTGCTGTCACGCCGCCCTTCCAGCCGCGCGTCAAGCTGAATGGTGTGTATCCGCTGCCGTGGGACATGCAGATCAGCGGCCTGTTCCAGAGCAACCCCGGCATCCCGATTACCGCCAGCTATGTCGCGACAAACGCGCAGGTGCAGCCGTCGCTCGGGCGCGCGTTGTCGGGCGGCGCCAGCACGGTGACGATCACGAACATCTTTCAGCCGCAGACGATGTTCGAACACCGCATCAATCAGCTCGACATGCGGCTCACGAAGAATGTGAAGGTCGGTCGAGCGCGGGTTCAGGGCCAGCTGGATGTGTACAACGTGCTGAACGCCAGTGCGATTCTCGGCATCAACACACGCTACGGTCCGGCGTGGCTGACGCCGACGGAGATTCTCGGCGCACGATTGGTCAAAGTCGGCGCACAGCTGACGTTCTGACGCAGACGCACGTCGCGGGCCACAACGGTGGATAAGCGTATGACGACGTAGACGCGTCTCAGGGGAGGGAATGATGCTGCCAAGTGTTTTTCTCACGCCACGTGGCGCCTGCCCAATCATCGTCGCAACCGTCCTGGCGTCCCTTTGTCTGTCGGTTCCCGCCTTCGCCCAGGTCGCAAACGCCGTCGTCACCGGGAGCGTGACCGATGCGCAGGGCGGCCTTCTTCCGGGCGTGACCATTACGGTGACGAATGCCGAAAGCGGCGTGGTGAGAACGATCGTGACGCAGACGGAGGGTCGGTATCGGCTCGGCGGCGTTCCACCGGGACGCTACAACCTGACGGCGGAACTGCCCGGGTTTGCCAACGTGGAGGTCAAGGACATCACGCTCACAATCGGCCTCGAATACACGAAAGACATCACGATGGGGCTCCAAGGGGTGCAGGAATCCATCACCGTCACAGGAGGGCCACCCGTGGTCGAAACCACGAGGAGCGAAGTTGCAGCCGTGGTGACCCGAGAGCAGATTGAAACCCTGCCCACCGGAGATCGCGTGGCTCTCAGACTGTCGCTCCTTCTACCGGGCGTGGCCATCGACACGACGCGCGCGAAACGGAATGCCGTCAACCTCGGGGCCGGGATTTCGACCAGCTCCACGACATACCTCGTCGATGGACTCTCGAATGCCACGGCGATTAGCGGCGAGCAACGGCACGACGTCCCTGCGGCCGCGATCCGGGAGTTCCTGGTCCACACGAGCCAGGTGCCGGCCCAGTACGGACAACGAGCCGGCGGCGTCGTCTCCATCGCCACCAAGAGCGGGACCAACAAGTTCCACGGCGAGACGTTTGATTTCTATCGCAACAAGGTACTGAACACGCTCGACAAGTTCCAGGAAGAGGAGCATTCAGTGAAGCCGGATTACAGCCGGCACCAGTTCGGCTTCGCGCTCGGCGGGCCCATCGTGAAGAACCGGCTCCACTACTTCGGCACGTTCGAACGGACACGCGAGCACGACTTCTTCACCGTCTCCACAGGCAAGCCGGAGTTCTACAAGCAGTTCGAAGGCACGTTCGAGGGCGGCTCATATACCAACATCTCCTTCATCCGCGGGGATTATCAAGTCGGCGGCACACAGAACCTCTTTTATCGCTACATGAATCAGCACACCAATTTTTTCTGCAGCGGGTGCGGCGTGCCCGGGATCAATTCGACGTTCAGCAACAACGACAACCTGATTCCGCGCGACATGCACGCTCTCGGCCACACGTGGGTCCTCTCCAGCCGAGTGTTGAACGAGTTCTACGTGATGCGGGGAACTGCGTCGGACCGAACCTACCTCAGCAAGGACTATGCACCGGCCCGGTATCAACAGGTGACGACGATTCCGGCATCCATGGGGGGCGGACAGGTTATCGGCAGCACGCGCTACGTGTTTCCGACCTTCATCTGGGGACAAAGCCAGTGCCTACCGCCCTGTTTAGCAGGGGCGGGCACCCATACCGATTTTACGGAAGCGCAAGAGACGTTATCGATCACCACCGGAACGCACACGTATAAATTTGGCGGCAGCATTCAGATCTTCCCGACCCACGAGTGGGCTGCCGGTAACGTCTTCGGAACCTGGACCTTCGGTCAGGATCAGTACTTCAATCCCGCAGATCCGAACTTCAGCTTCGCGAGCCTGAAAGGCGCCACACAATTTCAGGCATCGTTCCCCAACCTCGAGCGGGAGATGCGAAGTCATTCCTACGCCGCTTATGTGACGGACGAGTGGAAGCCGGCAAGCAATCTGACGCT
>QHWJ01000179.1 GCA_003222535.1 Acidobacteriota bacterium | reverse complement strand
TCTGGAGCGTGACGACCGATCCGTTGGAGCCTGACTATTACGGCTACTCATTCATGGTCGACGGGATCGCGCTGATCGATCCGATGAATGCGTTGATGAAGGCGAGCCTGCTCAATGCGGAGAATATGGTGCACGTTCCGGGACCGGCGACACTTCCTTGGGAAGCAAACCAGGTTCCGCACGGCATCCTTCATCATCATTTCTACAAGTCGCGTGCGGCGCGGGACGAACGAGACTTCTTCGTTTACACACCTCCCGGCTATGATCCGCGTGCAAGCAGGCTGTATCCCGTCCTCTATCTCCAGCACGGGTACAGCGGAGACGCGCGCGCGTGGTCTGTCAACGGGCGCGTCAACGTGATGCTCGACAACCTCATCGCCGAGGGCAGGGCGAAGCCGATGGTCGCCGTCATGTCGCTGAGCTATGGAGCGCCGGAAATGGTGCGGCGCAGCGGTCCCGACCTGACGCTGATGAAGCAGAACTACGATCGCTTCCGGGAGGCGCTGCTCACCGAAGTGATTCCCGAAGTCGAAAAGACATATCGCGTCTCGAAGGATGCCGACTCACGCGCCATCGCCGGCGTTTCGATGGGTGGCACGGAGGCGCTCTATATCGGCTTGAACGCGGCGAAGACGTTCGGTTGGATCGGGTCGTTCAGTGCCGGTGGAATGCTGGACGATTTCGACGCGACCTTTCCGACGGTAGACTCGAAGGACAATGCGCGCCTGCGGTTGTTGTGGATCGCGTGCGGCGCAGAAGACCCGCTGATCGGCCCAAACCGCACATTCCGCGATTGGCTCACCGTAAGGGGCGTGACGTTCATCCCGATCGAGACGCCGGGCATGCACACGTGGATGGTATGGCGGCGCAACTTTGCTGCCTTCGCTCCGCTTCTTTTCCGCTGAGGCCGAAAGGCGTGGGGATCCGGCACCTCGGCAATCCAGCGGCCATCAACCTCGCGATCGATCTCGATGTTGAAAATCATGAGAGGTCCTCGACATGGCGCTAACAGCCCGTGGTGAAAGTCTGGCTGCATTCCACGAGCGATGCATCCCCGTCGGCGGCGTTGCTCCTCCTTCAAATACTCCCGGTATTCTCGGTCGTCGCGCCTTGCCGGCGGGGCGCCTCGCTCGTCTCGGTGCGACGCCAGACTTTCACCACGGGCTGTTAATGTACCACCACGTAGCCGGACTGGCACATGACGGCCACTATTCCCGCCGCTCCATCACCAGGCGGCTCGCCTCGTTGATCCGACCGAGACGATACAGCAGCGCCGCGTAATCCCTTCGCGTGTCCTGATTGCGCGGGTCGAGCTCGAGCGATCTCCGAAACTGATCGGCGGCCGCCTCGTTGTCGCCCTGCGCAGCCAGCACGGCGGCCAGCGCGTTGCGGATCGGGACACTCGCCGGCGCCAATGCGAGCCCGTCATGGTACGCGTGCACGGCGTCGCCGAGTCTGCCGGCGTCGGCCAGCGCGTTGCCCAGGTCCAGACGATTGAGAGGATCGTTGGGCGCCAACTCCACGGCTCTGGCGAACTCCTCGACCGCCTCCGCTGCCAAATCCTGTCCGATGAGGGCCACTCCCAGGCTCTGGTGGGCGGCGGGATCGTTCGGCACCAGGCGGATGCGTGCGCGGTACTCCCGAGCGGCGTCCGCATATCGCGTCTGTCTCAACAACACGTCGGCCATGAAGCCGTGGGCGTCAGGGTCATTGGGCCGCATCACCAGCGCTCGACCAAGCGCCTCTTTCGCTTCCTCGAGCCGGCCTCGTATGAGCAGGGCGTGTCCCAGCAGGTTGTGCGCGGCGACCACCTTGAGATCATCCGGGCGCAGGCGGATGTACTCTCGATAATGAGCGATCGCCTCGTCGTGTTTCCCGTCAGCGTCCAGCTCGAAACCCAGCGCGTAATGCGCGTCCGGACAATCGATCAGAGCGGCGCGATAGTGCGCGAGCGCTTCATCGCGGTGACCCTCTTCTCGCAGGATGACCCCCAATTGATAGTGGGCCCGGCCGTGGGGATGCCGGGCGAGGACCGTCCGCCAGATGCCGGTCTCGCTCTGGTACTCCCGGTTGCGCTGCAGCGTGAGCCATCCGAACGTGCAGGCGATCCCCACGAGCAGCATTGCGGGCGCCGTGCGATGCCACCGCCCGCGCCTGCCGAGCCACGCGGTCATCAAGGCGTGAGCCCCGAGTACGCCGAGCATGATCAGCGCCGCAAGCGGCAGATACATCCGGCGCTCGGCGCCGACCTCGGTGGCAATGGGAACGATGCTGGACGTGGGCGCCAGCGTCACGAACACCCACGCCGGCATCAGGCCCAGGGCCGGACGTTTCCGCCACACGAGCATGGTTCCCACCACGATCGCGAGGACGGCGATCCCGTAAGGAAGGGCCGCCGCCGGCGACACGGAAACGGTCGGGCCGTAGTCGAGCACCAGCGAAGTTGGCCAGACGGCGCGCGTCAGATACGTGATCACCATGCGCGGCTGATTCAAGAGGTACGTCCATGGTGTGACCCCGCTCGACAGTCCGGCGCTGTGCGAGCGTGGGCCCGGCAGCATCAGCGCGATGAGGACAATCCAGGTCGCGGCGAGTGCCGCGTAGAATCCGCGTCGGGCCCGGAGCGCGCCGCGGACGGAACCGGCGCAGAACGCGGCATCGTACAACAGCACCATCACCGGCGCCGTGACCATCGATTCCTTGCTCGCCATCCCGAGCGCGCACGAGATCACTGCCAGCGCAGGCCAGCGCATGCCTGGTAACGAGGATTCGCTCGCCGACGGATCGTCACGCGGCGGTTTGAGGCGAAGCTTCGCTACTGCGCCCGTGTCCGACATCGCGCGCATCGCCGCGTAGAAGGTCAGCAAGTACCACAGGCCCATCATCGACTCCGTGCGCTGGGTGATGTAGTCGATGACCTCGGTCTGAAGCGGGTGGATGAGCCAGATCAGCGCGGCTGCGAAGGCCAGGCCGTCTGCGGACACTCGAAGTGGCGGTGATACATGCTCAGAGGTCAACCCGCGGCGGACAATACCGAAGAGCAGCAGCCCGGCGAGCAGATGGATCGACAGGTTTCCCGCCCGATAGGTCCACGAAGTCAGGCCGCCCCACGCGTAATTCAACGCGAGGGAGAGACCGACCACCGGCCGGCCGGCGATCGAACTCTGCGACGGCCCCAGGAGCACGTCACGCAAGGGCCAGAGATGGCGGATGTGGCTGTTTTCGACAATCGAACCCTGATCATCGAAAACGAAAGGCGCGGTGAAACTGTTCGAGTAGACAGCCAGCCCGCCCGCGAGGAGCAGGATCCTCCACCACCGCGCGGGACGGGTGGCGGGAAGCGTGTCAGGAGTCGCGCGGTCCGACCGGCGTTTCGAACGTGAGCTCCGATGAGACAATTTCCATCAGCGCGGCGGCTGTTTCTTCGCGAGCGACCGGTAGTACTCCTCGATCGCCTGGCGGAAGCCGTCCGGCACCTGATCGGATCCGGAGAGCGACAGCGAATCGTTCCCTGCCTCCGCCTTGCGGCGCAGCATGAACTCGAACTTCTTCAGCTTGTCGATCGCCGCGGCCTGGAGCTGCTCGAGCCCTTTCGGATCGGCGTACACGCGGTCGTTGTCGAACGCTTTCAGGTCTCTCAGCACTTCGTCGAGGTCGCGCGGGCTCACGCCGGCCTGCTGGAGCTGCCGGCGCAACGCCTCGGCGTCATTCGCCCACTCGCGGAACTGCCCGCGGAACTGGCGGATGTCGTCCGCGTTCCAGCGGTAGGAGTAGCCGTAGCCGCCACCCCAGTTGCGCGCGTCGCCGCCGTACGCGCCGCCGTACGCACCGCCGTTGCGCGGCGACCCGGCGTTGTCGCCGTTGTTCGCGCCGCCGCCGCCGTTCTGTCCGCCCTGGGATTGCTGCCCCTGGCCCTGTTGCCCCTGCTGACCCTCTTTGCCCTGCTGCCCTTTGCCCTGCTGCTGGCTTTGTTGACCTTGCTGGCCCGGCTGGCCTTTTGATCCCTGCTGCCCGCTGCGCATGCGCTGATCGAGCGACTCCATCCCGCGGACGAGATCGCGCGTCTTGTCCGCTGCGCGCGCCACGGCATCCTGTTTCGATGCTTTTCCGACCGAGCCCGCCGCGTCGCCGATCTTCTTCTGCAGCGCGTCGAGATTGGCGCCGATGTCCTCTTCCATCCCGCGCGCGTACTGCGACCCGGCGCCCTGCAGGGCGCCCTTCGTGTACCGAATCTTCTCGCGAATGCGCTTGTCGCGAATGCTGCCGGCCGCCTCGTCCAGTTTGCGCGCCGCATCCTTCTCGTCGCGGCGCATCTGGTTGGCGATTTTCTCGAGCTGCTGCTGCAGGTCCGCGACTTTCGCGTCCATCGCGTCCTTGCGCTGGCCGAGCTCCTGCGCCTTGGCCTCGCGGCCGGCGCCGGCCTGATCCAGGCCGTTGACGTCGGACGCCACCTGTTTCTGCTCGTTGGCCAGTTCCTCCGCCTGACGCTGCGCGCGCTGCAGGTCGCGCTCGCCGCGGCCGCTCTGATTGCGCTCCAGCCGCTGCTGCACTTCGCGGAGCCGATCGAGCGCCTGGTTCGCCTGCGCGCCGCCGTCCTTCGAGCCGTTGGCCGCCGCCTGACGCATCGCATCGGCGGCTTCCTGCATCTTCTTCATCGCGTCGTTCAGCTCCGGCCGCTGCTGCTGATCGCGCGTGAGCTGCCGCAGCTGCCGCGCGGCCTTTTCGGCTTCGTCGGCGAGCGCGCGCTGCCCGGCGCTCGAATTCCCCGACGCGCTCTGGCCCGACTGCGCCATGCGCCGCTGCCGCTCCATCTCCTGCTGCTGCCGCCGCGCGAGCTCCTTGAGCTTCTCGACCAGCTGATCGATCTCCTGGTCCTTCCCCTGCTGCTCGGCGCGCTGTTGCATCTCGTATTGGTTCGCCAGCTTGTCGAGCTCCAGCTCGAACAGATCGGCGAGGTCCTCGGCCATCTGGTTCTGTCCGCCGCCGCCGCCCCCGCCACCCTGCTGCTGCGACACCTGCAGCTCGTACTGCTGTTCGGCCTCCTGCAGCAGCTTGAGGGCGCGCTGCTCGGGCGACAACGCCGAATCGGCTTTCAGGGCTTTCAGCTCGCCCTCGGCAGACTTCATCTCCTCCGCCGCCTTGGGCAGCACGTCGGCGATTTTGTTGTACGAGGGATCGACCGCGCCGAGCCGCGCCTTCAGCTTGCCGACGAGCTCTTCCACCTGTTCGCGCAGCTTTGCCTGCGCCAGGTTGAGGAACACCACGTTCTCGCGGAACTTCTCCGGCTTGGTCTTGGCCTTGTCGCGGACGATGTTGAACGTCGCCGAGACGATTTCGCGCTGCTGCTGCGAGAGCTGGCCGACCTGCTGGCCGCCGCCTCCACCGCCGCCGCCCGCCTGTGATTGCGCCGGCTTGTAGTCCTTCTTGAACGGCCGGATCTGGACGAAGTAGATGTCACTGGTCGTCGTCTTCGATCCCTGCACGGCGTCGGTGTCGGACGCCTTCGCGTAGTACGAGACGAAGTCGCCCGGTTTCAGCCCGAGCTCCTCGAGATAGATCGTATGGCCGGCGCTGACTTCGGTGAGCGGCTTCGGGCCGGCGAACAGGGAGATCGTCTTCGGCGCGCTGCCGTTGACGGAATAGAACAGCTGCAGCGACTTGACGCCGTAGTCGTCGTCGGCGCGCGCCTCGAGGAACAGATCCTCAACGGGGCTGGCCTGCGAGTCGCGGCCCGGCTTGGTGAAATGAACCGACGGCGGCTGATCGTCGATGACGTCGATCGTGTACTGCGGGGACGCCTCGACCTTCTCGCCGTGCGGTCCGGTGAGCTCGATGCGATAGAAGCCCTGATGATCGATCTTGAAGCTGCCCGTCAGCGATCCGTCCGCCTGCCTCACGAGCGGACGCGCGCCGCCGTCGCTCAGCAGGACGCGGCCGTCGGGCGTGGTCATGGTCGGCACGACGTGCAGGACGACTTCAGTGCCGCGGATCGCGGCCACGTCGCCGCCCTCGGTCTTGCGCGGGGCAAGGCCGGTGTAGGCGGGGTAGCGGTACTCGAGATCGAGCTGCGAGACGGTCGGCAGATCGACGACCGTCAAGGTGAAGGTCCCCGAGCGGACGCCGTTGGACTCGACAAAATACTCGGTCGGCTTCTCGAGGTGGAACAGCATGCCTTCGAACGCGCCCGGCTGCGCGCCCGCGATGAGCGGCACGCGGTCGAACGGCGCGCCCGGCGCCGTCCGCATCATCACGCTGACGTCGGCTGCGGTGAACCCAATCAGCCGCGCCTTCACGGTCTGGTCCGCGCCGCGCGGAACTTTGGTGTTGCCGGGCTGAACCTGGATGCTGTACGGACTGGAGGCTTCGGCGCTGCGCGAGATGACGAGGAGCGCCGACAGGCCGTGGCGCAGGTACGCCGGACCGTATGTGACAGCCAGTGCGGCTATCGCTGCGACAGCCGCCAGCGTGGCGGCGTGACGCTGGACCGACGATCGCTCGATCGTGCGGCCGTGATCGAGCGCGCGGCATTGATCCATCGCCTGCTCGACCAGCTTTTCGACCAGGCGCGGCGAATGCGCGGCCGACCCGCCGTTTGCCGTGGCCTCGACGGCGCTGATGAGGGCGGCTTCGAGCGTCGGATCGCACTCCTCGAGATACATGGCCACCTGCGCGTCGGTGACGTGGCGCCGCAGCGGCCACACGAGGCCGTAGAGCAGCAGCGCGACGAACACCGTCACCGTCAGGATGCGGAAGGTGATGATCGCGGGGGCGCTGAAGCGGAACGACTCGAGGCCCGAGGCCGAGAGCAGCAGCGCGAGCACGGTGCCGGCCAGGACGACGACTGCGCCCCGCAGGGCGAGCCTGAAGCGCCAGCGATTGCGCACCCGACGGATGACGTCGACGAGCTCCGTGCGATGGTCCATGTCCCCGTACTCCCTTTGCCGGGCTAAGAGCCTGTGAAGAAATCACGTACAACGCAGAAACCGCGGAACCCGCAGAGAAAAATGCTTAAGGTTTTTCTGCGTGTTCTGCGAGCTCTGCGTTCAACGTCGTACTTCTTCACACGCTCTAAAGCCTGACACTACAGAAACCCGGTCCGGCTCGAGCCGGACGCCATCGGAACAGACGAACAGATTACACCGGCTGCGCCGTTCGGCGGCTCCAAAAGGGCCGCCCGGCGGGATTTTCTTTTGGTTACAAAAAACGCTCTTTTCGCGACAGATGGTTCGAAATGACCGTTTCCGCCGCCAGCAGCAGGAGGCCGGCCATGAGCAGGTACCACCAGAGGCTTTGCCGCCGCTCGGATTCCTCGCGCGTCATCTCCTGCGCTTGCGCGGGCTGCGCCTCCACCAGCGTCGCGTGGCCCGTGACGGCCGCTACGAGCTCGCGCGGATCGATCGACGCCAAATCCGACTCGGCGGGCTCGAGATTGACGGCGATCGCTTCGGGACGGCCCGCCGCCGCTCCGCTCGAACGCACTTCATAGACGCCCTGCTCGTTCAACTCGAGCAGCCCTTCGCTGCCCTCGCCGGCGCTCGACTGCGAGATGCGCTCGCCAGACGGCGTCACGACGATTCGATCGCTCTTGTCGGCCCGCCCTTTGGCGCGCGCCGTCAGATCGAGCACCTGGCCCACGGTGAACCACGACGTCGCCGGCTCGTAGTGCGCGAGATACCGCACGAGCTGGTGGACCAGCGGCAAAAAGATCGGCTTCACGCCGATATCGGTCCACGAGTCGTCCAGCGTCGACGTCCACACGATCGCGCGGCCCGCGCCCACCTTTCTCTCCGCCGCCGCGATCGCGCCATCGTCGAACCGCGCGAGGATGCGATCGGTTGGAAGGGTCTGGAGCGCGCGGTAGCGGAACACGTGCGCGGCCGAGAAGTCGCCGCTGCGCGGCGCCTTGAAGACCTCGAAGACCGGGTGGCTGTAATCAAGGTACCCGAGCGACCCGCTGCGCCCCGAGGTGCGATCCACGGTCGCGCCCAGGCGGCCCGGCAGCAGCTCCGCTTCGCCGGGCGGCCACGTGGTGTGGTCGCCGGTCACGACCAGCAGTCCGCCGCCGCGCTCGAGAAACCGTTTCAGGACGCCGCCGCCGCCGGCCGGTGGAAACATCGTGTCGTTGAGCACGGCAACGGCGCGTTTGTCGAAGGCGGTGGGCGTGACACGCGACGCCGACGCGACGTCCACGTGAAACGTGGGCGTCGTGCCGATCGACAGCGCCTTCGAGAGAAAAAGGCTGCCATCGGATCGATCGCCGCTGTCGACGATCGCCAGCGACACCGGCTCGCTCGGCGCGAGCACGAAATGGAAGATGTTGTCGGCCGGGAGCAGATCCGCGCCGGCGCGCACCGAGCCGCGGACGTTCGGTCCCGTGAGCGTGAACTGCGCGAAGGTCACCGATCCGGCGGCGTGCGGCGCCACGGTGGCGCGCTCGGTCTGGATCTCGTGGCCGTCGATTGTCAGCGTGACGGGCACGTCTTTCAGCGGCTCGTCGCCCTTGTTGCTGAGGCCGGCCGTGACCGTGATGCGCTCCTGGCCGGAGAACGACGCGCGCGCGAACGTGACGGACGGCACCGCCAGGTTCGCGCTGTTGGGTGAGGCGACCGAGACCGTGCTGACCGTCATGCCCTCGGGGAAGCGCACTTCTTCCGATCCGCTCCAGCCGCTTCGCTGGAAATCGCTGACGAGCACCGCCTCGCGGCGTTTGATCGCCGACCGGCTGAGAATGCTCTCGGCGAGCTTCAGCGCCGGACCGTAACGGGTCGCGCCGGACCCGACGTGCGCCGCGTTGATCGCCGCCTCCAGCCGCGTGCGGTCCGACGTGGCGCGCATGTTCTCTTCGGCGTTCTTGTCGAAGAGCACGAGCGTCGCGCGATCGTCGGCGCCGAGCCCGCGGACGACCGCCCGCGCGGCGTCCCTGGCGCGACTCCAGTGATCGCCGTAGCCCATGCTCGCCGACTGGTCGAGCAGGATGACGACTTCACGAGCGCCGCCGCCAACAGCCGCGGCGACGGTGCCCTGGTGGATGAACGGGCGCGCGAACGCCGCCACGATGAGCGCGATCGCGGCGGCCCGCATCAGCAGCAGCGCCCAGTGGCGGATCCGCCGCCGCCGGACGGACTGGTAGGGAATCCGGCGCACGAACATCAGCGACGGGAATTCGATGACGCGCTTCTTTTCCCGCTGAATCAGATGGATCAGGACAGGTATCGCGATCGCGGACAGTCCGAGCAGGAAGAAGGGGGTCAGAAACGCCATGGCATGGGCTGATGGCTACTCTAATGGCTAACTAATGGCTAATGGCTAATGGCTAATGGCTAATGGCCAATGGCTAAGGGCCAATGGTAAAGGGCTGACGGTCACCTGACGCGCATCAGCCGTTCCCGGCTCGACAGATAGCTGAACAGCGCGCGGTCCAGCGGCTCGGCCGTGTTGAGCACGGTGTAGTCGATCCGGTGCTCGGAGAACTTCGTCGTCAGCGCCAGGATATGGGCCTGAATCATGGATCGATATTCCCTCACCAGCGACTCCGGCACCACCGGAATCTGCTCGCCGGTCTCGAGGTCCTCGAAGCTCGACGCGTCCTCGTAGCCGAAGTCGATCTCGGCCGGATCGAGCACGTGAAAGACGATCAGATCGTTGCCGAGGAACTTGAGCGGCTTGATGGCTTCGAGCACCGCGTCGGGCTCCTCGTAGAAATCGGAGATCAGGACGAGGATGCCGCGGCGCCGGAAGTGCTCGGCCATCTTGTGCAGCGGAATGGGCAGGTTGCCGGGGCGCTCCGGCCTGGCGCGCTCCATCGTGTGCAGCACGACGTTGAAATGCTTGGCCGAGGGCGGCACGTGCGAGACGATGTCGTTGTCGAACGTGATCAGGCCGACGCGGTCGCGCTGCCGCTGCGCGAGGTAGGCGAGACAGGCACCCACGAAGCAGCCGTATTCCAGCTTCGGAACACCGCGGTTGGAGAACTTCATCGAGCGCGAGACATCGAGCAGCACCGACACGTTCGTGTTCGTGTCCGCTTCGTACTGCTTGACGTAGAAGCGATCGGTCCGCGCGAACACGCGCCAGTCCACGCGGCGGATGTCGTCGCCTGCCACGTACCCGCGGTGCTCCGCGAAATCAATCGACGCGCCGAAGTACGGGGCGCGGTGCAGCCCGTTGATGAAGCCCTCGACCACATGACGCGCAAGGAGCTCCAGATTGCCGACCCGCAACAGGATCTTCGGGTCCACGAAACGGGCGCCGGGTAACGCTTGGCTTGATGTCATTTCGGATCTCGGATTGCGGATTGCGGATTGCGGATTGCGGATTGATTGCGGATTGATGCCTCCGTCCGCAACGCTCATTCCCGCAATCCAATCCTCAATTCAATCCGCATTCCGCATTTCAATCCGCAATCCGCAATCCGCAATGGTCTACATTCCACTCTTGGGGACCGGCACCGCCGAGAGCAGCTCGTCGATGATCGAATCGGTCGACACGCCCTCCGACTCGGCACGGAAGTTCGTCAGCACGCGGTGCCTCAGCACGGGATGGGCGAGAGAGCGGATGTCCTCGTAGTTGACGTGGTAGCGGCCCTGCGTCAGCGCCCGCGCCTTCGAGCCGAGCACGAGGTACTGCGCCGCGCGCACGCTCGCGCCGAACGCCACGAACTTCTTCACCGAGTCGGGCGCCTGCTTCGACTTCGGCCGGCTCGTCCGGACGATGCTGAGCGCGTACCGCATGACGGCGTCAGCCACCGGCACCCGGCGCACCAGCCGCTGGAACCCGACCAGGTCCGCGCCGTTCACCGGCTGCTTGAAGTGCGGGTCGATAATCGCCGTCGTCGCGCGCACGACGTCGAATTCCTCGTCTTCCGGCGGATGCTCGATGACGATGTGGAACATGAAGCGATCGAGCTGCGCCTCGGGCAGGGGATAGGTGCCCTCGAGCTCGATCGGGTTCTGCGTGGCGAACACGAAGAACGGCTCGGTGAGCTCGTAGGTACGCCCCTGAATCGTGACGCGGTGCTCCTGCATGGCTTCGAGGAGCGCGGATTGTGTCTTCGGCGGCGTGCGGTTGATCTCGTCCGCGAGCACGATGTTCGCGAAGATCGGCCCCGGCGCGAACACCATCTGGCGGCGGCCGGTCTCGTCTTCCTGAATGATGTCGGTGCCGGTGATGTCCGACGGCATCAGGTCGGGCGTGAACTGGATGCGGTTGAACTTGAGGTCCAGCACCTGGGCGAGGGTCGCGATGAGCAGCGTCTTCGCGAGTCCCGGGACGCCGACGATGAGGCTGTTGCCCCCGACAAACAGCGACAGGAGGATCAGCTCGATGACGTCCCCCTGTCCGACGATGCGCTTCTGCAGCTCGGTGATGATCTGCTGCCGCCCGATCTTCATCTTGTCCGCCAGGGCGATGTCGTCGGCCGACTCGAAATCCACTGTCGTGTTCAGCTCCACAGGTGTCCTCTTCGTGACTGGGGGCGGCTGGTTGCTAGTGGCTAGTGGCTAGTTACCAGTTACTAGCTGCTTGCAACTACCCTAGTGCGTCATCCCATAAATAATGTAGTTCACGCCGAGCTTGTACGCTTCGTTCGATTCGTCGATCGGTTTGAGGCCGGTGTCCGACCACTCCCAGTACTCGGAGATATCGGTGTTGTAGTTGATCATCATCATGATCCGCTTGGTCGGGTCGTTGTCTTCGTAGATCGCCCGGAAGATCGCCGGCGGCGGATCGTAATACTGCGGCACGTCCAGCGTCTTGATTTCGAAGAACGCGTGGAAGATCGGGCTCGAGAGCTCCAGGTCGTAGAACCGCGCCTCCGGCAGGACGCGCAGGACCTGAGTCTCGAAGTTGCCCCAGTGCTGGTAGCGGAAGTCGTCGACGATGACGAAGCCGCCCTTCTGCAGGTACGTCCGCAGGCTGACGGCTTCCTGCTCCGTCATCACCCAGCCGCCCGGCTCGCAGAGGTACGCGACGGGGTACTTGAAGATCTCGGGATCGTCAAAGGTCAGGATGTTCGTTTCGTCGGTGTGCGGATGCAGATAGCTCAGCTCGTTCAGGATCTTCATGAAATGCTGTTCGCCGGCCGGGTAGTCGTGCGACCAGGGCAGCCCCTGCGAGACGAAGCCGTAGTCCTGACCGTAGCGGACCCGCACGAAGGTGAATCGTCCGTCGTACGGCGCGTTCGGTCTGATCGCTTCCCGCCGGTTCCGCCCGCCGAATCCGCCGCGCCGCTGCGCGACCGCCGCCGCCACGCCGGCCAGGATCAGGACACCTATCACCGGGACCGCCGCCGCGGCGCGTCTCACGGCTTGTCCTTCTTCGCCTGCAGATCGCGAATCGCCTTCGTCTTCAGCGCGAGATCGGTGAGCAGCCTTTCCATCTGCCCGTCGTACTGCGCCTCGTCCATCGCGGTCTTCTTCAGCTTCAGCGCGGCGATCTCCCGGTCGAGCGCATCGCGCTCGTCGACCAGGGCCTTCATCGCCGGATCGCTCGTGTCCACGGCGAGCGCGCCGTCGGCGCGGCCGATCCCGAGGAAGATCGTCGCCGCCAGCCGGCCGTCGCCGCCATCGTCCATCGCGGCGTGCTCGGTCAGCAGCAGGCCTTTCTGCTGAAACGCCTGCGTGACCTTCGCCTTGGCGTACTCGAACGCCTCGAGCACGGAAATGTGACCGTTGCGGTCGCGGTCCGCCGCGGCGTCGTTGAAGGCCCCGACGAAAAACTCGGGGAACTGCGTCTCGTTGCGTTCCCCGCCGGTCTTGGTCGCGGTGACGACCACGCGCCCCGGCCCGGCGGACGCGGGCAGAAAGGCGCCGCTCGAGCTGCTGGTGTTGACGAACGCCACGCGCTGGGCCGCGAGCTTGCCGAGCAGCGCCGCCCACTCGGCGACGGTCAGGTCGGGACCGGGAAGGTTGAACGCGCCCCGGGTGCCGTCGAAGCTGCCGTGACCGAGAAGCAGGACCACGACGGCATCGTTCGGCCTGGCGCGGGCCGCGACATCGGTAAACGCTCGAGCGACGTTCTCGCGCGCCGACTGCTTGCCGGCGAGATACGTGATGTTGGCGTCCGGAACGCTCTCCTTCTTCTTCGCGGCGTCGATGAAGCTCGTCGCCCACTTCTGAAACTGCTGCGCGTGCTCCTCGTCTCCCGGCACGCCGGTGATCACGAGCAGATGCGTCTGCTGTGCGAATGCCGGCACCTCGCACAGCACGCAGCACAAAAACGTACCGACGATGAACCGCAGAGGACCTAAAGCTCGTCCTTCGACAGGCTCAGGACGAGCGTGCATCGTGTCCTTGTCCGGCTCGGCCTCAGGACCACCGCTCATGGTGAGCCTGTCGAACCATGAGCGAGCCGTGGTTGAGAGCCGTGTCACGCCAGGCCCTTCATGCGCCGATAGCCCCACTCGGCGGCGATGAAGCCCACGAGCGCGAGGAAGAGCGCCGGCATGTCCCACAGCTCGCGCTCTTCGACAACCGTGACGCCGCGTCCGCTGTAGCTGATTGCTTCGGGCAGCGCGGTGGCGTTGGCCGGAGTGAAGAAGCGTCCGCCGGTGTCTTCGGCAATGCGCCTGAGCAGCGGCGCCCGCATGCCGGCGTCGAAGTACTCGGCGTCGCCCGCCGAGACGCGCACGTGCATCGCGGCCGCGCCGAGCGGCTTCTGTGCGCGATCCGCGCTCACGCGGATGTCATAGATGCCCGATTCGTCAGGCACGAAGCTCGCGCGGTACTCGCCGTCGCGCGTCACCGTCCACTCGACCGGCAGCTCCGCCGTCCTGCCGGACGGCGACGTGATTTTCGCGAGGACGCGGCTGTCGTTCACTTCCACATATGCGGAATCGAGGACCTCGACCGACAGCTTGATCGGTTCGCCCGGCTCCACGCGATCCGCCGTCGTCGAGACGTTGACCTGCTCGGGGACGCCGTCGACGAGCCAGCGGATGAGACGCCGCCAGAACATCGCGTGCGTCGTGTCGGCAACCGGCACCTTGGCGTCCATGCGCCACATGAAGGAATCCTGGATCGGCATCGCGAGCGCCTTGCCGCGCCCGTACCGCTGATACGCGAGCACGATCTGATCCTGACGGCGGTTGTCGACGCCGGTCAGGAGCACGGTCGCGCCGGGCTTCGCCTGGCGCACCGAGTTCACGCTCGACACCGGCGGCATGTCGTTCCACTTCGCGCTCGACGCTTTCTCGTCGCCCGCGACCTGCGTCACCGGGAACGTCGAGCCCGCGCGGGTGGGACGCGCCTGAAAAAACTCGGAGAAGTACTTCGCGTTGGCGTTCTCGATGACGACCGGGAGGACCTCGCCGACCGGCGTGCCGCCCCAGCCGCCCTCGGCGAACGACCGGCGGCCGCCGAGCATCAGCAGCCCGCCGCCCCGCTTGTTCACGAAATCGGCGATCATCCGGAGCTGCTCGGGCGTGAACGACGCCGCCTCGACGCTGCCCAGAATGAGAGCGCGATACTGGAAGAGCTCTTCCCGCGTCTTGGGAAAGCCGGCGATCAGCTCGTCGGGGTTCGTGACGGCCTGACGGTAGTACTTGTTCTCGGCCGTCCGGGCCAGCGACACCACCTGCAGGTTCTTGTCGTCTTCGACCGCGCGGCGCACGAACTTGTACTCGAAGCGCGGCTCGCCTTCGTAGTAGAGGGCCTTCTCGGCGCGATCGTTGACCTGGATCAGCGCGTCGCGCGCGTTGTTCTGCGTCACCTGCTCGCCTGCCTGCGTCGGGATCTTGAACTTGAAGAGGCGCGCGCCCGGCTCCGCCGCGGTGAAGCGCACTTTCACCGTCGCCGATTCGCCCTCCGGCGGCAGCGTCACCTGCTGCGTGCTGACGATGCGCCCGTCGTCTTCGACGCTGAGCGGCACGGTCTGGCCGCCGTAGCCGGTCTGCGACAGCACGACGTCGACGACGAGCGCCGTGCCCTTGAGGACCGACCGCGGCGTCTCGACGCGCGTCACCTGGACGTCGTGCGCGAAACGCTCCTGGCCGACGCCGACGGTGAACACCGGAATCGATCGCGCTTTCAGGCTGGCGAGCGTCTCGTCGATCGCGGCGTCGGACGTGTCGGCGCCGTCCGACACCATCACGAGGCCGGCCAGCGGCAGCCCGGCGAGCTCGTCGCGGGCGCGATCAAGCGCCTGGCCGAGCCGTGTGGCCGTGCCGCCGAACTTGAGGTTGCCGGCCGCCGCGACGCGGTTGGACGAGGACGCGAAGCTGAAGAAGCGGACGACAAATCGTTGAGAGAGCGCCGCCAGCAGCCGGGCGTTCGGGCCGTCCAACTGCTGCTGGATGAACGCGCTCCGCGGCTGGCCGTCGCTGTCCGCAATCGACATGCTTCGCGAGTCGTCCAGCAGAACGCCGAGGAAATTCTGCTGCGGCACCGCGGCCTTGAGGATCAACGTCGGCCGGAACAGGCAAAAGAGCAGCACGGCGAGCGCCGCGAGCCGCAAGCCGACGAGCACGACACGGTCGCGCGCCCGATCGGTCGCGGACACGCCGCGATAAGTCAGCAGCGCGAGGACCGCGGTCGCCGTTCCCGCCGCGACGACCAGCAGCACCGGGCGGGACAGGCCCCAGCTGAAGTCGCCCTGTTGGAACATGAGGGGCGGGTATTTGAACAGGAAGCGAAAGAGCTTGTCCAGCACCAGGCGCTCATTCTAACTGAACGCCCTGATAAAGGGCTGAGGGCTTAGGGCTGAGGGCTAAGGACGTGTGAAAAAACCGAGATTCTTTCTCGGGGCTCAGGGCTGCGCACTGTCAGCCTCCCGGGCCTGTTCCGATTGTCGCTACCTCCTCGCTCACGAGATCGTCTGTGCGCCATCCTGCGCGTTCTGCCAATTGCCCGAACTGCAACGAAGCCTTCGCCTGGAACGAGCAGTCCGTTCGCAAATCTTCATTGCCGCTCGCGGGTGCCGTCCCAGCCGCCGCGATCCCAGACGCTGACTGGGTTTCGCTGGGGTCTCAGGTTCAGTCCATGGTCGTCAGTCACGCCGCGGATCGGTGCGAGTTGCGTGGAAGGCAGGTGTCTGCTGTTAAGGTATTTCCTACACGTTGTGTCCGGATCGAACGGCCGCCTGGGAATTGCGGATGCTGTCACATTCAGCGACCTTGGACGGACGCGCTTCGGATCGCGCCAGTTTCCGCCAGGTGTCGCGGCGTCTTCACACGACGCTTCACGGATGTCGGTGGCATATCGGTTGCTGGGTCTGAAGCGTCCCGGCAAGCCAAACCCCAAGGAGGTCATTCGTGCCCGTGCCAAACAGAGCGACGGCTGAAGTGCTCAGGCGCGTCCAGGGCGAGTTTCTGGAAATGCCGGGGTTGCGACTCACCCAGCCGCAGGCACGCAAGCTCTGGGGGATGGACGAGGCATTGTGTAACGCACTTCTCGGCGCCCTGGTCGACGCGAAGTTTCTGTTCCGAACGCGTGATGGCGCGTTCATGCGCGTTGAGTCTGCCGTGCCTGTCAAGACAACGCTCCGACCGCGCAAGAAAACCGCGGTGGCCTGACGCGCAGCTACTTCCTCATTTCTGAGGAACGCCCGCCCGCCGGCTGGAATGTAATTCTTACCTTGAGCCGTCAGTCAGCCGGCCGAACTCCCTTCCGACTTCACCCGGGCGGTCGACCATTGGGTCGCCGCCCGCGGCCAACCTTCGGCACTCCACAGTCCCCCCGCCTCCGCTCGTCGCCATTGCATCGAGCTACGGCGGGCCCGTCCGAAGCGCCTCAGGCGCGAAGGGCGGGCAGTCCCCAGTCGGTTACTGTGTAGCCGTGAGGCTGCTCGTTGCGACGACGAATCAGAACAAGGTGCGTGAGATCCGTCAGATCCTCGACGGCCTGCCTGTGGAGGTGGCGACGCTCGACGAGTGGCCGGGCCTCGAGGCGCCGGAGGAGACCGGGTGCACGTTCGAAGAGAACGCGCGCGCCAAAGCGCTGTATTACGCAGCCGCGACCGGTGAGCTGACCGTGGCCGAGGATTCCGGTCTCGCGATTGATGCGCTCGACGGCATGCCCGGCGTCGAGTCGGCGCGCTTCGGCGGTGCGAACACGTCGTACCCCGACAAGTTCGCGCTGATCTACGAGGCGCTTCGCGCGAAAGGTTCGCTCGAGAGCTCCGCGCGATTCGTCTGCGCCCTGGTGCTCGCGAAGGGTGATCGGGTGCTGTTCGAAACGCGCGGGATCGTCGAAGGCCGCATCGCCCGGGAGCCGCAAGGCGACGGCGGCTTCGGCTACGATCCGATTTTTTTCTACCCGCCGTACGGGCTGACGCTCGCCGAAGCGGGCGACCTGAAGGCGGCTGTCAGCCACCGGGGCAAAGCGTTCCGCGCGCTCGGAGCCTTTCTCCGATCCCAGCGCTAGAACAGCGACGCCTGCGGCTCCCGCCGCCAGCGCCTCTCGTGCTCGATGAGCCACGTCTTGCGGTCGAGACCGCCGCCGTATCCCGTGAGCGACCCGGACGAGCCGATCACGCGGTGGCACGGGACGATGATCGCGATCGGATTCGCGCCGTTCGCGGCCCCCACGGCGCGTGAGGCGCCGGTCCGTCCGAGCGCCTGCGCGATGGCCCCATAGCTGGTCGTCTGTCCCGGCGGGATGGTCCGGAGCGCCGTCCAGACGCGCTTCTCGAACGGCGCGCCACGCATGTCGAGCGGGAGGTTGCCGACCTCGGCGGCCGTCCCTGCGAAGTACGCCGCAAGCCAGTCACGTGTGCGCGCGATCGTCGCCGTGTCGCGATCGACGACCTGGTGTGGCGGAAACCAGCGAACCAGTCGCGCGTTCAGGCGCGTCAGCCGTTCCTGACCGCGATTCGGGTCCGTGAACTCGAGCGCGCAGAGCCCCTCGTCCGACGCAAGCGCCAGCATGTCGCCGAGCGGCGTTGGGATCGTGCTGCGATACAGTTGCATGACGATCACGACCGACGCGATGAGCTCGCCGAAGCCGCACAACGCTCATGGTTCGACAAGCTCACCATGAGCGACAGTCTGACCCGCTCACACTGAATCGCTCGCCCTGAGCCTGTCGAAGGGCGAGGCTGCTCCACTTTCGCCTTACGGTGTCTTCACCAGGTGACCGACAATCGCGCGCTGCTTGTCGACGAGCTGCCTGATGCCGTGATCGGCGAGATCGAGCAGCGTCATGAGCGCGTCCCGGCCGAACGGGATCGCTTCGGCTGTCCCCTGCACCTCGATGAACCGGCCGTCACCGGTCTTGACGATGTTCATGTCCACGTCCGCCCGGCTGTCGTCGTCGTACGCGAGATCGAGGAGCGGCTCGCCGTCGACGATGCCGACGCTGGTGGCGGCGACATAGTCGAACAGCGGAACCGTCCTGACGACGTCGCGCTCGCGCAGCTTTTCGAGGGCCAGCGCCAGGGCGACGAACGCGCCCGTAATCGATGCCGTGCGGGTGCCGCCGTCGGCCTGGATGACGTCGCAATCGATCCAGATCGTCCGTTCGCCGAGCGCCGGAAGGTTCGTCACGGACCGAAGCGATCGGCCGATCAGCCGCTGAATCTCCTGAGTGCGGCCGCCGACCTTGCCGGCGGACGCCTCGCGCTGCATGCGCGTGCTCGTGGCGCGCGGCAGCATACCGTATTCCGCAGTCACCCACCCTTTGCCGGTGTTGCGAAGAAACGGCGGCACGCGGTCCTCGATGCTCGCGGTGCAGATGACTTTCGTGTGGCCGGCGCTGATCAACACCGACCCCTCCGCATGCATCAGATAATTCGAAATCAGCGTCGTGTCGCGCAGCTCGTTGGCCGGTCGATGGTCGGATCGCATTTGTCACGCTTTCAGGTCACCGCGTTCAGCTGAAAGCTCGCTATTGTACCCACGCGAGGTTTTTCGCGAGGGGGCGGCGCAGATCGATGTGGCCGGAAAGCGTGTCGAGCTCCTTGCCTTCGACCAGCATCTGGACGGCGGTGACGGCCGGCAGATTCGTCGTCAGCGCATTGACGAACGTGTACACCGTCAGCAGCTCGTTCGAGGTGCCGCCGGGATGCGCCGAGACCACCTCCCGACTGAGGTCGACGTAGGCGTCGCCGCCCTCCGTGATGAACACGGCGCGCAGCGTGGTGTTCGGCGGCACGGCGGACACCAGCGGCTCGACGACCGGGGCGATCTGCGCCGCGACAATCTCGCGCGCCTGCTCGACGGCGCTGTCGCCGTACGCGATATCCCGCTCGACGCTCGTCAAGCGCATCCCGTCTTCAGCGACGTAGAACAACCGCGCCTTGATTTTTCGGCCGGGCGGCGCGGGAGCCACCGGCGATGGCGCGGCGGCGGCGCCGGTCGTCGCGCGGCTGGTCCAGCGCGGCAGCCAGATCAGCAGGACATAGCAGGCCGCCGCGACGGCCAGTGTGCCGGCGATGGCGAGCGCGCGCCGCGACATCAGGGCGTCCCTCCAGGAGCCCGTCCGAGTAACGCCTCACGGGCTCCTGGTAGCCGCGCTTCGCGCGGAACGACTTGCGTGTTCGGGCCGTTTCTTGCCGGCGGAGCCGGCCTACTGAGAGCGTGTTCATCATTCTCGGACACGCTCTTGGTCGTGAGCGTGTCGCGGAACTTCAGGATGGCGTCCAGCAGCGCCAGCACCAGCGCGTTCTGGAATGCGTCGCCGGTGAGCAGCCTGGCCTGATCCGGGTTCGTCAGGTAGCCGATCTCGACGAGGACGGCGGGCATGTTGGCCGATTCGAGCACGCGCAGAGGGGCGCGATCGATCGGGTGCGCGGAGAGCGGCACGCGGTCGTGGAACTGCTGCTCGACCAGGTCGGCAAACGCCGCCGACCGCTCGAGGTGACGGGTCTGCGCGAGATCCCACGGTACGAGCTCGATGTCGCGCGATCCGCCGCTGAAGGTCGGCACCCGGCCGTCGGCGCCAGGCGTCGCCGTCTGCGCGGCGTCCCTGTCGAACGCGGCGTAGAAGATCGCGGCGCCGGTCGTGGCCGGCCGCATCGAGCCGTTCGCATGCAGGCTGATGAACAGGTCCGCCTTGTTGTTGTTCGCGATGGACGCTCGCTCGTCGATCGGCACGTTCCGGTCGTCGTCCCGCGTGAGGAGGACACGGAGGCCGAGCCGTGCCTCGATGACCGCCTTGGCTCGCCGCGCCACTGCGAGCGTCAGCTCTTTTTCTTTGGTGCCCTCCGCGCTTCTGACGCCTTCGTCGTCGCCCCCATGGCCCGGATCGATCGCGATGGTGTGAATCGCAGAGGCCGGCTGGGCAAACGCCGGTGGCAAATCGGGTGGCGGCTGCGGCGGTGCCGGTTGGGTCGTGGCGCTGTCGGCTTGCGCGGCCAGGAGATCGATCACCAGCCGCATCGTGGTGTCCACCGGCTGGCTCGTGGCCCGGAATCCGCCGAGCCGTGGTGCAAGATCGATCGTCAGCGCGGTCGGATCGACTACGCGCACCGACTGGACGAGGCTCTGGAGGCCTTGAAACGGGAGCGGCGGAGTCGGTACATCGAGCGCGTCGGCGTCGAACCTGACGGTGAGGCGATCGCCCTCCTGCGTCACCGTGCCTTGCGCACGAGGCGTCGCGTCGACCGTCAGCCGTCCGGACGCGCCGAGCGCGTCGTAGCGGACGGTGATCCGCGGCACCCGCAGGTCGCCGATGACCAGAAGCCGCGACGCCTTCCGGAGGTCGAGGCGCGCATCGTAAATCAGCGCGAGGGCCCGGCTGATGAATTCGACCGGCACGAGCCAGCGCCGCCCGCTGCGCGTCGGGGGGGCCGGCAGCGAGATGAGTCGCCCCGAAACGGACGCAAGCGCCTGCTCCGGCGTCAGGAGAATCGTCTTCCCTTTGTAGGAGACCGTGAGGGCTCCGAGCGACTCTTCCCGAACGGCGAGCTGGAATGTCGTGGCGAGGTCGTCGAGCGCGACGAGCTCCTGATCGCCGGCCATGGCGAGCGGCAGGGCGCGCCGGCCGTCCTTCGAGAGGAGCGTCAGCGATGGCGGCTGCGCGGTCTGACTGGAGAGCGCCGCCGCCAACGCAATCAGGAACGCGACAGTCGCCGCGGCGGAGAAAAGCGGAAGCGGGCGGACGTTCAATGGAGAATCTCGGACCCCCGAGATCCCCATTGTATCAGCCGTCCGCTCCAACCCTCCACGTCGCGCGTCCGCCAGGCGCGTGCCGGCTACCGATGGGTTGCCGGGAGTTGGGCAATTGAGCGATCGACGATCGCGTGCATCGCCGATCGGGTGATGGCGACCGGGAGCGCGACAGATGAGGCACAATCTTGGCGACGTGGACTCCTTTCTCGTGGCGGCGATTGCCGAAGCGGAGCTCGGCCTCGCCGAAGGGGGGATTCCGATTGGCGCGGTGCTCGTGCACCGCGGCGTCATCATCGGGCGCGGGCACAATCGGCGCGTCCAGCAGGGGAGCGCGGTGCTGCACGGGGAGATGGACGCGCTCGAGCGCGCCGGCCGTCAACCGGCGCGCGTCTATCGCGAGAGCGTGATGTACACCACGCTCTCGCCCTGCGCGATGTGCACCGGCGCCATCCTGCTGTACGGCATCCCGCACGTGGTCGTCGGCGAGAACCGCACGTTCATGGGCGACGAAGACCTGCTGCGTGCGCGCGGCGTCCGCGTCGACATCGTCCAGGATGAACACTGCATTCGCATGATGACCGACTTCATCAGGATGCGACCAGAGTTGTGGAACGAGGATATAGGCGTGTAACAGCAATTGGCGACTTGGTGAGTTGGTGGCTTGGTGATTTTTCATTCACCAATTCACCAACTCGCCAATTCACCAACTTACTTATCTCACGTTGGCGTGTATCGTCACCGTCTGGCCCGGCGTCACGTTGACGTCGTAGGTCAGCGGGCGTCCTGTGGTCCGGATTTCGATCTGGTGCGATCCGGGTTCCAGATCGAGGCGCTGAAACGTGCCGTCGTAGTCGTCGACGATGCCCGCGTAGTAGCCGTCGACGTAGACCTGCGAGTCGCGCGGCGCGCCCTGGATGCGGACGCCGCCATAGGCCGCGCGCGCGTACCCGCCATAGGCATATCCCGCCGGGTAGTACCCGCCGTAGCCGTAGGCGTACGGGTAGCCGTAATAACCGTACGGGTAGCCGTAGTAGCCATAGGGGTAGCCGTAGAAGAACCCAAGTGAGATACCGGGACGGAACCCGTAGAAGTACGGATAGTAGTACGACCGGAGCGGAGCCCGGACAATCACGCGCGGCGAGATGACGCGTGGCGAATAGGACCGGAAGCCTCCGGCGCGGGGGACGCCGCCGCGGGGCACCGCGCGCCCGACGGTCGGGCCGCCACCGGGGGCCCGTCCACGCGATTGCGCGCCGGCGTCGGCGGCCGAGACCGTCGCGCACACGACGGTCGCAAGAGCAACGGCGATGGGCTTGGAGTACGTCATAGCAGAACCCAACTACTCAGGCGGCTTGGCTGGCAAATATATTCTAACTCAGGTAGGGCTCAGGGCTCAGGGCTCAGGGCTTAGAGAGGCTCAGAAGCCCGTTAAGGGCGAAGGCGCCTGCCGAACAAGTGGTGCCAGCTGTTCGGGCCGAAAATACAGAAAATAGCTCCTGATGTCATCTTGGACAATCTCGCGACCTTGAGGGCCAACACCGCTTTTGATCGCGACCGCATGGACATCCAGCACGCTGAGTTGGGAAAGCAGGCGGCAGCGGGCGCCCGTTTTTGCCCCGATCGCCCTGCTGCTGGCCGCGATCGGGCTGTATGCCGTCATGGCGCACTCGATCAGCCAACGCAATATCCGCCGGCTGATCTTCCGCGAAGGCATGCGGCCCGTGGTGCTCGGGTTGATCGCGGGACTCACGATGTCCCTGGCCGTGAATCGGACTCTGGGATCGCAACTCGTCGGCGTCTCGCCGTACGATCCCGTCACGTTGGCGACGACGTCGGCGGCGCTGATCCTGGCCGCGCCGCTCGCGTGCCAACTCCCTTCCCAGCGGGCGCTGCGGATCGATCCAGCGGTAGCCTTGCGACATGATTGAAGCCTTGGCGATCCCGCCATGACGAGTCGCGCACGCTTACACAGTTGAGAATCGTGATGGACGACAAGCGCGGCATGCTCCGCCATTTCCTAGCGACGCTCGTGTATCGAACTCAAAAGGCGCTCCGCGGAGCTCCGACCGATTTCGGATCATTCGTCTCGTGTGACGGCGTTCGTTCTCCGGCGGCGCAGATCCGCCACATGACGAGTGTGCTCGGCTACGCACGGACGTTCTTCATCGGCGGTCGCTATTCGCCTGAACCGCTGCAGTCACTCGAAGCGGAAGTCGCACGGTTTCACGAGATCGTGGCGGATCTCGCACGTTACATCGACAGTGACGCGCCGTTGAGCGACGGTGTGTCTCCGGAGCAGTTGCTCCAGGGACCGCTCGCGGACGCACTGACGCACGCCGGGCAAATCGCACTGCTGCGCCGGCTCGCCGGCAGTCCTGTTCCTCCCGAGAACTTTGTGTACGCAGCGATCGACCCGCAGA
>QHWJ01000145.1 GCA_003222535.1 Acidobacteriota bacterium | reverse complement strand
TCCACCGATGGTTCTTCACCATCCAGAACGAGGCCGAACCTTGCCACCGCCTGGTTGGGCGCTTGGTCACGGTGAACTCCACCGTGTGGAATTGGTTGGGGAGCGGGCTGTTCTGCAGCTCGTTCTGCACAAAGGCCACGCCCCGATACGCCGGCGAATAGTCGAAGAACGTGACGCTCCCACCGTCGTCGGCGGTGCCGAGGATCCCGTCCGCTCCGGGGTCTCTGCGCGTGATCCGAATGTTGTACGCGCTGAGGGGACGCGCCACGTTCGGTCCCGGGATGTTGTAGTTGTCCGTGGAGCGCCGGTAGACGTACGAGGTGTTGAATCCCACGCTCGGCGCCAGCTCGTGCTCGTAGCTGGTCGCGGACTCCGAATACAGCGGTTGCTTGAGGTTCGGGTTCATGACGTTGCCAATTGCGCCGTTGACACTGACGAAGTCGAATCCGTTCAGGTTGAGGTTCACTTCGCCGGGCTGATAGAGCTTGTCTCCATTGAGATCGTGCCAGGTGAACGTCGCTGTCTGTAAAGCTTCCTGTTGTAGTTGATGCCTTGCTGTGCGCCGAAGACATAGCCGTAACGTCTTGACGGGCTGCACCGCGGTGAGTCCCTGCGATCGCAACCGGTCGTCCAGGTTATTGCTTTGCAGCGTGGGTGTTTCCGCACTCGCGCTGTAAAGCCCGTGGAAGGCGTTTCCGCCCGACTTGATCACCGCGACCATCGAGATGCCAGGCACGCCGACCGAGGCGTCGTTGCCGGCTGTCTTGATCTGGATCTCTTCGAGCGTATCGGAGTTGAAATAGACGCCCGAATTCTGATCGGGCCGCGAGAAAGGCCACGGTCGCCCGCCGCGGTAGGCGACGCCGCTGCTGTCGCAGCGCGCCTTCGTGAGCGACCGGCATTGATGTACCGCGGCATTGCACGTAATGTTACCCGGGGCGAATCCGCCTACGGAGCAACCGCAGACCGCGCAGAGAAGAATCAGTCCGAGGTCGATGTCGATGAACACTGCACGATGTGTGGCCTTGACGCTGGCGATCGCCGCGCTGCAGCCGGCCGCGGCCGAGCAGCCGCCGGATCTCTCCGGTGCGCTCCGCTGGCGCAACATCGGTCCCTTCCGCGGCGGTCGCGTCACCGCGGTTCGGACGGCTTCTTTCACACCGGCTCGGTTGGCGCCGTGTCGGTCTCGCAGTCGAATCCGAACATCGTCTACGTCGGGATGGGCGAGGGGTGCCTGCGCGGTAATCTGTCGTCGGGCGACGGGGTCTATAAATCGACCGACGCCGGCAGGACGTGGACGCACGTGGGCCTGGCCGACAGCAGCCAGATCGGCCGGATGCAAATCCATCCGACGAATCCCGACATCGTGTACGTCGCCGCCATCGGTCATCCGTATGGGCCCAACGCGGAGCGTGGCGTGTTTCGCTCGAAGGACGGCGGCACGACGTGGCAGAAGGTCCTGTACGTGAACGACCAGACCGGCGCCGCCGACATCGCGATGGATGCAACCGACCCGCAGGTGCTCTATGCGACCACATGGCAGATGCTTCGAACGCCGTGGGACATCTACAGCACGGGCCCTGGCGGCGGACTCTACAAATCCACCGACGGCGGCGACACCTGGACCAGGCTCAGCGCCGGCTTGCCGCCGGGCAATCTCGGCAAGATCGGCGTCACCGTGTCGCCGGCGAATCCCGGGCGCGTGTGGGCGACGGTCGAAGCCGACGCCATGGGCGGCGTCTACCGGTCCGACGATGCCGGGCGCACCTGGCAGTTGCTGAACGACGACTTCAACATGACGGCGCGCCAGTACTACTACGGCCACATCTTCGCGGACCCGGTCGACGCGAACACGATGTATACGTTCTGCGCGAAGTACTTCTACAAATCCACCGACGGCGGCAAGACCTACACGAGCGTGCAGACCCCGCACGGCGACTACCACGATCTCTGGATCGACCCGAGGGATCCGAAGCGGATGGTGAACGGCAGCGACGGCGGCGCCTCGGTGACGTTCAACGGCGGCCGCACGTGGAGCTCGATGGACAATCAGCCGACCGCGCAGTTCTACGCGGTCATCACCGATCACGGCACGCCGTATCGCGTCTACGGCTCGCAGCAGGACAACACGACCGTCTCGATCGCCAGCCGGACCAACGGCGCGGGCATCACCGGGAACGACTGGCATTCAGTTGGCGGCGGCGAGAGCGGGTATCTCGCGCCGACACCCTCGAACCCGCCGGTCGTCTTCGGCGGCAGCTACTTCGGGCTGATGACGCGCTACGACGAGCGGACGGGCGAGAGCCAGAACGTCACCGTCTGGCCCGACTACAACGGTGGGCGGACGGCTGCCGCTATGAAATACCGTTTTCAGTGGACGTATCCGATCATCGTGTCGCCTCACGACGGGAACACGGTCTACGCGGGAGCGCAGGTCGTGCTCCGATCCGCGAACGGCGGTCGCAGCTGGGCGACGATCAGCCCGGATCTGACGCGCAACGACACGGCGAAGCAGAAAGGCGGCCGGCTCGAGGAGTACTACTCGACGATTTTCACCATCGCGGAATCGCCGCGCGAGAAGGGCGTCATCTGGACCGGATCGGATGATGGGCTCATCCACCTGACGAGGAACGGCGGCCGCGACTGGCAGAACGTGACGCCGCCGGCGATCCGGCCCTTCACGCGGATCAATATGATCGACGCCTCGCCGCACGACCCGGCGACGGCGTTCGTCGCGGTGAACCGGTATCAGCTCGACGACTTTCATCCGTACATCTTCAAGACCACCGACTACGGAAGGAGTTGGCAGGCGATCGCGAACGGCCTCCCGGCGCGCAGCTTCGTGCGCACCGTGCGCGAGGATCCGAAGCGCCGGAACCTGCTCTACGCAGGGACCGAGACCGGGGTGCACTTCTCGCTCGACGGCGGCAGGGGGTGGCAGTCGCTGCAGCTCAACCTGCCGGTCGTGCCGATCACGGATCTCACCGTGAAGGACAACGATCTGATCGCGTCGACGCAAGGCCGCGCGTTCTGGATCCTGGACGACGTCACGCCGCTGCATGAGCTCGGCGACGCGGTAACGACCGCTGCGCATCTTTTCGCGACGCGGGACGCCGTGCGAACACGCCGCGCCGGCTTCGGCCGCGCGCCGGACGGCATCGGTCAGAATCCGCCGGGTGGCGCCAGCGTCTCGTATTGGCTCGGCCGCGCCCAGGACGTGACGCTGGAGTTCGTCGATTCGAAAGGCGTCGTCGTGAAAACGGCAACGAGCCGCGAAGGCAACGGCCCCGCCGCGACCGCCGGGATGCACCGCTTCACGTGGGACATGCGGTATCCCGATGCGCACGGCATCGAGGGCGGCACGTTCCTGGCCGGCGGCACCTTGCGCGGGCCGGTGGCGGTACCGGGCACGTATCAGGTGCGGTTGAAGACGGGCGGCGAGACGCTGAGCCAATCGCTGCGGATCGTTGCGGATTCACGGTCGCAGGCCAGCGCCGCCGATCTGCAGGAGCAGTTCGATCTGCTCACCAGGATCCGTGACAAGGTGACGGAGGTGCACGACGCCGTGAACGACATCGTGAAGATGCGGAAGGCGCTGGCGTCGCGCAAGGACGCCGCGTCGGCGAAGCTGGACGCCGCGCTCGAGGCGGTGCAGAAGGAGCTCGTCGATCTTCGCTTCGCCGGGTACGACGATCAGATGCTCGTGTTCGACCTGAAGCTCAATAACCGGATGGCCGCGCTGCAAGGCTACGTGTCACAAGGCGACTACGCCCCGACCGAACAGCAGTACAGCGTGTTCCGGGAGGTCTCGTCGCTCGTCGACGCCGCGCTCGCCAGATACGCAGCGCTGAAGGCGCAGGCGCCCGAGGGAACGCCAAGGCCATAGTTAGACGGGTGAACAAATCACTTTCAACATGGAAACCACTGAACCCGCAGAGAAAATCCCCAAGGTCTATTGAACCTTGACGTATTTCCTCAAGTTGTTCAGACCGACGTCCGCTGCATAGATGTTGCCTTGGTCGTCTGCCGCAATGCCCGACGCCGAAGTCCCGGTGTCCGTCATCTTGCTCAGATCACCCGGATCGGGAATCAAGTACTCGAGCTCGCCGGTGATCGCGTTCCCGATCACGATGGCCCTGTCGTTCGCGCCCGTCGTCGGCCCCGTGACCGACTGGCCTCGAGAGGGGACTTCCGGGTTCTGGTACACGGCGCCGACGAAGAGGTTGTCGCGTCTGTCCACATAGACCGAGCTCGGCTGACCGAACTGTTTCCATGCGGCGATGAAACTGCCATTTTGGTCGAAGACCTGGACACGATTGTTCTGACGATCGGCAACGTACACATATCCCTTGGAACCGCCGACGAAAATATCGTGGGGCTCCCTGAAGTTGCCTGGTTCCGATCCCAGGTGTCCCCACTCCTTGATGAACGTGCCGTCCGGCGAATACTTCACGACCCGGGCGCTGTGTGACTTATTCGGGGAATGTCCATCCGCCACGAAGATGTTGCCATTGGGCGCAATGGCCACGCCGGTCGGCCGGTCAAACGTGTATGGCCCATTCCCAGCCACGCCTTCCTTGCCGATCGTCATCAGCACCTGACCCGTCGGACTGATTTTGAGGATCTCGTGGCCCATCGTCACGCCCTGCGCGTTCTTGGCGGGCATGCCGAGGATCGTCTCCTCATCATTTGTATCGGTCGTCCAGAGATTCCCGTCTTTATCGACGGTGAATCCGTGCGGATGCGCGAATAGTCCCACGCCGAAGCTCTTGAGAAGCCTGCCGGCCGGATTGAATTCCAGAATCGGCGGGTTGGCCTCGCCTCGATTGACGCACGTGGCGTCGCCGGAAGGCTTGTCGTAAAAACAGCGGTGAAAAACCCAGACATTGCCGTTGGGAGCGACATGCACCCTGATGACCTCTCCCCATCGATGTCCGTTCGGGCCTTTCATGCTCGCGGGAAGCGTCGGCCAATCCGGCACGAGACGATACGGATTTGGGAGCGTGGACGGTTTGGGGTACGGCGTATCCCGACGACCTTGGGCGTGCGCCGCCACGGCAAGAGCGGCAACGACGACGGCGCCTACTGCGAGCGTAGCGCCCACGCGACCTGCAGGTGGCATCCTGGATCTCCATCGGAGATCAATTCCATGTTGAGTGGAATTGACGGCGTTATCGGACGCAGAAACATACCATGGCGCTCTCGCGACGGCCTCTCATGCCGAGCCCACCGTCCCCTCAAGTGACTACCGAGCGGAGTGTGCCAGCCGACGCTGTCTGCTCCCGGCAAAAGTCCCCCGGCGACGATAGGTCGCCACTACGCGACCACTTCACCAGCACGAACCTCAAAGCTGATGTCGTTCACGACTGCAGTCCCGAAGAATCGCTTCACGAGGTGTTGGGCCTCTAGCATCGGTGCCTCCACGAGCCGCGGTTCGACATACGGCGCCGATCGCTACTCGATCCGCAGTGCGGTGGTCGGCTCGAGACGCGTCGCACGCCGCGCGGGGATGATAGACGCGAC
>QHWJ01000178.1 GCA_003222535.1 Acidobacteriota bacterium | reverse complement strand
TCGTGGAACCGCTCTATGCGGTCGAGCTCGCTGTTCCAGATCTCGCTGGATCCGATCACCCCTTCAACGACGCGACCCTTGCGGTACAGATGCTTCACGCTCACGGCCGCGTCGAGCAACTGCCCGCTGGCCTGGAAGCGCCGCATGGAGTGCGCGTTCGGGTCTTCGCCGGCGCTGCCTTCGGTCTTCATCAGGTCCAGCGGCTTCCACTCACGGAAATCGCTGCCCTCTCCGGCCTTGCGGTACGCGGTCTTGAATGATCCCAGGTTGACGGCGAACTTGCCCAGCACGATGTCGTAGACGCGCAACTGCGGTTCATGGCCGCCCGCCGTCCCCTGGTTGACAATCGCCGCCGGATGGTAGTGGTCCGCGGCAATCGTCGTGGCGGCAGCGGCGCTTGACACGCCTTTCATGGTCTTGGACACGACGACCGGGTAGCCGTCCAGCGTGCCGCGCCAGAACGTCCAGCCCTGGACGTTCTCCACGCTGACGTTGTCCAGCGCGGCGGCAAGCTTCCTCACCTCCAGGTCCATCGCGCCCTGGACGATCACCGGGCGCAACCCCTGCGTTCCGTTGTCCTCCGCAAGCGCCCTTGGCGGTTGCACATTGCAACCTGCCAGCCACGCGACGATCAGCAATGTCGCGATCACCGGGCGGAAATCTCGCATGTCGGTATCTCCGGACGGAAGGGCAGAGCGCGTCGGGTGATTGAAACGCTCCGAAGCGCACGAGATATACACGAGATCAAGAAACCAGGAACATCTCTTTCGTGGCTACCGGAACGCGAGCGCAACGATACGCCGAATAAACGGTTCCTTCGCGTCTGTGTACGCTTCCCGGTCGAACCGGTACTGTTCAGCCAGTTGGCGCTTCAGATTCGAGTAGTCGGCCGCAACGTCCGGGTGCCTCCGCAGGTAGTCGCGAAAGGCCATTCGTTCGATCCACAGACGACTGCCGAACGGCACGACGTGCAGATGATGGGTCCGAAACTCGGGTGACGGCTTGCAGAACCAATGCTCGTCGTCCGGCCGGTACGGGAAGTAACAGTACTCGAGCGCCTCGAGCATCGATATGACCGGCCGCGATCGGTCGAGGCTTTCAACACCGGCCATGATATCGATCACCGGCTTGGCCGCCAGCCCTGGCACAGCGGTGCTGCCGACGTGCTCGATCGTTCCGGTCACATAATCGCCGATTGCCAGCGTCAGGGCTTTGCGTTCTTCCTCGAACCGCTCCGGCCAGGACGCGTCGTAGGGCACGATGTGAATCTCAGCGTCGGCCGTCACACGCGTGTCAGCGCCGGCATCGCCAGCCGTTGCAATGTACTGAGACGCCTTACGGGCTTCAATGCGGCCTCCGCGTCAATCGACCTGGCTGACCTGAAGAGCGTGTGAAAAGAAATCACGTACAACGCAGAAACCGCAGAGAAACTGATTGAGGTTTTTCTGCTTGCGCCACGTTTGATCGTGTTTTCTGATCGTGTTTTCGTGTTTTCGTGTTTTTCGCGGCCCTCGTTGCTCTGCGGGCTTTCGCGTTCAACCGTCGTGATCGGCATCAGCGCTTCCCAGCGCCCTTCTTTTTTTCGAGATACGCCGCCCGCAGGCTTTCGATCATCCGCGCGTCGACGAGACCCGCCGGATTGCCTTGATAGTTCTGGCCGCGGTCAGCGCGGAACTTGTCGACTGCCGCGATCGTTTCCTCGTCATATTGCGCGTAGTCGCGCGTATAGTCTGCGGACGCACGCCGGGACGCTTCGATCATCTTGTCGTACTGCGCGGGATCGGCCTTCCGCAGCTGCTGCATCTTTGGCGTGTTGGTGGGCGGAGGCGCGTCGGGGAACACGGCCAGGGCCGGCCGCCAGTACCCCAGCGTATGCAGCATCCGCTTCAGCTCGATGACATCCGGGCCATCCACCCGCGAGAAGCTGCGGTACCCGAGATGCCTGCCGGTCGTGTAATAGATGCGCTTCAGCTCGGCGACCGGCTCGGGGTGCTCGCCCACTTCAATCGCGAGCGCGATGTAGTCGCCGCCGCGGCCCGGATCGTTCGGGTCGGCGATCTTGATCGCCGCCGATTGCAGATTCCCCCATCGGCGATCGCCGCCCCTGGCATGGCCCGCCTCCATCGCAAGGATCATCCGCTCCGCAAGCGGCATCCCCACGCCCTCTGTCGACTCGAACTGCGCCGCGACCGCCTCGACCACTTCCGGACCCACCATGATGTTGGCCTGCACGGTGTAGTTGCGCCCCTGACGGCTTCCCGCCCAGTTGCCGTTCTGCTTCCCGGTGTGCGCCGCGGCACGGCCCTTCATGTCGATGACACCCACCTGCCGCGACTCGCGCGCCTGGTCGTCCGCCAGCAGCTGCGCGAGCACCGCCTGAGGCTCGACACCCCTGGCGAGCAGATCGAGGCCGCGCGGGCCGTATTCGACGACGGTCGAGGCCTGGGTGCAGACGGCGCCGACGCCGGCTCGGACGTGCGGCACCGCGCGTCCGACGAACGGCACGCGCGTCGTCACGCTCGCGCCCGATTGGCCGGTCGCCGGATCAATCGCGCAGAGCGAGAACGTGGAGTATTGCGGCAGACCCTCGTCGTTGAGGACGACCCCGTCCGCCGCTCGCTGCTGCCCTAGCAGCCCGTGGTGAACGTCTGGCGTCGCACCGAGACGAGCGAGGCGCCCCGCCGGCAAGGCGCGACGACTGAGAATACCGGGAGTATTTGAAGGAGGAGCAACGCCGCTGGCGCCGGGGCCCCCAACGCGGCAGCCGCGTTGGGGTGGCTTGGGGATGCATCGCTCGTCGAATGCAGCCAGACGTTCACCATGGGCTGCTAAGGTGAACGACGGCAGGACCAGGCCTGCACAGGTGATGACCACCGCAATGAAACGACGTCTTGCCATGGTTCCTCCCGGATGTTGCGAATCGCGGCGTCTATCCTCGCACGATAACCGGCCGGGACGGTCTGAGAGCGTGCGAACACGAGGAGCGCGAGCGCCGCGCTCCAACTGAGGCAGTGTGAAGAAGCCGGGAGTGTCTGAAGACCGTCCCCTACCAGTACACTACGGTGTGCAGTCTGTCCCCTACCGGTACCACTCTCGCGCAACCCGGCAGGGGACGATCTTCAGCTCCCTCCCCCTTCGCAATCAGGAAGACGGCCATCACCACACACGCCAATGGAACGCTCGACGGAGTATCTGTACGACTCGAGTACATGTTCGCCGAGACGCCTTGACCAGCAGCCCGGCGCGACCGTGATCTCCGGAGTGTCCGGTTTCAGACGCACCCGTAATCGCGCCCGATCCTGCGGTCCCGGCTGAAGCCGGACACTACCGATGCACTCGCGTGGTGGCGCCGAGCGATGTCGCCTTCGCGATGAACGCATCGACATCGAAGACTTCCACGAACAACTGCACCAGGTTGGGCCCTCTGGAAACGACGATCACACGCGCCCATCGATCCCGCGGTTCGTGCATATCGCAGCGCGTTGTAGCTTTTAAATTCATGTCGTAAAACACTCCTCTTCATGTCTAGAAACATACACTCTGTGGTATCTGAATGCATGCGTCGTGTACGAGAGTCGATAGCACATATACGGATTTAACATCGACCATCCCTCGGCGAGCCGAGTCGAAGCGCTCGTCGAACGATCTGATCTGATCGGGCTATGTTAGACTCTCCGCGGTCTTCCGGCCCGGCATGGGCAGTTGTCTTGCACCTTCGGGACGAAAGTCCTCACTCTTTACAGAACGTTGATGACGCTCGCCACACTGTCACGCCGCCGTGACACGCTCGGACTCCGTACGCCGACAGCGGCCGCGCAATCTCCGCACGAGCGCATCGACGAGGCTGTTCGCCAGGCTGCCGATTCCGCCGGTTCCCCATCCCGCTGCATCCGCCGTCGCCGACACCAGATTCGTGGCGGCGTCGGACTCGACGCCATACCCAATCGGAGGAAGTCCGAGGCCACCTGCAGAAGCAAGCAGAACGGAAGTCCGGCTGCGACCGACAGTCGGCCCATCACAACACGACGGAGGATCGAGATGAGTCGGGTCTATTTACCAGTGAGCGCATCGAGAGCCCGGCTGAGGGAAGCCGAGCACGCCCGGAAGAATCGAGTGGAGATTGTCAGAGAGCTCTCCTGGGGACGCGTCACGCGCCGCGATCTGATCAAGATGGGCCTCTTCACGACCGCGGGCCTGCTGGCGCCCATCCGAGGACTCAGCCCATTCGCGGCGACCGCGTACGCTGATGGCGGGGGCAAGATCCCGACGGGAGCGCCCCCCAGCCCGCTGTTCGGTGTCCGGCCCTTCACCCAGCCGATGCTTCGCTTCGACTGCCTGCACAGGAAACCCCTCTCAGAGCTGACTCCTCCACCCACGGCCGCATCCAATCAGACACAGCGGGCGCTGCCGCCTGAGCTCGGCGGCGGGTCCGGCCCGATCGAGGGGCGTCCCCCGGGTTCGGTCTGGGCGCACCAGCAGTTCGCCGCATTGCCTCCCCAAGTGGGTGTCGAGGTGACGCAGTGCGGGGCCTTATTCAACAACGCCTACGATCCGGAGGTCGAATCGAGTCTGAATAGCGGCGTCAACGCGGCGGCGGGCTGCGAGCAGTACTTCCATAGCGGCCTGCCGGACCAGAAGACGACCTCGTTGTGGACCTTCGACGGCACGTTGCCGCCCAAGCTGATGCTGGGACGGTACGGGGAAGGCATCCTGTTCCGCCACCACAACGGACTCTCTCCTGACGTGAGGCAAAATGGCGGCTTCGGGCGGCACACGATCTCGACGCACGAGCACAACGGCCACCACGGCGCGGAGAACGACGGCTTCGCCGGCGCCTTCTTCTTCCCCGGCCAGTTCTACGACTACCACTATCCAATCGTCCTGGCGGGCATGAGCTCGGTCAACCCGTCCGCGACCGATCGCAGGGCGTCGAGCCCCGACGACAGCGGCGGCCTCGTCAAGATCCCGGGCGACTGGCGCGAAACGATGAGCACGCACTGGTTCCACGATCACATGTTCAGCTTCACCTCGCAGAACGTGTACAAGGGCAACGCCGGGATGTTCAATCTCTACAGCGGCCTCGATCGGGGCAACGAGGAGATCAACGACGGCGTGAACCTGCGGCTTCCGAGCGGCACGGCCAAGTCGTGGGGCAACCTCGACTACGACGTCAACCTGATGCTGGCCGACAAGGCGTGGGATCCGGACGGGCAGCTGTACTTCGACATCTTCGAATTCGACGGGTTCCTCGGCGACTGCATGACCGTGAACCTCGCCTACAAGCCCTACTTCGAGGTGGAGCGCCGCAAGTACCGCTTCCGCATCCTGAACGCCAGCGTGTCGCGATTCTTCAAGCTCGCCCTCAGCGACGGGTCGCCGATGATCCAGATCGCCAGTGACGGGAACCTGTTCCCGCACCCGGTGACGCTGACGCAACTGGACGAGCAGGGCATCGCCGAGCGCTACGACGTCGTCATCGACTTCTCGCGGTATCGCGTCAACGACAAGGTCTGGCTGGTCAATCTGTGCGAGCACGAGGACGGCAGGGGACCGAAGCAGGATGTGTCGCTGGGCGAGGCCCTCTCGGGGAAGTCTGAGGATCCGTGCGTCGGGAAGTTCCTGGAGTTCCGGATCGTGCGGGATCCGTCCAGGCCCGACGTGAGCCAGGTGCCAGACACGATGATTCCAAACCCCGACCTGTCGAGCATTCCCGTGGCGCGCACACGGCTGTTCGAGTTCGGCAGGGGCGGCTCGCAGAACATCTCCAATCCGGCGACGATCGGGTTCGGCCCCTGGGGCATCAAAACGGACGACGACGGGCCGATGCTCGACGCGAGCGTCGGGCGGATTTCGGCGGCGCCCAGGATGGGCACGCGCGAGGTCTGGACGCTGAAGAACGGCGGCGGTGGCTGGGATCACCCCATCCACATCCACTTCGAGGAAAGCCAGGTCCTTGCCCGCGACGGGAAGGCCAGCAACGTGCCGCCATGGGAGCGGGGCCGCAAAGACGTCTATCGTCTGCGCCCCGGGGGGAGCGTGACCATCACGATGCAGTTCCGGGACTTCGGCGGCATGTTCATGGAGCACTGCCACAACACGGTGCACGAGGACAACGCCATGCTGCTGCGCTGGGAGATCGACAAGGACAGCGGGGATGCGGTCCTGAAGCCGCTCCCGACGCCGATCCCGACGCCGCAGGGTGTCACGTTCATCGATCCGGACGACATCCTCCCGACCGCTCGCTGAGACGCGTGGAGATGATTGCCCACGCTCGTCCCGCTCGATTCACGTTCGCAGTTCACGGAGGACGGACATGAGACGGCACGATTGGGCGGGCACGACGGCCCTTGCGGCGACGATCGGTGCCGCGATGCTCTCCGTCGTCCTGTGCCCCACACGACTGGCGGCGGATGCATCCCGGTGGGGGGCGAGCTACTTTCCCAACGTCGCGCTGACCACGCAGAACGGCGAGACCGTTCATTTCTACGATCTGATCAAGGGCAAGACCGTCGCGATCGACCTCATCTACACGACGTGCGAGTACAACTGCCCACTCGAGACCGGGCGCCTGGCCCAGGTGCAGGAGTTGCTCGCCGATCGCATGGGACGCGACTTGTTCTTCCTCTCGATCAGCATCGACCCCAAGCACGACACACCGGCCGTGCTCAAGACGTACGCGGACGAATTTCACGCCGGACCCGGCTGGCTGTTCCTGACCGGGAAACCGAACGACGTCGAGCTCCTCAGCAAGAAGCTGGGATTGTATTCCCGTCCCAACCGGGATGACCCGGACGGCCACACGCCGATGCTGCTCATTGGCAATGAGGCCACCGGCCAGTGGGTCAAGGACACCGCGCTGGACAACCCGCGGTATGTGGCGCAGATGATCCGCACCTGGACGGACAGCTGGAAAAACGCCCCGACGCCGAAGACCTACGCGGAGGCCCCTCCGATTGCCATCACGAGCCGGGGCCAGTACCTGTTCACGACCAAGTGCACCGCGTGCCACACCATCGGCCGCGGCGACAGGATCGGACCGGACCTGGCCGGGATCAGCAGCCTCCGCGAGCGGGGCTGGCTGGCTCGCTATATCGCGGCGCCGGATGTGATGAGAAACGAGGGCGACCCGATCGCCTCGGCCTTGTTCGCCAAGTACAAGACGGTCCGGATGCCGAACCTGAGCCTGACCGAGGCAGAGGCGTCCGACATCGTCGCGTACGTCGACGCGCAGACCGCGTCCACGCATGGCCCGAATCCCAAATGAGCATGCGCTGCGCGTGCAGTGTTCAACCACAGAGCACGCGGAGATCGCCGAAAGTGCCAAGGCTTTTCGCTGGCAGGTCTGAAGAGCATAGCTTGGTGTTCTCGTGTCTTTCGCGGCAACCGGAAGCACGCAACGCGTTGCAAAACTACAGCCGGCGCCTCAGTCGACGACCGCCTGTTGGACAAGCGTCTTGAACCTCTGGCGCAGCGAGTCCGGATTCGCCGGCGAGCTCTGCGTCATGAGGATGGTCACCATTTCCCTGGCCGGATCGATCCAGAAGATCGTGCCTGCGGTGCCGTCCCATCCGTACTCACCGCGATTGGCCGGGTAATTCAGCCCGGTCGGATCCAGCACCACGTTGACGTTCGCCAGTCCCCATTCCATTGCGCCACCGCGCGCCTTCAGTACGGGGTCCGACAGACTGTTGCCGGTCATCGTGTCGACCGTCTTCGCACGCAGGATCCGGACGCCGTTCAGCTCGCCCCTGTTGAGCAGCATCAGACTGAACCGCAGGTAATCCGGCACCGTGGAAACGAGGCCTACGGCGCCTTCGAGCAACGCCGGCCGCTTCGTGAAGGGGACCACTTCGATCTCGATCAGCGCGAGCCCCCCGTCGTGCGACGGTCCGTACACGGCCGCGAGGCGTGGGCGCTGTTCGCGCCTGACCCAGAAGCCCGTATCGATCATCCCCAGCGGCCGGAACACTCGCTGGTCCAGAAACACATCGAGCGGCTTGCCCGACCAGATCTCGACGAGCCGTCCGAGCACCGTCGTGGCTTCGCTGTACCTGTACCGGACGCCGGGATCTTCCATCAGCGGCACGCGGACGATATTGGAGATGAACCGAGGCAGCGTGATGTCGCGCGATCGGACCTGCGCGCGCGTGTACTCGTCGGACGTCCGGTGGTTCAGGCCCGACGTGTGCAGCAGCAGATCCTGTACAGTGATCTCGCGAGCTGGTTCACGGGGCGCGGCGTCCGGCGATACGACCCTCACCTGCTTGAACTCCGCGAGGTACTTCGACACCGGATCGTTCAGCGCGAAGCGGCCTTCTTCGAGGAGCATCATTACCGCGGCGGCCGTCACCGACTTGCTCATCGAGTAGATCCGGAAGATCGACCGCTCGCCCATGGGGACGCGTGTCACGAGATCCTGAACGCCCACCGGCTCGAGATAGGCGAGCTTTCCCTTCCGGGCGACAGCGGCCACCGCGCCGGCAATCTTCCGCTCGGCGACGAAGCCGGACAAGAGATCAGTCGCTTCGCGCAACCGCGCGGGCGCGAGACCAACGGCTTCCGGCGCGGCGCGCGGAATCGGCTCAGGGGCCGCGGCCGCCACCATCAGAGCGAGCAGCGAACCGGAGAGTGCGAGAACGTAAGACCCAGACGAGCACAGCCAACCAGCAGCCGTAATTGACCGCCTACCTGACCATGTGAACTCGATCCTTCTCGTTTTCATTGCACACGTATTCCAAAATGTCTGAGTCGGCCTGCAGCAGGTGAGTGACCTTGAATGTAATGGGCCTGTTGTAAGACTTGGGGTCATCCATGGTGATCTCGACATCCATGTGGCCCACGTCGCGACGTCGATATTTTTCCGTGGTGTGCATCGCTTCGCTGCGAGGATGGCCGCGGCTATCGAGCCAGGCCCTGTCGTTGAAACCGATGGTGTCCACGACGAGCGTGTCGCCATCCCATCGCCCGACCGAATAGCCAAGCCATGACGGACTTGGAGCATTTGGGAGCGGGCGGCCATCGGTGTAGATCTGCCGGGACATTCCCCCATCAAGCTCGTGCATCACGATGATCAGACCGGGCGCTTGGACGATCTTGTGAACCTCCGACAGAAGCGTGGCCCGAGGCACACCGGCCGGCAGGCACTGCTCGGTCGGTGAGATCTCCTGCCCTCGTCTTCGACGCATATAGATTGCGTCCGCTTCCGGGGTCATTGCGATCTCTCCGGGTCTGTAGTCCACCAGAACATCCTGGCCGTACTTCGATGTTGTCGTGGGCTCCATGCCCGGGACGAAGATGGTGCCGAAGTCGGGGCCGAAGAGCCGTCGCTTCTCTTCCAACGATTCGGACTGGACGTGCCAGACACCCGATAGATCAGGTTTGCCATCGAACGCACGAGGCGCCAGCGCAGTGAGCGCCGGCTGACCGTCAGCGGTGCGCGGGATGCGCGGGTCCGGGTAATTCAGCCATTGCGCTTCCGCCCCTCGTGGCATCAGGAGCGCTACCGATACCACAATCAAGACTTTCCGCATGACCTCACCTCCACGCGTCGGTCAAGAAATCTCCGCGTATGCAAGCCCGGTGGTTCGCTGCGCCCGGTCACAGCGAACGCCTGAAGATCGCCAGCGAACAGACGCGGCAACTGCGGTGACGTGAATGAGTTGACGATGGGAGCGCATGCGGACCGTGCTGCGGTTGGCCGCAACCACTCGCGGTGACCCAGCGCTCGGGCGCTACGGCCATCCGGGTCCGGCTACAGCCATGCGGGTCCCGGCTGAAGCCGGACTCTACTGGCCTTGCGTTGACGCTCCCGGCTTGACTGTCACGGTCACATCCGTGAACTTCGAGAGCTGACCGTCGTTCGCCGTGGCTCGCAGCACGTAGGTCCCCGGCGCGGCAAAGGTGGCGCTCGTCGAAGCCTGACCATTTGCGACCAATGTAGGACCCGAGGCTCCAAACGTGACCTTGCCGGGCCCACGGTACTCCATCCACGTCACGCGGAGTCCTCGTGGACGCCCCTGGCCCGACGAGTTCACCTGCGCGATGACCCCGCGGGCGCCGTCAGTCGGCGGCGGGCGTGGCGGCGCCACGGGCCTCGGTTTCGGCAGACCGTCGTCTTGGACCGATGCGGTCAGCGTAACCGGGACGCCGGCCACCACGTTCTGAAGCGGGGCCAACGTGATTGACGGCGGCTGGTTGGGATCGCTCTCACCAGGATTGAAATTGCCGTTGGTCATGAGGACGCGTTCGGTGAGCTCTTCTGCAGGAATCAGATCGCCGTAGGCCTTTTCCGTGCGACCGTTCGCGGTAATCGACCACGTCACGGTCTTTTTCCCGAAGTCGGCAGGAACACGATAACGGACGACCCATCGCTGACGTCGCGGCAGGAAGTACGTCGGCTGGCCGCCATCCGGGTTGCCAGGCTCGAACTTGTTGTCGGGCCCCGGCGCGATGGCGAGCTCTTCTTTCCAGTTCCGGTTGAAGTACCCGAAGACCAGGTCGAAGGTCCCGTCCGGATTTCTGATCCAGCCCTCGAAGTACGGCACGACGCTCTGGCCGGAGTTGAATCTGGTGTTGCTGACTTCAGTTGGAAACGGCCGCGCCTGAGGTGCCTGGGATGGAGCCTGGCCCTGGGCCCGAGCGTGCATGGACGCGATGAGCACGCCGCCAACCACGGCAGACGTCAGCCAGCGCAGATGTGAACCCATAGCGGTTTCCCCCCGACTGCCCAGGTGCGTGCGAGATACCTGGACATGCGCTCGTGGTGAGCTTGTCGAACCACGAGCCAAACGCTCGTCCTTCGACTGAGCTCAGGACGAGCGAGTGTACACCGTCAGACGCACGATACTAATGCTGCGGCTGCGTCGTCTCGGCCTGCGAGGCCCGCGCCCTCACCCGCTGCTGGTAGTCGGCCTCGTCGAGATACGTCAGCGTGACCCAGGCGAAGCTCATCTCGTCGATCGACCGCGCTCCTCCGCCGACCCAGTTTTTCGGGTTCGGGTTGTAGCGATTCGCTGGGGTGTTGTCGTGCCACGACGTGATGTGAACGATGGTCCCGGCCGGCAGCAACGGCGCCACATCATCCGCGTACGGGTAGGTGATGTGCCAGCCGAACTGGTAGGCGCTCACGCAGCTGAGCGTCTCCACCCGCGCGGGACCCGGGCGAGCCGAATCCGCGCGGACGTCCGGATAGATGACTTCCATGCACTGCGCCTTGCCGCGGTTGTGCATATGCGGCTGGAACGAAGAGATCAGTGCGGGCTGCGGCAGGCGGAAGTAGCCGTCGTGACGCGAGATCGCACCGGCCGGAATGTCGAGCTCGGCGACGTCCCCCATGTGCTGCGTGAACGCGACGTACTTGGGCACCTGCCCCTTCGGGAGCAGCTTGAGGCCGAGCTGAACGGAGACCTCCGTCGTTTCGCCGCGCGGGTTCAGGTGCAGGTTGAAGTTGATCTTCGTCCCCGCCTTGATCAGGCGGCCCGAGTTCGGCGGGAAGATATCGCCGTTCTTGCCGAGCGCGTACTCGTTCAGGAACAAGCCGACCGGGTCTTCTTCCGGATCCTCCACGAGGTTGGTCGTGAAGTGGTGGACCACCTTGAAGCTCTGTGGGTCCGCCGGCTTGCTCTCGATCGCCGCCACGTACATGTCTTCCTTGAATCCGGGATCGATTAATACGTCAACGATGTTGTCCGGACCCGCCTTCGGAAGGAGATACGGTTTGTCCATCTTGACGATGATGTCGGGCTTGCCGATGAACCAGTTCTGATCGTCCTCGAACTTCCGCGGAGCCGGGAGGTCCGCCGGGTTGCCCATCGGCGCGCCGTCGTCCACCCACTTGGCGATTGTCTTCACCTGGCTGTCGGTGAGTGACGGATCGTCCTTGAACTTGGTGATGCCCACGTTGCGATCGATGTGCCACGGCGGCATCTCGCGATCAACGACCTTCGCCCGAATCGACCGCGCCCACGGCCGCGCCTCCTCATAGGTCATCAGCGACATCGGCGCAATGGACCCGAATCGGTGACACGTCACGCAGTGCTCCTTGAAAATGGGCGCCACATCCTTCGCGAAGGTGACCGCCCCCTGTCCTGAGCCTTGCTTCGAGCTCTGCGCGAACGCGGGCTGTGCGCTGCCGGCGATCGCGAGCAGGAACGCCGAACCGATGGTCATCGCGCACAGCTTCCAAGTCGTCTTCATCCTGACCTCCAAAAAGATCCGAGCTCCGCGGGGGGCGCCGAAGACTTACGCGAGGTCTCCGGCTCGCATAATGGGCCGACCCAAACGGCTTGTCAAGGATCCATTGTGTTGAATGTTAGAGAGGGATCCCGGTGAGAGACCGCCAATTCCCTTGACTCACGGTCGTACGGTGCATAAGGTTTCCCACAATCGAGCTCTCGTCGTCGGGTCACGGCCGTTCCCGCAGTTCGGTGCGAGGGGTAGGCGTAGAGGGGGAGACGATCATGAGAACAAGAACCGGCGGGCTCGTATCGGATGTAGGGCGCCGCTTCAGCGTTGCCGGAGCCTCGCACGTAGGGCACCGCTTCAGCGGTGCCGGGACTGACCTTCGGCGAAATCTCGCCATTCTCCTGGCGGTTGTCGGTCTGGTTTGCGCCCGGGCGCCCATGGCCTTCGCGCAGCAGGACGATGCGAGCATCATCGGCGTGATCGTCGACGAGAGCGGCGCCGTGCTGCCCGGCGTGACCGTCACCGCAACCAGCCCGGCCCTGCAGGTGAAGGAAGTGTCGGTCGTCAGCAACGAGCGCGGGGAGTACCGGATCTCGTCGCTGCCGATCGGCACGTACACGGTGACCTACACCTTGTCGGGCTTTCAGTCCGCCAAGCAGGAAAACATCCGGCTCACGGTCGGGTTCTCGGCCAAGCTCGACGCGAAGTTGAAGGTCGGCGCGCTCGAGGAGACGGTGACGGTCTCCGGCGCGTCGCCGATCGTCGACACGACGTCGACGACAGCGACGACGCAGTTCACGCGCGAGTCGATCGAGCTGCTTCCAACGAGCCGGAATGGCATCGTCAGCCTGCTGGCGCAAGCCCCTGGCGTGCGCACGCTGAGAGACGTCGGCGGGAGCAGCCTCAATCAGGTGCCGACGTACCGCGTCTTCGGCCAGGCCGGCGAAGCCTATTCCACGCTCGAAGGCGTGCAGACGAGCAGTCTGCAGGCCAACAGCGGCCAGGCGAACTATTGGGACTATACGACGATCGAGGAGGCCGCAGTCCGCACCATCGGTAACAGCGCGGAAGTGCCCAGCCGCGGCGTCAATCTGAACGCGCTGGTGAAGTCCGGCGGCAACACCTTCCACAGCAACTCGTCGTTCAACAAGACGCCCGTCAAGTATCAGGCCGACAACATCGACGACAATCTGAGGGCGCTCGGCATCAATTCGGGCACGGGCATCAGCAACCGCAACAGCGCCAGCGCCGACCTGGGCGGCCGCATCATCAGGGACAAGCTCTGGTTCTACACGGCGGCGCGCCGCCAGGTCGACGACAAGCTGCCGCTGAATACCTTCATGCCGGATGGCAAAACGGCCGCCGTCGCCAAAGAGCTGTCGTGGTTTCACACCGAAAAAATCTCGTATCAGATGTCGCAGTCGAACAAGTTCGTCGGCTTCTACCAGTACAACCACAAGTACGACACGTCGGTCATAAGTCAGTTTGTTCCCTGGGAAGACCGTGGCGGGCTCATGACGCCCAGCCGCACCGCCAAGATCGAATGGCAGAAGCTGTACGGCAACAAGCTCGTCACGTCCTTCCAGTACGGGTACTGGACGTACGACAGCATCTACTGGGGCTTCTCGTCGCGAGACCGCGAGCCGAGCACTGACCAGATCACGGGGGCCATCAAGGGACCGCCGGTGACGATCGGACAACGTCCGCACAATCCGCGGCATCACTACAAAGGGAGCATGACCTGGTTCCAGCCGGAGCTGTTCGCCGGAAGCCATCAGTTCAAGGCCGGCTTCGACTACACCGACAATTGGTTTGGACGCCAATACCCCGATTTCGATCTGGATCTGAAATTCGAAGGCGCCTATTCATCCGCCCTCTATAACTACCGGCTGCTGCTCCAGAACGGAGCGCCGAACCAGATTGAAGTCTGGAATAACCCCGCCTACGCGAAAGTTGTGACGCACTACCTCGGCACCTACCTGACCGATAGCTGGAACGTGGGGCGCCGGCTGACGCTCAATCTGGGTCTGCGCTTCGCGCATGACAACGGGTTCGTGCCCGAGATCTGCCGCGAGGCGGCCACGCCGCCCGGAAACCTCGCGTTCCCGGCCGGATGTCGCGAGAGGCAGCAGTTCAACGTCTGGAACTCGGTGGCGCCGCGGCTCCACGGGGCGTGGGACCTGCGCGGGGATGGAAAGACGCTGATCAAGGGCGGCTTCGGCCGATTCGATCACGAGCGCCAGCAGGTGCCGGAGCTCGATGCGGCCGACGCGCAGGTCCGGACGCAGGTCGTCTACCGCTGGCGCGACCTCAACGGCAACGGCAGATACGACCTCGGCGAAGTCAACCTCGATCCGAACGGGCCGGACTTCGTGTCGCAGACGGGTGGCTCGAATACGGTCCCGAGCCCCAACGAACGGCAACCCAAGAGCGACGAGTGGTCGGTCACGTTCGAGCGGGAGCTGATGCGGAATTTCGCGCTTCGTGCCAGCGCCGTCTACTCCAAGTACCACGATACGTATCGCCTCGTGAACCTGCTTCGTCCATTCGACACTTACAACGTCAAGGTCACCAACACGGATCCGGGACCTGACGGTGTGCGCGGAAACGCCGACGATCCGGGCACGTTGTTCACGTATTACGAATATCCCACGTCGCTGAACGGCCGGGCATTTGAACAATTCGCCCGGGTCAACGACTCCAACGCCGATCAGACGTACAAGAGCATCGACATCTCGGTGTTCAAGCGCCTCTCGGACCACTGGCAGCTGCTGGCGTCGTACTCGGGCACGATGCGAGACGTCCCAATCACTGTGAGCCCAACGAGCCCCGCGGGAAGCGAGTTCCTCGGCAACGTCGAGAGCGGCCCGCTCAATCCGAACGGGGAAATCAATGCCCATGAGCACGGGTGGGAATCGAGCACCAAGGTCTCCGGGGTCTACCAGTTCCCGTTCCAGATCCTGGTCTCGGGCAACCTCGAGGAGCGAAGCGGGTATTTCTGGGCGCGTTCCGTCCGTTTCACCGGCGGGAGGACGATCCCGAACATTACGGTGAACGTCGAGCCCATCGGGGCGCGTCAGCTGCCCGATAGTACGCAGCTCGATCTCCGCGTCGAGAAGACGTTCAGTCTGCCGAAGCAGCAGCGGTTCGCGGTTCGCGCGAACGTCTTCAACACGCTCAATGCCAACACTACTCTGGACGTGACGCGCCTCTCCGGGCCGAACTTCCTGAAGCCGACCGTCATCATGGAGCCGCGCATCATGGAGTTCAGCATGACGTACAGCTTCTAGCTGCTAGCTTGGCTTGGCCAGGCCAGGCGCTGGTCTGCCGAGATCAACGGTTCTGTCCACCGCTCGTCCTGAGCTTGTCGAGGGACGAGCCACCAGCCGGGCTCGTGGTTCGACAAGCTCA
>QHWJ01000177.1 GCA_003222535.1 Acidobacteriota bacterium | reverse complement strand
GCAAGATCAGTACGGGCGTCTGGCACTTCCGCACGAAATCGCGTGTCACGGTGAAGACGAAGTCGGGGTTGGTGCGGTACATCCTGGTCAGAAATCTGTCGACCATCTCCATCGTGATGTCGGGCCGGCGGGCGGTCAGCGCCGGACCCCAGCCCTTCATATTGGTTTCGTAGAAAAGATCGCGCATCTCCGGACGCGACCCGCTGGGCTGCGCCAGCACGGCTGCGACAATACGATCAGGCGCCCGCCTCAGGAGGTTCCAGATGAAAGGGCCGCCAATGCAGAAGCCCATCACCATGAACTTCTCGATGCCCAGGTGATCCATGAGACCGAGATGGTCATCGGTATATGCATCCCACGGCCGTTCGATCTCGAGCGGGCCGGAGGACTGGCCGCCGTTGGCGTTGCGCAGGTCCGACGCGATGCAGCGGTACTCTCCCTTGAACTCCTCGATCGCGTTGAAGGGATCGCCGCGGGTCAAGCCGGAGATCGTCGAGTTCAGCCCCCCGCCGGCGATGAGCAACAACGGGAAGCCGGAACCGGCCTCCTCATAGTGGATGCGAACGGGGCCTCTTTCGTAGAAGGACATGGCAACTCCTCCTTGCCCGGTCTGCTGAGCAAACACGCGTGGCGCTGCGGCCATCGCCGTCGCCGCGGCGCCCGTTTTCAGTATCCTGCGTCGGATCGGATCCATGATCTGCGTCCTCCTCGATCATTGTTGTGCCGTGATGGCAACCGCGCGCCTCAGGTTGGTGTCGGTCGCCTTGCAGACCTCACCCATGCCGCCCACGCCAATCCGGGCGGTGACGCGTCAGGGCCGAGGCGCGTGCCTGGAGTGGGGTCCAGAGTAGCGTGATTATATGGCGGGACGGGAGGGCGAAGCGGATTCCTCCTGCTTTAAGGTGACGAGTATCCTACCCGCATGAACGTACCGGAGATGAAGCGGCGCGCGAGTGGCATCCAGCGGAATCGCCGGCGGATTGTCACGGTGATCGGTTCCGGGCGATCGGCGGATGCGCATAGCGCGGAAGTCGGCCGTCTGATCGCGACGCTCGGCGTCGACCTGCTGACCGGCGGCGGCAGCGGCGTCATGGAGGCGACGAGCCGGGCGTTCTTCGAAACATCGCCGCGGCAGGGCATCGTCATTGGCGTCCTGCCGGGCAAGGTCAGGTCGCTTCGGGAGCTCGAGGAGCGCAGCGCGACGGACGTGGCATATGAGCTGGCGTCCGGTTATCCCAACGCGTGGGTGGAGCTGGGGATCTACACGCACCTGCCGGACAGCGGCGTCGAAGGGACGCTGGGGTCGAGCCGCAATCACATCAACGTGCTGTCGGCCGACGCGGTCGTCGCGCTGCCTGGGCGGGAAGGCACGGAGTCAGAGGTGTGGCTGGCGACGCAGTACAACGTGCCGGTGATTGCCTACGGGGCGTACCGGGATAATCGGGTGCCGCACGGAATCCCGCATGCGCCGACGCTCGACGCTTTGCGCGAATTCCTCGTGCGGCACCTAACGAATTAGGAATTAGGAATCTGGAATTTCGAATGCGTCGCGAATTCCAAATTCCAAATTCGAAATTCCAAATTCTTTACCGACTACTTACCGAGCTCCCGGTAGAGCGACTGCACGTTCGTTTTCAGGCGTGCCTCCTGGATGGTGTAGCCCTTGTACTTGTCCGGGGCCTTCCAGGTGCCGGCGACGGCGTCGGCGCCTTGACCGGCCGCTGCCGCGGCCCGGACGTCGCGCAGAAAATCCTTGTTGAACTGCGCGTACTCCGCGAGATCGCTCCACATCATCAACGTGCTGTGACCCGTGATGATCGTGTCGACGCTCTTGATCGCGGCGTGCGCCTTGGCGAGCGAGTCGCCGATTTCGACGCCGCTGCCGCCGTTGTTCATGTCGAGCAATGGGAGATTCTTCCCCGAGAAGATGTCGCCCGCGTGCGCGACGCGGAGCTCGGGGAAGACGATCCAGGCGTCGCCGTTCGTGTGGCCGCGGCCGAAGTAGTACAGATCGACGCGATCCTTGCCGCTGCCGAGCGTCATCTTGTCCTTGAACGTCCGCTTCGCCATCCCCCGTCCGGCGTTGTCCTTGAAGATCGGCATCTTCTCCATATTGGTCTTCGTGTTCTCCTGCACCACGATGTCGACCGTGGCCGGGAACTCGACGTTGCCGCTGACGTGGTCGCCGTGCGTGTGCGTGTTGATCAGCAGCGTCACGGGCTTGGGCGTGAGCTCCTTGATCTTGTCGAGAATCGGCTGCCCCCAGCCCGGGTTCTTCGCGTCGACGACGGTGACGCCGTTCGTGCCGACGAAGACGGCGGTGTTGCCACCGCCGCCCTTCAGCATGAAGAGATTGTCCTTGACCTTCTCGACTTCGACGACCTTCGGTCCCTGCTGCGCTGGCGGCTGAAAGGCCCTCAGGCCCACAGCCAGCGCGCCCACCGCAATCAGGCCGCACAGCATAGTTGCTCGTCTCATGAACACTCCTCTGCTCATCCCGAATTCCAAATTCCAAATTCCAAATTCTTAATTCTTTACTTCTTCATCTCATCCGCGAGCCGCTGGATTCTCCCCGGAAGGCCGCCAAACAGCGGCGCCACGTTCGGCGAGTAACCCTTGTACTTCTCGGGGATCTTCCATTCGCCGGCCGCCTGCTCCGGCGTCTTGCCTGCCTTCAACTCCGCCTGGGCCCACGTCAGGAACTCGTGGTTGAAGTCCGCGAACTCCTTCAGATCGGCCCACGTCGTGTTCGCGGGAGTGTGGCCGTTGATGATCGTGTCCACGCCCTTGATGCCGTTGTACGCCTTGTTGAGCGACTCGTGAATGTGCAGCACGCTGCCGCCGTTGCCGCCATCGATGAGCGGCAGCCCCTTGTTGGCGAAGATGTCGCCGGCGTGCACGGTGCGGAGCGCCGGGAAGACGACCCATGCGTCGCCGTTGGTGTGACCGGGACCGAAGAAGTACAGATCGACCTCGTCCGCGCCCTTGCCGAGCGTCATCTTGTCCTTGAACGTCCGCTTGGTCATCCCGCGGCCGTTGTTCTGTTTGAAGATGTCCATCTTCTCCATGTTGGCTTTCGTGTTTTCCTGCGAGACGAAGTCGACCGTCGCCGGGAACTCCACGTTGCCGCTCACATGGTCGCCGTGCGTGTGCGTGTTGATCAGCGTCGTGATGGGCTTCGGCGTCAGCTCCTTCACTTTGTCGAGAATCGGCTGACCCCAGCCGGGGTTCTTCGCGTCGACCACGACGACGCCGCTCGCCGTGACGAACACGGCGGTGTTGCCGCCGCCGCCACGCAGGACGAAGAGGTTGTCCTTGACCTTCTCGACCTCGATGACCTTCGGCGCGTTCGCGGCCGGCGGCTGCGCCTTGACCGCTGCCAGCGCTCCGAGCGCGAGCAGCCCTCCCAGCACGATTCCTCGTCTCATGAGATGCCTCCAGGAAAAAAGACCCGTTGGATGAACCAGAATGTGCCCGCGGCCATGACGACGACCGATCCGGCGAAGGCCAGCTGCCGCCCCGCCGTCTCGCTGCGTGAACGCAGCGCCGCCAGCGCCGTGGCCACCACGGCCACGACGAGCAGCTGACCGATCTCGACCCCGACGTTGAAAGAGAAGAGCGACCAGCCGAGCGCCCGCGCCGGCAGGTCCATCTCGCGCAGGACGTTGGCGAACCCGAAGCCGTGGATGAAGCCGAACGCGAACGCGATCCACGCGCGGACGTCGCGCCCTCCGCGAATCAGCAGGTTGTCGGCGCCGACATACACGATGCTCAGCGCGATGGCCGGCTCGATGATGCGCGCCGGCGGGCTGACGAGGTTGAGCGCCGCGAGCGAGAGCGTGATGCTGTGCGCGACGGTGAACGAGGTGACGATCACGGCGAGCTGGCGGATCGATCCGCCGAGCAGCAGCAGTCCGACGAGGAAGAGCAGGTGATCCGGGCCGATCAGAATGTGATGGATTCCGGCCGGAAGGAATTTCCGCACGACGGCGAGCGCGCCCTGCCGCGTACCCGCGAAGTATTCGAACCCGGTACGCCCGCGATCGAGGATCGCCTGCGTCAGCGCGTCGCCGTCGTAGATGTTCAGGAACGTCTGATGGTTCGGATCGTACGGAAACAGCGCCGCGGACACCGTGAGCCGGCCGGCCCTGCCCGCCAGCGCGTAGCGCACGGACAGCTTCAGCGACTGGCGGTCCGCGATCACCTCCGCCCGCGACCACTGCGGCGTGAGCGTGCGGCCGTCGGCGCGGACGGTCAGGCGGCCGTCGAAGAGGCTCGCGATCGCGGCCGACTGTTGTAAGGCGAGCGCGGGGTCGAGCAAACGCTCGGCCGCATTGATGTTCAGGTCGTGCGCGAGGTCGAAGATGTGGGCGACGAGCGTGCCTTCGATCGCATCGGGCTGCAGCCGCAGGTCCAGATAGCTGAAGGGTACCGGATGCGCGATCGCGGATGTCGAGACGAATAGAACGTAAAGGCCGCAAAGCGCGCGAAACGCCCATCCTTCGGCACGCTCAGGGTGATCGCGCGTGGTGAGCCCTTCGACTCGCCGCTCATCCTGAGCCTGTCGAAGGATGAGCCGCTCGCTCAGGACAGGCCCTTCGACTCGCCGCTCATCCTGAGCCTGTCGAAGGATGAGCCGCTCGCTCAGGACAGGCCTGTCGAACCATGCGTTCCAGCGCTCGTGGGTCGCTTTCAACGGCGCCAATGGTAACGTACGACCATGGAAATCGCGCCCGGCGCGTTTCATCTCGGCGGTCGTCTTTCCATCGACGTGCAGCGTGCGATGGTCGGGCAATGCCGCGCGCTCATGGATGGCCCGGTGCCGGCGTACGTGCCGATCGTCCGGGGCGGCGGCAAGATGCATGTGCGCATGCTGTGCCTCGGACGCCACTGGAACGGAAAAACTTACCAGTACGAAGACACGCGGACCGATTTCGACGGCCTGGCCGCACCGCCGCTGCCGGATGAGTTCACCGTGCTGGCTCGCGAGATCGCCGCCGCGGTCGGCATGAGGCTTGTTCCCGATCTCTGCATCCTCAACTACTACGATGCGGAAGGCCGCATGGGGCTGCACCAGGACAAGGACGAAACCGAGCGATCGATCGCCGCCGGCGTACCGGTCGTCTCGGTGTCGCTCGGCGATACGGCCCGCTTTCTGTTCGGGGGATTACGGCGTCGCGAGCCGGTGGAGGCGCGGATGCTCGAATCGGGAGACGCGTTCGTCTTCGGTGGTCCGGCGCGCCTCCGCTACCACGGCGTGTCGCGCATCATCCCGGGCACGGCCCCGCCCGGGCTCGATGTGATCGGGCGTTTCAACCTCACGTTCAGGCAATACGACCTTTAGCTGCGGAGCCCGCATGGGTTCGACCGCCTCACCGCTCCCCGTACGTAGGGCACCGCTTTTATAGGTACGTAGGGCACCGCTTTAGCGGTGCCACAGCTTCATGAACGTAGGCCGCCGCTTTTGCGGTGCCACAGGCTACGGGTCGCAGCGCCGGACGCGGCACCGCTGAAGCGGTGCCCTACGACGTCCGACCGAGCGGTCATTCATACCGCAGCGCCAGCACCGGGTTGACCCTGGTCGCGCGGCGGGCCGGCACGTAGCCGGCGACGAGCGCCACGGCGGCGAGCGCGCCCGCGGCACCGGCGATCGTCAGCGGATCGGTCGCCGCAACGCCGTACAGCTGACTGCTCACCGCGCGGCTCAATCCCCACGCGGCAACCAGGCCGAGCGTGATGCCCGTGCCGACGAGCGCCGCCACCTCGCGCATCACGAGCCACACGACATCGCCCGGGACTGCGCCGAGCGCCATGCGCACGCCGATCTCACGTGTCCGCCTCGCCACCGTATACGCCATCACCCCGTAGAGGCCGATCACCGCGAGCAGCGTGGCGATCATGCCGAACGCCGTCGACAGCGTCGCGATCAGCCGGTCGTTCAGCAGCGACTGATCGATCTGGTGGTCCAGCGTCCGCAGGTTGTAGATCGGGATGTTCGCGTCGAGCTGGCGCGCGGCCTGCCGGATCGATCCGAACGCCACGTCCGGCTGGCTCGTCGCGCGAACGTACATCACGGCCCCGCCGGCGAAATCGTTTTCCATGAACGCGAAGAAGACCTGCCGCGGGATGTCGTCGCGCACGCCGGTGTACTTCGCGTCCCTGACGATGCCGATGATCTCGATCGGCGTCTTCGTGCCCGGATTCATGCCGAAGCCGATGTGGCGGCCGATCGGGCTGCGGTCGCCGAAATAGCGCTTCGCGTAGCTTTCGTTGACGATCGCCACCGTGTACGGCGGCAGATCCTTCGGATCGCCGACCTCAGACCGGACGTCCCGATCGTCGAAGTCGCGGCCGGCGACGAGCGGAATGCCCATTGTCTGGAAGTAGCCGGGGCTGACCGCGTTGCAGTACGGGTTCATGCTCTCGCCCGGCTTCGCCTCGTAGCCTTCCACCGACATCGAGCTGTCCCACTCGTTCCCCTCGAGCAGACCGATCTGCGCGAAGGCCATCGCGGTGACGCCCGGCAGCGCGCTGATGCGATCCAGCAGCTGCTTGTTGAACTGCTTCGTGCGGACCGGCGTGTAACCGCTGAGGGCCGGCGAGACGTTGAACGCGATGAGGTTGTCCGTCTTCAGACCCAGATCGAGCAGGCGCAGGTTCCGGAGGCTGCGGATGAAGAGGCCGGCGCCTATCAGCAGCATGACCGAGACGGTGACCTGCGCCACGACGAGCCCCTTGCGCAACCGCACGCCGCTCGCCCCGCCCACGACGGCGCCGACCTGATCCTTGAGCGTCGGCGCCAGATTCGGTCTGGTCGAGCGAAGCGCCGGCATCAGGCCGAACACGAGGCCCGTGATCAGTGACAACGCGAAATTGAACACGAGAATGCGATAGTCGATCGACCCGGAGATCACGTGGGGCGTCTCGGATGTCGGCAGGAAGCCGAGCAGGAACCGCGTCGTCCACGACGCGATGACGAGCCCGAGCAGCCCGCCGATCCCCGCGAGCATGGCGCTCTCGACGAGCAGTTGGCCGACGATGCGGCCGCGGCTGGCGCCGAGGGCCAGGCGCACGGCGATCTCTTTCTGCCGGGACGTCGCCCGCGCGATCAGCAGGCTGGCCACGTTGGCGCACGCGATCAGCAGCACGCCGCCGACGATGCCCAGCAGCAGCCACAACGGCTGGGAGAGCTGCTGCCGGATCGGCGATCGGCCCTGCGCCGCCGGCAGCAGGTCGACGCGGCCCTTCAGGAACTGCTCGCGCGTGTACGTCGACGTCTTGCTGAACGCCGGCTGCAGAACCTCCTGTTCGAGGATGCCGTGGAAGTACGGCTGAAGCGTCGCCCTGGCCTCTTCGATGGCGACGCCCGGCTTCAACCGGCCGAACACGTTCACCCAGCGGCTCCGCCGGTTGTCCACGTCGTCCCAGTTCGGCGTCATTTGCGCCTTCATCAGCACCGGCACGCGCACGCTCGGGACGTAGCCGATGTCCACGCCGTCGAAGCCGGCTTGCGACACGCCGATGACGGTGAGCGTGTGGTTGTTGATGGTGATCGTCTGCCCGACGATCCGCGGATCGGCGCCGAATCGCGTGCGCCAGTAGTCGTAGCTCAGCACGGCGACCGGGCTGCCGCCTCGCTCGCGATCGTCGTCAGGTGTGATGACGCGTCCCACCGCGGCGCCGACGCCGAGCACCTGGAAGTACGTGCCGGAGACGAGCTCGCCAGGCACACGCTCGGTCTGGCCGTTCACGCCGACGTTCATCGCGACCGTACGCCTGGCGAACAACCCGGAGAAGATGGAGGCGGGCCGGGCGCTGTTGGTCACTGCCAGGCTGACGCGAGGGAGGGCCGGGGCCGGGCCGCGATCGACGAAGTCGTCGCGGAAATCTTCGTACATCGGGAACGACAACATGTTGCCGCCCGAGTTGCTGCCGTAGTGGTTCCGCGCGCCGTTGAAGAGGACGAGCTGCTCGGGGTCTTTCACCGGGAGGCGCCGCAGGAGCACCTGGTCGACGAGCGTGAAGATGGCGGTATTGGCGCCGATGCCGAGGGCGATCGACACGAGCGCGACGCTCGTGAACAGCGGCGATCGGGCGAGCCCGCGGAAAGCGTATCGAAGGTCCCGGATCAGATTCGTCATACCGACGTTTTTCCACACCCTCTTCAGGCCTGCCAGCCGGCCTGCACTGCATTTCGCAACGTGCTCTAAGGGCCCGTCACGGAATAACTGCACCATCCCGGACGCCGATGCATCCCGCCTGGCTGCGTTGCTCGTCGCTTACATACTCCCGGTATGCGCGCTCCTCGCGCCTTGCCACGCGGGCGCCTCGACGCCCAGGACGGCACACTTATTCCGTGACGGACCCTTAGCCGGGAAGAGAGCCCGGGAGGTTGACTTGGCTCAGCCGACTGCGGCAAGGTGCTCACGCGAAGATACCGAAAGCGGACGCTTCGAGCGCCGGCAGGACGGACGAGCGGATGGCATCGCGACCCTTTGCGATGCGCTCGACCGGAACCGGTTGGGTGAAATCGAAGAGGTTCACCTGCTTGAACGGATCGACGAGCCAGCATTCGCGCACGCCGTACTGCCGGTACCACTCGAGCTTTTCGCTGCGGTCGCGGTCTTGCGTGCCGTGCGACAAGATTTCGGCGACCAGATCGGGGGCTCCCCACACTTGATCCCGGATGATCGACAGCCGCTCCGTCGACACGAACAACACGTCCGGTTGGAGGATCAGCGCGCGCTCCCGATCCAGGATGACGTCGAGGGGGGCTATTGCTACGCGACCGAGCTTCCGCGGCTCGACATGGTCCCCCCACAGCCTCGCGACCCTGAGCACGAGCGCCTGATGTGAAAAAAACGGCGCGGGCGGCTCGCGCACCATGCCCATGGCCAGCTCGCGGATGCGATTGGTCTCTTCCGTGTCGTACAGATATTCGTCGGTCGTCATGCGGTTTGCCTCCATGACGACGGTGCCATCGTCGGCGACGGGGGTCAAGGGGAAGGATGGCAGTCGAGCGAATTAACAGTGCAGCCGACCCGCGCATCGCCGCTTACCGCGACGTGCGTGACGGCGAGCTCCTCCGATCGCGAGGGTTATTCGTGGCCGAGGGACGGTTCGTGGTGCGCCGCGTCATCGAAGACAGGCGGTACCGTGTCGAGTCCGTGCTCTTGAACGGCGCGGCGCTGAAGGACTTGGCCTCAACCGTCGCGACGCTCGCCCGCGACGTTCACGTCCTCGTGTGCGATGCAGACACGCTTGCCGAGATCACCGGCTATGACGTCCATCGCGGATGCCTCGCTCTCGTCCACCGGCCGCCGGCGACGCGGGCCGACGAAGTGTTCGAGTCGGCGCGGACGATTCTCATCCTCGAGGGCGTGTCGAACGCGGACAACGTCGGCGGCGTGTTTCGCAATGCGGCGGCGTTCGGTGCGGGCGGTGTGCTGCTGAGCCCGACGGGTTGCGATCCGCTGTACCGAAAGGCGATCCGCACGTCGATGGGGGCGTCGTTGTCGGTGCCGTTCGCGCGCGCCGGCGACGGCGACTGGCCGGGCGTGCTCACCCGCGTTCGCGCCGCCGGGTTCACGATCGTCGCGCTCACGCTAGGTGACCCGGCCGAGACGCTCGACGCGTTCGCCGCCGGGCCGCGTGCGTCCCGCGTGGCGTTGATGGTCGGGACCGAAGGCGCGGGGTTGACGCCGGCGGTCGAGGCCGAGGCCGACTCCCGCGTGCGGATCCCCATAAACGAGGACGTCGATTCACTGAACGTCGCCGTCGCCGTCGGGATCGCGTTGTACCGGCTGAGAAGGACCGGGACGGCCTGAAGACCGTCCGCCGTCCAGGGCGAGCCTTTTCAGGCTCGCCGAGGCTGGTGAACCTCTTGCACAAGCGCATTGCGATCCGCGCAACCCCTTGCGAACTGGAGTCGCCTATGCAGATTCTGATCGCTGTCGCCGCCGCGGCTGTTGCCGCCATTCAAACCCCCACGGTGAACGGCCGCGTCACGCGGTCCGGTCCGGTGCTCGTCCGGGCGGTCATCGACGGCGACACGATCGATGTGGCGACCGTCGGCCGCGTGCGGCTGCTCGGCATCGATGCGCCGGAGATCGGCCGTGGGTTCGACTCGTCCGCGCCGTTCGGCCGCGAGGCGCGGGAACGCTTGACGGCGTTGATTCTCCATCGGTGGGTGCGGCTCGAGCAGGAAGGCGCGGCGGTCGACGTGTATAACCGCCAACTCGCGTACGTGATGACCGAAGACGGTATGTTCGTGAACGCCGTGCTCGTGCGCGAGGGGCTGGCGCGCATTTCCGCGCGCGTGCCGCTCGCGCGGCTGCAGGAGCTGCAGCGCGCCGAGTCCGAAGCTCAGGCCTTCCGGCGCGGCATGTGGGGCAGCACGCCGCAGATCCCCTCGCCGGGTTATACTCGCCGGCCGAAGGCCAGCCGGCCTCCGACGTCCCGAACAAAAACCCGGTCGACCAGGCGACGACACCCGCGCAAAAAGAAACCGTGAACGCCATCCCTGTCGAGTACGCGTCGCAACGCAAGATCCGCGAGCGCAACAAGCTGTACTACCGACTCAATCACTGGCCGATCTGGATCTTCGTGTTCTTCATCGCGCCCGGTCCGCTCACCTTCGATCTGTTCGAGCGCGGCTTCGATGCGCGCATGGCAGTGTGGCTCGGGGCCGTGCTTGCCGGCACGGCCGTCGCGGGCGTTCGCGGCCGCCTGCCCGGAGTCGAGCCGAAGCCGTACATCATCCGCTTCACCGAGGATCGTCCCAACCCGTTCTATCGCCGGTTCTGCTACACGGTCGCGTGGAGCGAGGTGATCACGTTCGCCGTCCTGAACATCGCCGGCCTCGTCGTCGCCATCGTGACGGGTCACTGGTATCTGAAGGAGATCTACCGTGACGCATACTTTCCGCTCGCCGGATCGATCTGGCTGCTCGGCGCGATTGGCCGGCTCCCGCGCGTCAAGGTCTCGACCAAAGGGGAAGGACACGAGCGCCGGTACTTTTACGGATCGGTGTGGGCCGTGTGCTGGGCGCAGCCAGTGCTGTGGCTGCTGTGGAAAGTCGTGCCGAGGACCCGCCTGGGGGACGTGATCAAGCTGGGCACCTTTCTCGCCATCCTTGGCTCTGTCGGCTATCTCGCCCGCCTGGGACGGTTGCCCCGTACCCGGCCGATCGTCGCGGGAGAGCTCGCCGTTTCAGACTAACTGGGTCGGGCGGGTCGGGTGCGTCCGACACCGGAGCGCGAAGGCTTCAGCCGAGCGTCAGGTCGCGTGGGTCGGATAGGTCGGGTAGGGCAGGTTCGACACCGGAGCACGAAGGCTTCAGCCGAGCGTCAAGTCGCGTGGGTCGCGTGGGTCGAATAGGTCGGGTAGGGCAGGTTCGACACCGGAGCGCGAACGCTTCAGCCGAGCGTCAAGTCGCGTAACCGTATCATTCGCCGGATCGCTGTCTTCGGACTCGTCAATCACTTTGTCATCCCGGGACCGGATCGCATCGACCATGTCGCCGCGCAATGGCGTTCTGTGTTTGCCGTCACGGCGGCGCTGCTCATCGTGAGCGAATCCGCAGGCGTCGCGATCGGAGTCCGCTCTGCGTTACGGGCTGCGAGGAGGACATCATGAACGTATTTCTTGCAGGAGGATCCGGGGCGATCGGCGTCCCGCTGGTGCGCGCGCTCGTGGCCGCCGGACATCAGGTCACCGCGCTCACGCGCTTCGCGGCAAATGAGCCGAAGTTGCGCGCGCTCGGCGCGACGCCGGCCGTCGCCGACGCGCTCGACGCGGAGGCGCTTCGACGCGTTGTCGCCGCCGCTCGGCCGAGCCACGTGATCCATCAGCTCACGGCGCTGCCGAAAGCCGGACCGAGAAGCGCGCGCGATCTCGCGCCGACCAACCGTCTGCGCACGGAAGGGACCAGGAATCTGATCGCCGCCGCCGTGGGCGCGGGCGCCGAACGCCTCGTCGGCGGATCGTTTGCGCTCTTGGGAGCCGCGTCGACGACGCCGATTCCAGCCGGCGTGCGGGAGGCGGCCGACGCCGTGCGCTCCCTGGAGTCACAGATTCTCGACGCGAGCGCGCGAGGGCTGATCGAAGGCATCGTGCTCAGGTACGGCCTGTTCTACGGACCGGCGAATGGGACGACGGATCAGCTGATCGCGCTGGCGCGCCATCGTCTGCTGCCCACGGTGCGTGGAGATCGCGGTCTGCTGCCGCCCATCCACCTGGAGGACGCCGCCAGCGCGACGATTGCCGCGCTCGAGCGCGGGCCCGCCGGCAGCGTCTACGACATCGTCGACGACCGCGCCGTCAGCATGAGCGAGATGGCGCTCGCGATCGCCGAATCGGTGGGCGCGCCGCGGCCGATCGCGGTACCATCCTGGCTGCCGCGGCTGCTGTCGCCCTACATGGCGCGCATGATGGCGATTCGCCTCCCGCTCTCGAACGAGAAGGCGCGCGTCGACCTCGGCTGGCGGCCGTCGTATCCGACGATTCACGAAGGACTGTCGCAGCTGAGGCGGCACGCGGCGTGAGGTTTCAAAACCGTACGTGCGAGTCGAAAGGCTCAGGACGAGCGAGTGCAATGAGTCAGGCACCCGACATCAGGTGACGAGCGAGTGCGTTTCCCCGCTGTCGTAGTCCTTGGTCGCCACGATCGACGCGATCTCCGCCATGACGCGATCGACTTCTTCCATCGTGTTGTAGAAGTGCGGTGAGATGCGTACGCCGACCGGCGGCCGGTAGTCGACGATGAACTCGCGGGCTTTCAGCGTGCGTGAGACGAGCGGCGCATCCGGCACGTTCAGGGCCACCGTGCCGGCGAGGCGATCGGGCTCTCGCGACGCCGCGGAGGCAAAGCCGTACTCATCCGCGAGGGCGAGCAGCCTCGCGGTCAGCCGCTGCGACTGCTGGCGTATGCGGTCCACTCCCACCGCATGGATGATGTCGAGCCCCGCCAGGGCGGCGTAGTACGCCGGAATCGACGGTGTGCCGTTCATCATGTGCATGGCATCGCGGCGAGTGACGTCGTCTTCCATGTTGAAGGCGAACGGATGCTCGCGCGACACCCAGCCGGTGAACGAGGGCTTCGCGTGCTTCAGCAGATCCGGCCGCGTGTAGAGGAATGCGTTGCCCGGGCCGCCGCACAGCCACTTCAGGCAGCCGCCGACGGCGAACTCGACGCCGAGCGCCGTCACGTCCAGGGGAATGATGCCGGCGGACTGATACGTGTCGAGGATCACGGTGGCGCCCACGTCGCGCGCGCGCCCGACGATGGCGTGGGCATCCACGATGTAGGAGGTGCGGAACAGCACGTGTGAGAAGGCCACGACCGCCGTCCGATCGTCGATCGCATCGAGCATGCGCCCGGTGTGCACGGTGAGATCGCCCTCGGCCGGCACGACCTGCAGCTCGAACCCGGCCGCCTGCTGCGCGCGATACAGATAGATCATCGACGGAAAGTCCATCGCCGAACAGACGAGCCGCTTGCGCGAAGCGGACGGGCGCACCGACGACAGCGCCACCATCTCTGCAGTCGTCACGTTCTCGTGCATGCTCACCGTTCCAGCGGGCGCGCCGACGATGCCCGCGATCTTGTCCCCGATCTCAGCCGGCATTTCCCACCAGCGGTCTTCCCACGCGCGCACGCCGCGCGTGGCCCACGTGTCGGCGTACTCGGCGAGGTTGCGCGCCGTTTGTCGCGGCATCGCGCCGAGCGAATTGCTGATCATGTAGACCGTACGCGACAGGATGGGGAATTCATCGCGCCACTTCGAGAGATCGCCGTCACCCATGGCGCGATTCTAACGGGATTCGGGGCGTGCAAGAGATTAGGATGTGGACGTGGCAGCCAGGCCGACGTCCGCAACCCGCGGTCCGCAATCCGCAGCCCGCAATCCGCAATCCGCAACCCGCGATCCGCAATCTCGAGAAGGCTGGCAGGGATGGGATGAGTACGCGCCCTTCTATGACTGGGAGAACGAGCAGACGCTCGGCCGCCGTGACGTGCCGTTCTGGCGCCGCGTCGCATCGGCCGCCAGAGGGCCGGTGTTGGAGCTCGGCTGCGGCACCGGGCGTGTGTCGTGGCCGCTGGCGCGCGCCGGCGTCGAGCTGGTGGGCATCGATCGATCGGCGCCGATGCTCGGGCGGGCGCGCGGCCACACCGCCAAATCACCAAACGGCCGAATCGCCGATTCTCCGTCTCTGCGTCTCGTCCGCGGAGACATCCGCGCTCTCCCGTTTGACGCGCGGTCCTTCCCGATGGTCGTCGCCCCCTACGGGGTCCTGCAGTCGCTGATCCGGCCGCGCGATCTCGCGGCGACCCTCGCCTCGGTCGCGCGCGTCATCGCGCCCGGCGGCATCTTCGGGATCGATCTCGTCCCCGACGTCCCGCACTGGCGTGAGTATGAGAACCGCGTGCAGTTGCGCGGGCGGGCCGGCGACGCGCAGCTCACGCTCATCGAGTCGGTCCGGCAGGACCCGGCGCGGCGCCTGACGACGTTCGTGCAGAAATATGTGGAGCGCCGCGGCGACCGCACGCGGGAGCACCGGTTCGACCTGACGTTCCGTACGCTGTCGGTTCCAGAGATGGCGCGACAACTCGAACGGACCGGCTTCCTTGTCGATGCCGTCCTCGGCGACTATCAGGGGCGCCCCTGGGACGACCGCGCCGACGTGTGGATCATCCTCGCGCGGCGAAAGCAGTCCTGAAAGGGCTGGTGAAGAATCGCTGTGGCGTCCGCCGTCAGGCGGACTTCGTCGGGTCCGGCTGATGCCGCACGCCACAGGCGGCAGGCCGGCCTGTGGTAAAATTCGCGGTCCTGTTCCCCGTTTTTTCTGGAGTTTTCCCATGTCCGGCCATTCCAAGTGGGCCTCAATCAAGCACAAGAAGGGCGCCCTCGACGCCAAGCGCGGCAAGATCTTCACGCGCCTCATCAAGGAATTGACCGTCGCCGCGCGGGCCGGCGGCGGCGACCCCGACATGAACCCGCGGCTGCGCACGATCATCGCCGACGCGAAGTCGGAGAACATGCCCGCCGAGAACATCAAGCGCGCCATCCGTCGCGGCACGGGCGAAGAGCCCGGCGTCTCGTACGAAGAGGCCCAGTACGAAGCGTACGGTCCGGGCGGCGCGGCCGTCATCATCGATGTCCTGACCGACAACAAGAACCGCACGGTCGGCGAGCTGCGCCACCTGCTCGAGAAGCATGGCGGCAATCTCGCCTCCGCCAACGCCGTCGCCTGGATGTTCGCCAAGAAGGGCTACATCGTCATCGAGAAGTCGAAGGCCGACGAGGAGAAGCTGCTGGCAGCGGTCCTCGACGCGGGCGCCGACGATCTGCAGGACGACGGCGACAACTGGGAAGTGTTGAGCGCGCCCGAATTGTTTGCCGTCGTCCGCGACGCCGTGAAGCAGCTCGGCGTCGAGCCGGCCAGCGCCCAGGTCTCGATGGTCCCCAAGAACTACGTCAAGCTCGAAGGCAAGGTTGCGCAGTCGATGCTGAAGCTGATGGAGGCGCTCGACGACCAGGACGACGTGCAGCACGTCTGGTCGAACTTCGACATTTCGGAGAAGGAGATCGAGGCCTCGCTCGCGTGAGAGTGTTCGGCATCGACCCCGGCTGTGAGCGCACCGGTTACGGCTGCGTCGAGACGGACGGGTCGCACCACCGCATCGTCGTCTGGGGCGCCATCAGGAGTCCGGCGCTCGCGTCGTTTCCCGACAAGCTGCTCCTGATTCACAGCCGGCTGACCGGCATCCTCGACGAATGCCGCCCGGACAGCGCCGCGATCGAGAACCTGTTTCATTCGGTCAACGTGCGCAGCGCGCTGAAGCTCGGCCATGCTCGCGGCGTGGCGATGCTGGCGGCCGTCGAGGCAGGCGTGCCGGTCTTCGAATACACACCCGCCGAGATCAAGCGTGCCGT
>QHWJ01000176.1 GCA_003222535.1 Acidobacteriota bacterium | reverse complement strand
TCTCGATCGCGGCGACGGCCGCTTCGTGACCCTTGTTCCCGCTGCCGTCTCCGGCACGCACGAGCGCCTCCTCCACCGAATTCACCGTCAGCACGCCGAACGACATCGGCACGCCGGTCGTGGCCGCCGCGGTCGTCAGGCCCTGCGAGACGGCTGACGAGATGTATTCGAAATGCGGCGTCTCGCCGCGGATCAGACAGCCGAGGCAGACGATCGCGGCATAGCGGCCGCTCCCGGCCGCGTGCTGCGCGGCGAGCGGGATCTCGAACGCGCCAGGCACGCGGACGATCGTGATGTCGCTCGAGGCGACGCCGGCGGAGGCGAGCGCGGAAATGGCCCCCGTCTGCAGGCGGTCGGTCACGAAGTCGTTGTACTTCGACACGACGACCGCAAACCGCATCCCCGCCGCGCGCCCCTCGCCTTGTATCGTCTGCATCCGTTCCGCTCGGCCGCCGCCTTCGCGCTGCACATGTTCGCTTGGCTAAAGCCTGCGCGCTCCAATGCCCTAGGGGCCTACCTGCCTGTGAACTCCGGCTTGCGCTTTTCGAGAAACGCCTTCGTGCCCTCGCGCATGTCGTCGGTCGACGTCACGAGGCCGAACAGCGCCGCCTCGTACTGGGACGCGCCGGCGAACGGCATCTCGATGCCCTTGTTGACGGCGTTGATGATGTATCGCATCGCGATCGGCGCGCTCTTCGCCAGCTGTGCCGCGAGCTTTCGTGCGTCGGCCATCAGATCGGCCGCCGGCGAGACCCGGTTCACGAGGCCGATCCGCAACGCCTCGTCGGCTGCGATCGGCACGCCCGTGAGAATCATGTCCATGGCCCTGCCCTTGCCGACCAGCCGCGCCAGGCGCTGCGTGCCGGCGTAGCCCGGGATCAGTCCCAACGCAATCTCCGGCTGGCCGAGCCTCGCCGTGTCGGCCGCGATCCGCAGCGTGCACGCCATCGCGAGCTCGCACCCGCCACCCAGCGCGTAGCCGTTGATCGCCGCGATGACCGGTTTGCCCATGTTCTCGATCAGGTCGAACACATGCTGGCCGGCGAGCGCGTGATCGCGGCCGCTGGTCGGCGTCTGCACCGCCAGCTCGTTGACGTCGGCGCCGGCGACGAAGGACTTGTCGCCCGCGCCGGTCAGGACGACGACGCGCACGCCATCGTCGCGACTCAAATCGAGGATGACACGGCGTAGATCGTCGAGCGTCTGCGTGTTCAGCGCATTGAGGACGGCGGGACGATTGATGGTGACGATCGCGATCGCGCCGTCGCGCTCGAGCAGGAGGTTGTCGAAGGCCATGTCGGATTCCGTAGCCGGGACGCCTACAGCGGTAACGGGTACATCAGCCAGCCGAGCACGATTGCGGATCCGAGAAACCCCGCAAACATGAGCCCGCCCAGGCGGATCTGCTCCCGCGCGGTGTCCTTCGCGATCACCGCGAAGACGAGCGAGACGAAGAACGCGAAGATGGCGAGCAGCAGCAGGTGGCTCTGCATTACTTGCGGCCCATCGCGACGTCGTAGGCGTCGATGACGACGAGGAGATTCAACAGTCCGGCCACGATCAGAAAGGTATTGCCGTACTCATAGGTGACGGCCCGCACGTTGCCCGCGCCGTACCCGAGCGCGCTGGCCACGAAATACGCCGCCCCGATGCCCAGATCCGCGACGGCCATCAGCCCGACGAGCGGGTCGGATAGATCGATCAACCCGGCGACCGCGCCCGGCGGAACCAGCCGACCGTGGGTCGCGAGGCCGATAGAGAACATCAGCAGCAGCGCGATCAGAAAGATGAGGCCTTTGGTCCGGCGCCCGAGCCAGAGATGTCCGGCGCCGGGAACGGCCCATGACGCGAGGCACAGCAGCACGAGCGTGCCCGATTGCGTGTCGGCGGCGGCGGTGGCGCGCACGTGTCGTAGTTTACCTCATCCTTCGACGGGCTCAGGATGAGCGCGACGATCGTCGTGCGCGTGTCGGATCACGAGCCACGCCACCGCCACGCCGATTGGAGCGCCGGCGGCGAACCGGATCCCGTTGGCCGGCATGTGCCCGGTCGTCCATTCGTAGACAAGCGTGAGCAACGTCGGCAGCGCGGAGATGATGAGCGTGTCGCGCGAGGCGTTGGCGTTGGCACCGCTCAAGCGGTGCCCTACGACTGCAAGCCCTTCGTACGTGGGGCGCCGCTTCAGCGGTGCCGCGGCATCGTTCGCAGGGCGCCGCTTCAGCGGTGCCGCGGCCAGGGCGATCGCCGCGATCGCCGCGCCGAAATAGATGCCTGCGCATCGGGCGCACACCGGCATCTGCGCGGTCCACAGACGATAGGAGCGCTCGGGCAGTTGATGACAGATCAGGCCGCCGATGCCATAGACCGCGACGACGAACGCCGTGCCGGCCGGCGACGCATGCGGGCGGCTCGCCAGATACGGCGCGAGCGGCAATATCACCGCCCACGCCGCCGATGCCGCGACGAACGCCGCTCGAAGAGCGGACACCGACCGGCGTCTGCGCACATCGGATGGTACACTCTCGCGCAATGACCTCGCCGTCCGGACGCCATCTCGCCGGCGTCGCGCTCGTGTCCGCTGCGCTCCTGATGACCGAGCTCGCGCTCACCCGCATCTTTTCGGTCGTCATGTATTACCACTTCGCGTTCCTCGCGATCTCGGTTGCGCTGTTCGGCGTCAGTGCCAGCGGCGTGTTCGCCTACATAACCCGCCCGCGCCTCGAGCGCTGGCCCACCGACACGCTCCTCGCCGCCGAATCGGTGATCTACGCCGGCGGCACGATCGTCGCCCTGTTCTGGCTCGTCCGCCTCCGCGTCGGCCTGAATTACTCGCCGCACAACCTGGCGCTGATGCTCGCGATCTACGCGCTCGCCGCGCTGCCGTTCTTCGCCGGCGGTCTCGTCGTCACGCTCGCCATCTCCCGGCTGTCGTCGCAGATAAACGCGGTATACGCGGCCGATCTCATGGGAGCGGCGGCAGGCTGCCTGATGCTGATTCCAATGCTCGATCGCCTCGGCGCGCCCGGCGTCGTCCTCTCGGCCGCGGCGCTGTCGATCGCGGCCGCCGTGCTGTTCGCGCCGCGCGCCAATCGCCGCGCGATTGCCGGCGTGGGCACCGTGGTACTGCTCGTGCCGATCGCCGGCCAGCTCTCCGGCATCGCCGGGTTCGATGTCGTCGACACCAAGGGCCACCAGGGCGATCGCATTCTGTTCAGCAAGTGGAATTCGTTCTCGCGCATCGGCGTCTACGAGCGGACGCACGGCGACTGGTCGCTGAGCCCGGCTTACAAGGGACCGTTGCCCGATACGCGTTTCATGGACATCGACTCGGCGGCATCGACGCCAATCCTGCGCCTCGCGCCGGACCTGTCGAACGCCCGGTATCTTCGGTACGAGCTCACGGCGCTGGCGTATCACATCGTCGGACAGCGGACGGGGACTGGGGACTGGGGACTGGGGACTGAAAACGAAAGCCCGGCTGCCCATGTCCAGCTCCCGGTCCCCAGTCCCCAGCCCCCAGTCCCCACGTCCCCAGTCCCCACGTCCCCAGTCCGCAGTCCCCAGCCCCCAGTCCCCGATGGTTTCACCGCCCTCGTCATCGGCCCTGGCGGCGGGCGTGACCTGGCGTCCGCGCTCGTGTTCGGGGCCGGCCGCGTGGACGGCGTCGAGATCAACCCCATCATCGCCGACGATGTGATGCGCAATCGGTTTCACGACTTCTCAGGCGGCATCTACTCGAACGCGCGCGTCCGTATCGCCGTGGACGATGGACGGAGCTTCGTGCGGCGGTCGCCGGAGCGCTACGACGTGATCCAGGCGTCGCTCGTCGACACGTGGGCCGCCACCGCGGCGGGCGCGTATACGCTGACCGAGAACACGTTGTACACCGTCGAGGCGTTCAACGACTACCTCGATCACTTGACGGACGGCGGTGTGCTGACGATTACGCGCTGGGTCGCCGACGGCCTGCGGCTGGTGTCGCTCGCGCAAGCGGCCTGCGAGCAGCGCGGCTGGTCCGCGGCCGGGCGCCTGGCGATCGTGCGGCAGGATCGTGTGGCGACGTTCCTGCTGAAGAAAACGCCGTTCACCGCCGGCGAGATCGTGCAGTTGCACGGCGTCGCCGATCGACTGGGATTCGACATTCTCTACGCGCCGGACGCCGGAGGGACTGCTACGGCTCAGGCCGGCGGAGCCCTGGAGAGGATGGCGGAGAGTCGCGAGGTGCCGAACGTGACCCGGCCCGCCAGGGACGTCGTCGTCGACGGTGCGGCGACTGGCGACTACGCGCGGCTCGTCCTCGCCGCCGACCGCGAGCAGTTCTACGCCGCGTACCGCTCCGACATCAGGCCGACCACCGACGATCGCCCGTTCTTCTTTCACACCACCAAGCTGCAGAATCAGCTCGACGTCGCGTTCGGCAAATCGATGCTGTTCGGCAACGGTCTCAGTGCGCTGCTGACGCTGCTCGGCATCTCGATGGTGCTCGTCGCGCTGTTCGTCATCGGTCCGCTCGCGCTGGCTGGGCGAGGACACGCCCGACCACCGGGTTGGCTTGCCTGGCTGGTCTACTTCGGCGCGCTCGGCGCCGGCTTCATGCTGATCGAAGTGTCGGTGCTGCAGCGCTTCGTGCTGCTGCTCGGCCATCCGGTCTATTCGCTGGCGGTCACGCTGTTCTCGCTGTTGCTCGGCACGGGCCTCGGCGCGGCGTGGAGCCGGCGGCTCGACGTCGCGTCCCTCAGGCGCAGTGGCGCGATCGGCATCCTGACGATCGCGGTGATGGGTGTCGCGTTCATCTTCGTCTCGTCGACGGTCGTGACATGGGCCATCCCGTTCGCGCGGGGCGCGCGGATCGCGATCGCGGTGTCGATGCTCGTCCCGATGGGCGTGGCCCTCGGGATCCCGATGCCGACCGGGATGCGAATCCTGAGCGCGCGGGCTCCTCAGATGGTCGCCTGGGCGTGGGGGGTGAACGGCGCGTTGTCGGTTCTGGGCGCCACTCTGGCCATATTCATCGCGATGAACTGGGGCTTCCAGGTCACGTTGCTCACGGCGTCGGCCACCTACGTGGTCGGACTGGCGGCATGGCTGGCGGCGACGCAACGTCAGCTCACGCAATAGTTTAGGAGAGTTTGAAACGCCGAACGTTGTTCCAGCGTCTAACGATGTTACGCTTGTGAACACCGTTCACTTGTTGACGTATCCGGAGAACTGATGGGCATCAAAGAACGACAGGAACGCGACCGAGAGGCTGTCCGCCGCGCCATTCTCGACGCCGCGCGCGAGCTCTTCGTCAACGAGGGCTTCCAGAACGTCTCGATCCGGAAGATCGCCGAGCGCATCGAATACAGCCCGGCGGCGATCTACGGATACTTCGCGGGTAAGGACGACATTTTCTTCGCACTCGCCGAGGAGGGGTTCCGGCTGCTCGGCGATCCAGCGGCTGTCCGCCACGACCCGCAGCTGCAGGACGCCCCTCCGCTCGAGCGCATACGCGCGGTGTTCTGGCGGCTCTACGAGTTCAGCCGCGAACAGCCGCAGTACTTCGCGCTGATGTTCGTCGAGCGATCGGTGCCGCGCATCAGCCGCGAATACGAGCGGTTCGCGTTCGCGCGCGAGATGAAGCAGCACATCATCGAGGAACTGCGCGCGTGTATCGAGGCCGGCGACCTGCCGCACACCGTCGATCCGCACATCGCGACGCGCGCGCTGATGGTCGGCGTCCTGGGCGTCGCGCTCTTGAACCTGTCCGAGCGGCTGCTGCCCGGCGAGAACCCCGATCTGCTCGCCGCCGACGTGCTGAACCTGACGCTCGCCGGCCTGCAGTCCGGCGTGACGCTGCGGTCGCCGCGCGGCGTCGGCTGTGCCCTCGATGCCGCTGAACCCGCCGCCGATGCCCGGCAGTCCGTGGTGGAAGGCGGACTCCCACCACGGGCGGCCCAGGCTTCGTAACTCCGAGGAGTGCTCATGAATCGCGGAATCGTGCAATCGCTTCTGGCCGCCCTGCTGCTCGCCGCGCCGCTGGCGTCGGGCGCCTGCAGCTCGGGCGACGCCAGCGGCAAGGATCAATCATCGGCGCCGGCGGCCATTGCCGTGGCGACGGCGGCGGCGGTCGAGCAGCCCGTCGCGCGGTTCATCCGCGCGACCGGCACGCTGATGGCGGAAGAACAAGCCGACGTCGCCGCGGAAACCGCGGGCCGCGTCGTCTCGGCGCCGGTCGAGCGGGGCACGCCGGTGTCGCCGGGCGCGGAGCTCGTTCGTCTGTCGGCGACGGAGACCGACGCTCAGCTCAAGGAGGCCGAGGCCAACGCCGCCCAGATCGAAGCGAGGCTCGGGATCACGCCGGGGACGCCGTTCGACATCAACGCCGTGCCGGAAGTCCAGAACGCGAAATCGGCCTTCGAGCTCGCGCAGAGCGAGTTCGCGCGCATCAAGTCGCTGCTCGACCAGCGCGTCGTGTCGCAGTCGGAGTACGACCAGAGGCGGACGCAGTCGGAAGCGGCGCGCCAGCAGTACGAATCGGCGAAGAACGGCGCGGCGCAACAATACCAGGCGCTCCAGGCGGCGCAGGCCCGCGTCTCACTCGCGCGCAAGGCGCTCGCCGACACCGCCGTCCGCGCGCCGTTCGCCGGCGTCGTCGCCGAGCGCCTCGCATCGGTCGGCGATTACGTCACCAAGGGCATGAAAGTCGCCACAGTCGTCCGCGTGAACCCGCTGCGCGTGCGCCTGACGATTCCCGAACAGTTCGTCTCGGTGGTGGCCGTCGGCCAGCCCGTGACCTTCGAGGTCGACGCGTACGCGGGACGGCAGTTCGAGGGTCGGGTCAAATACGTGTCGCCGGCGCTCCAGGCCGATCAGCGGGCGTTGACCGTGGAGGCGATGGTGCCGAACGCGAACGCCGTGCTCAAGCCCGGGCTGTTCGCCACGGCGCGCATCGAGCAGCCGGCGCGCACGCCTGGCGTGCTCGTCCCGGCGGCGGCGGTGCTGACGACCTCCGGCACCAGCCGCGTCTACGTGGTCACCGGCGGCCGCGCGGAAGAACGGATCGTCACGATTGGTGAACGGGTCGGCGATCTCCTGGAAATCACCAAAGGGCTGAAGGCCGGCGAGCACGTCGCGACGAAGAACGTCGGGCAGCTCGCAGACGGAACCAAGGTGGAATCTCGTAATTAAGAATTGGGAATTTGGAAGTTGGAATTCGAGCGGAATTCCAAATTCCAAATTCCTAATTCCTAATTCTTCAGGTGCTCTTATGCAATGGCTTGCGGCGCTCTGCGTCAAACGTCCGGTCTTCGCGACGGTTCTCATCCTCTCGCTCACGGTCATCGGCGTCTTCTCGTTCACGCGGCTGGGGGTCGACCGCTTTCCGAAGATCGACTTCCCCACCGTCACGGTGACGACGCTGCAGCCGGGCGCGGCGCCGGAACAGATCGAGACCGAGATCACCGACAAGATCGAGGAGGCGGTCAACACGATCAGCGGGATCGACGACCTGCGCTCGGTCTCCTCCGAGGGCATCTCCCAGGTGATCGTGTCGTTCATCCTCGAAAAGGACACCGACGTGGCCGCGCAGGAGGTGCGCGACAAGGTGAACGGCGTCCTGCCGCGCCTGCCGAAGACGATCCAGCAGCCGCGCGTCGACAAGCAGGATCCTGACGCCGCGCCGGTGCTCAGCCTCGCGCTCAGCGCGACACAGCCGGTCCGCGACATCACGGAGTACGCCGACAAGGTGCTGCGGCGGCAGATCGAAAGCGTCAACGGCGTCGGGCAGGTGCTCGTGCTCGGCGGCCGGCAGCGGCAAATCAACATCTGGCTCGACGCCGATCGGCTGCGCGGCTACAACCTGACGGTGACCGACGTCGCGCGCGCGCTGCAGGGCCAGAACATCGAGATTCCCGGGGGCCGCGTCGATCAGGGGCCGCAGTCGGTCACGCTGCGGACGCGCGGCCGCGTCCAGAGCGTGGCGGAGTTCAGCGAGATCGTCATCCGTCAGAAGGATGGACATCCGGTTCGAATCGGCGACGTGGCGCGGGTCGAAGACGGCGAAGCGGAGCCCGAAACGCTGGCGAACGTCAACGGCACGGGGACCGTGCTGCTCCAGGTCCGGCGGCAGTCGGGCACGAACACCGTCGAAGTCGTGCGGGCCGTCAAGGAACGCCTCGTCGGACTGAAAGCCTCGCTGCCGGCCGGCTACACCGTCCGCGTGGTACGGGACACGTCCGACTTCATCGAGGCCGCGATTCACAACGTCGACGAGCACCTGATCGTGGGCTCGATGCTCGCCGCGCTCGTCGTGCTGCTCTTCCTGACGAACCTGCGTTCCACCCTCATCTCGGCCGTGGCCATTCCGACGTCGATCATCGCGACGTTCGGGCTGCTCTGGTACATGGGCTTCACGCTCAACCTGATGACGATGCTCGCGCTGACGCTCTCGGTCGGCATCGTCATCGACGATGCGATCGTGGTGCTTGAGAACATCTATCGTTTCATCGAGGAAAAGCACGACGACCAGATCCACGCGGCCATCGAAGGCACCCGGGAGATAGGTCTCGCGGTGCTCGCGACGACGCTCTCGCTCGTCGCGATCTTCGTGCCGGTCGGCTTCATGGGCGGCATCGTCGGCCGGTTCATGAAGAGCTTCGGGTTGACCATGGCGTTCGCGATCATGGTGTCGCTGCTGGTCAGCTTCACGCTCACGCCGATGCTGTCGGCGCGGTGGCTGAAAGTGGAGCGGCACGGCAAAGACAAGCACTCGTCGAAGGACTCGAGGATCTTCAGCACGATCGATCGCTTCTATACCCGCCTGCTGGAGTGGTCGATGGCGCACCGCACGATCGTCGCCGGCGTGGCCGGCCTCGTGCTGCTGTCGAGCGCGCCGCTCTTCATGATCGCGGACAAGAACTTCATGCCGCAGGACGATCAATCGGAGTTCGAAATCAACCTGCGCGGGCCGGAAGGCACGAGCCTCGAAGCGATGGAAGTCCTGACCAACCGCATCGCCAACACGGTGCGGCAGCGGGTGCCGGAAGTGAACTACGCGCTCGTCACGGTCGGCGGCGACCCGGCGAAGACGCGGAACCTCGGCAACATCTACATCCGCCTGAAAGCGATCGAAGAGCGCACGCGCGATCAGTTCGCGGTCATGGGCGCCATTCGTAACGACATCCTCCCACCGCTCGCGACCAGCCTCCGGACGTCGGTCCAGGAGGTGGCGGTGATCGGCGGCGGCGGCGCGCAGGGGGCCGCCGTACAGTTCGCGATCAACGGTCCCGATCTGAAGAAGCTCGAAGCGATCGGCCGCCAGCTCGTCGAGCGTGTGAAGCCGCTTCGGGGCGTCGTCGACATCGACACGTCGCTGAACGTCGGGAAGCCGGAGCTCTCGGTGCAGGTCGATCGGCCGAAGGCGGCCGACCTCGGCGTCCAGATTGGCGACGCGGCGGAGGCCTTGCGCCTGCTCGTCGGCGGCGATCAGGTGACCACGTACAACGAAGGTGGCGAGCAGTACGAAGTGCACCTGCGCGCGCGGGCGGAAGATCGCAGCACCGAGGCCGCGATCGCGGCGCTCACGGTGCCCTCGTCTCGACTCGGCAGCGTGTCGCTCGAGAACGTGGCCACCTTCCAGCCGGGCAGCTCCCCGACCGACATCAATCGCCAGGCGCGGCAGCGGCAGGTCACGGTGTACTGCAACCTGCTGCCGACGGCATCGCAGGCGGCCGTGCAGAATGCGATGGTCGCCGAGTTCGCGAGGCTGAACACGGACGGCGAGTACCGGGGCGTCCTGGTCGGCCGTTCGCGGGAGCTCGGCCGCGCGGCGCAGAACTTCGTGACGGCGTTTCTGCTCTCGCTGGTCTTCATGTATCTGATCCTGGCGGCGCAGTTCGAGTCGTGGCTGCATCCGATCACGATTCTGCTGTCGCTGCCGCTCACCCTGCCCTTCGCGCTGCTGTCGATCATCATCTTCAGGCAATCCCTGAACATCTTCTCGGCCCTCGGGCTGCTGGTGCTGTTCGGCGTCGTGAAGAAGAACTCGATTCTGCAGATCGACCACGCGAATCAGTTGAAAGACACCGGCCTGTCGACGCATGACGCCGTCGTGCAGGCGAGCCGGAACCGGCTGCGTCCGATCCTGATGACGACCTGCGCCTTCGTCGCCGGCATGCTCCCGCTCATCGTCTCGCGTGGGATCGGCGCCGGCACCAACCACGCGATCGGGTTCGTCATCTTCGGCGGCCAGTCCCTGGCGCTCCTGCTGACGTTGCTCGTCACGCCGGTCGCCTACTCGTTGTTCGACGATCTGGGGAAGATCCGGTTGTTCGGCCGCTCGACGGCGCGGCCCGAAGGCCGTACCTTGCGCGGAGAGGGAGATCGTGCGCTGCCGGTCGGGGCGCCTTTTGACCGGCCCTCGGCCGTCACCATGCGCAACACGTCCCTTGTCGTCCTGTTCGCCGCCGGCCTGGCGGCGACGGCGTCCGGGCAGACACCCGTGCAGGCGGCCGCGACGCCGGCGACGCTCCGTCTGACCGTAGACGAGGCGGTCACGATGGCGCTCGATCACAACGTGGACCTGAAGGCGGACCGCCTCGATCCGCTGATCAGCGATACGCGCGTGGCGGCCGCCGCGGGCGCGTTCCTGCCGACGATCAGCACGAGCATGCAGTCGAACAACCAGTTGCAGCCGCCGTCGAACTTTCTGACTCCGATCGCGACGCGCACCGATGTCATCAACACGAACGCGGGGGTCAGCCAGCGGCTCCCGTGGTTCGGCACGTCGTACGGCGCGTCGTGGACGACCGCGCACACGAGCAGCAACAGCTTTCTCAACAGCTACAACCCGGTGCTGCAGTCGGGCCTGTCGCTCAACGTCTCGCAGCCGCTCATCCGCGATCTCTTCATCGATTCCGCGCGGCAGCAGCTCGCGTCCAGCCGGACCAATCGCGACATCGCCGATACGCGCCTCCGCGAGAGCCTCGTCCACACCACGGCCAGCGTGAAGAGCGCCTACTGGAACCTCGTGTCGGCACGGGCGACGGTCGATGCGCGCCGATCTGCGCTCGACCTCGCGCAGGAGCTGTCGCGCGTCAACAAGGCCAAGGTGGACGTCGGCGCGTCGCCGCCGCTGGACCTCGTCTCGGCGCAGGCGGAGGTGGCGTCGTTTCAGGAACAGGTGATCATCGCGGAAACCGCGGTGAGGCAGGCCGAGGACCGGCTGCGGGTGCTCATCTTCGACACGACGCAGCGTGAAAACTGGAACGTCGGCATCGACGCCATCGATTCTCCGCCCATCGCGACGCCGACGCTCGACGTCGACGGAGCGGTCACGAGAGCGCTCGCGGAGCGGGCCGATCTCGTTCGCGCACGCAAGGACATCGAGAGCTCGCAGATCGGCGTGAAGTACGCGGGGAACCAGCGGCTGCCCGACGTGCGCCTGAGCGCCAGCTATCAGGCGATCGGCCTCGGCGGCACGCAGGTGCTCCGCACCGGCGGTTTCCCCGGCACCATCGTCGGCCCGGGCGCCATCACCCCGTTCGGATCGGTGCTCAGCCAGTTGTTCAGCAGCGACTACCCGACGTGGGCCGTCGGGGTGAACGTCTCGTACCCGATCGGCGAGAGCAGCGATCAGGCGAACTTCGCGCGTGCGAAGCTGGAGCATTCGCAGGCCGAGCAGCGGTTGAAGGCCGGTGAAGCGCGCGCGATCCTGCAGGTGCGCGACGCCGCCTGGAAGATCGAGATGAACGCGAAGCGGATCGAGACCACGCGGGCGGCGCGCGAGCTCGCCGAGCAGCGGCTGGACGCCGAGCGCAAACGGTTCGAAGTCGGGATGTCGACCAGCTTCCTCGTCATCCAGGCGCAGCGCGATCTCGCACAGGCAAAGACGAACGAGCTGGGATCGGTCCTCGCGTACGACTTGTCGCTCGTCGACTTCGAGGCGTTGCAGCAGGCCGGCCCGGCGGGTCAATCGTCGCCAGGGCCGGCGTCACCATCGCCTGCGCAAAGCGCGGCGCCGGCTGCCGCGGCCAGCGCCGCGTCTTCGTCATCGGCGGCGTCCTCGGCCCGCCAGTGATGGGTGTCGTCCGCGTGTGGCGGCTTCGCAAGGACCACACGTGGATCGACGCGCAGATCCGCGACTGCCCTGAGTCCGACGAAGTCGAGATCCGGTTTTTCTACGACGGCGCGCTACTGCTCGCGCGGCGATGGCCCTCCCGTGAGCAGGCGCGGACTCACGCCACGGACCGGCTCCGCGACCTGCAGCGCGTCGGCTGGACGACGCACTGGTAGCGAGCTTGACCCTTCAAACGTGGTTATTGTTTTGCGCGACCGAGACGGTCCTGTGCTTTACACCTGGTCCCGCCGTCCTTCTTGTCATATCGCTGTCTCTTACCCGGGGCGCGCGAGCTGGATTCAGAGGCAGCTTGGGAATCCTCGCCGCTAATGCCGGCTACTTCGTCCTTTCGGCCACCAGCCTTGGAGCGGTGCTCCTCGCATCGTGGAATCTGTTCGTCATCATCAAGTGGCTGGGGGCCGCATACCTGGTGTGGCTCGGCGTGCCCATGATTCTGTTTCCGACTCACTTCACTTCCATCGTAGATCCGTCGCCGGGCTCCACTCTCGAGCGCGGGCCGGCAACGTTCTGGCACGGGGTCATCACGCAGGCGGCGAATCCGAAAGCCCTGGTGTTCTTTACCGCTCTTCTTCCTCAGTTCATCACCCCTCCGCACGGGGTCGCCATTCAAGTGGCGATTCTGGGGATCAGCTCCGTCCTCATCGAATTCGTTGTGCTTGGTCTTTACGTGGCGGCTTGCCACCGCGCGCGCGGATGGGCCGAGAATCCGCGCGTCGCGATGCCCCTGCAGCGGGCAGGGGGCGTTCTGCTTGTCGGCGCCGGGGCACGCATCGCGGCGATTCGTCATGCGTGAGCAGTAGATGCGTGCCGCGTGGTCGCAGGGCAGCATCACCAGCCGACGATCCGCAGCAGCAGCCGCTGCCAGGCGGGCGCGAAGAGCGTCTTCAGCAGGATGTCGAAAACGAGACCAGCGCCTGCCCAGGCCAGCAGGCGGCGTGCATCGGTCCAGTCCACGCGGAACTTCCCGATTCGCGACAGCAGCGGCGCCGACAGCACGACGCCGATCACCACGAAGCTGATCACGCGAATCACCGCCCAGGGATGCCAGGCCAGCAGCAAGGTCATCGCGGGACGCGCGCTCGTCTTCGCCAGCGTGCCGACGTAGTGCCCCATGTAGTTCATCAGCACGGCGCCCATCGGCATCGCGAGCAGGCCGCCGGTCGCGAGCGCCAGGCCCGCGAACATGGCCGCGTGCCCCGCCTCCTGCGGGATGAACTGCGACGGCTCGCTCTCGGCGCCTCTCCCCGTCGTCACCCACGCGAACATCTCCGCCCGATAGGACGGCCCACGAAGAAACAACAAGCCGGTCTGCGCGGGCCTCGCGTACGACAGCAGGGTCGCGGTCACGCCCATCGCGAGCGCCCACACGAGCATCCGGCCGGCCGCCAGGCGCAGGTTCCCACGCGTGAGCGCGAGCACCATGAACGGAAAGCTCGCGATCGTGTTGAGAATCGGGACGAGGACGGGAATGCCGATCGCCCACCCGATGGCGTAGGAGGCAATGGTCGCGGCGACGATGACTGGTGACACAAAGGACACCGAGGGTACCAAGGACACAGAGGAAATACCTGAATCAGAACTGAGAAGAGGCCGACGTCTCTAACACGCCGAAGTGTTCCTCGTACCTCCGCCGGAACTCATCCCACGTGTAGGAGTGGCTCAGGCCGCCGAGGTGCTCCAGCGCGTAGGCCGCCGCGACGCTGCCCAGGCGCGCCGACGCCACGCAGGGCAGCCCGAGCGCGAGCCCTTTCATCAGACCGCCGCGATAGGCGTCGCCGACGCCGGTCGGATCGACAATGCGATGTGGCGCGACGGCGGGGACATCGGCGCATCCCCCGCTCGTGATGACGGACGACCCGTTCTCGCCGCGTGTGACGATCAGCGTCTCGGCCACGCCGAGCAAGCCGTCCTCGCCCAGACCGGTTTTCTGCCGCAGCAGCTCCAGCTCGTAGTCGTTGACGATGACGATCGTGGCGCCGGTGACCCCGTCGCGCAGCTCGCCGCCCGACATGCGCGCGCACTGCTGACCGGGGTCGAAGATGTAGCGGATGCCGAGCGTACGGCACTCCTCGGCGTACTGCACCATGGCGCCGGGATCGTTCGGCGCGATGATCGCCAGCCCGCAGTCGCTGACGGCGCGGAACGAGAGCTGCCCCGCGTCGGCCATCGCGCCCGTGTAGAACGACGCGATCTGGTTGTTGTCCGCGTCGGTGCTGCAGAAGAACGACGCGCAGAACTTGCCGTCGATCTGTTTCACGTGCGACGTGTCGACGCCGGCCACGTCGAGCCACTGGCGGTATTCTCCAAAGTCCTGGCCCGCAGTCGCCATCAGGAGCGGCCGCTCGCCCAGCAGCGCGAGCGTATACGCAATGTTGGGCGCGCAGCCGCCGCGCCGCTTGTCCATCGTGTCGACGAGGAAACTGAGGCTGACGCGATTCATATGCTCCGGCAGGAAGTGCTCGGTGAACTTCCCGGGGAACGACATCAGATAGTCGTAGGCGATGGAACCTGTCACTACGATCTTCATCAACGGGGTCCCTTTCACGGCTTCGCTGCAAGGTGCTTCACGACTTCGCTGCAAGGTGCTTCACGGCTTCGCCGCAAGGTGCTTCGCGCCTTCGCCGCAAGGTGCTTCATGCCTTCGCCGCAAGGTGCTTCGCGCCTTCGCCGCTAAGTGCTTCACGGCTTGCTGCAGGGTGCTGCAGTGTCAGTCGCCAAGCACCCTACCGCGCGAGTCCCGAGCACCCTGCAGCGTCAGTCGCCAAGCGCCCTGCAGCGTGAGTCCGGCGCGGTGCGCTTACCAAGAAGGCTGCGGTCGATGCATTTCACATCTTTCAGTCCTTCAGGCCCGTCAGGATCTTCGCGTACAGCCTGTCGTAGATCGCGAGCCGCTGCGGATCGGGTGTTTCTTTGATGTCGCCGATGATCATCGGCGCCTGGCTCGCGTCGCTGGACGTCGTCCAGCGCGGCCACCGCGGCAGGCCCTGGCCGTTCGGGTCGCCTGTCCGGGCGAAGTTCACCCAGTACGACGACACCCTTTCGGCCAGCGCGCGCTCCGACGCCGATGCCGACGCCAGCTCGGGCGAGCTCGCGTCGGGAAACACGCGCGGCGCGCGGAGATGGTTGAAGACGTACGGGATTTCCACCGTGTGCGTCGCTTTCAGATTTCGCGCGTTCGGCGCATGGGGCGGCTCGTGCGTGAAGAAGTACCAGTACGCGCGTGTCCCGCGCTTCGCCTGCAGACCCGCGTACAGGCGCATGTGCCACGCCATCTCGTCGCGGAACGCCGTCTGCGACGAGCGCGTCGCCTCCTCGTCGGAACCAGCCGGATAGAGTTTCAAGCAGTCGTCGGCCAGATCGCCCCAGCGCTGGCGCACCCGGTTCGTCCACGCCGTGGCCGCCGTGTTGCCGGCGAAGGTGCCTTCGTCCTTGTTCGATCCGACGAGCACGTCGACCCGCTGCTGCCGGCCCTGCGCGAAAGTCAGGGATTCGTCCTCCGGGACGATCCAGCCATCGACAATCAAGCCGGCGCCGACGAGCGTCCGCGAGATCTCCTCGCTCGATTTGGCTCGAAGTTCCCGGAGGGGCATCGGCTCCGGCGG
>QHWJ01000319.1:863-1710 GCA_003222535.1 Acidobacteriota bacterium | reverse complement strand
CGTGCCACGGTCTATTTTGAACCAACCCTGCATCAGGCCCTTCGGGTGAAGGCCGCCGAAACGGACCGAACCCTCTCCGAGTTGGTCAACGCCGCTGTTCGACGCAGCCTGGCCGAAGATGCTGACGACCTCGCCGCGTTCAGGACCCGTGCGCACGAGCGGAGCCTCCGGTTTGAAGACGTGCTGAAGGGCCTGAAACGGCGTGGCAAGCTATAGCTTGCTGATCAAGCCGTCCGCCGTGCGAGAACTCGAAGAGCTGCCTGCCAAAGACCGGCATCGGATCATCGCGCGCATCCAGGGGCTGGCCGGGCAGCCTCGTCCACCGAACGGCGAGAAGCTGGCTGGGGAAGAGAAGTATCGCCTGCGCCAGGGCGACTACAGGATTCTGTACTCCGTCGATGACGCCGCAAAAGATGTGACTGTGGTCAAGATTGGACATCGTCGCGAGGTCTACCGGTGAACCGTCGGGATGAAGATCAGGCCGCTTCGCACGCTCGCGGTTGATCGAATCGGCCAACACCTGACCGTCCCATGAAGAGCTTGCCCGAGGGCTTGACGGATTCAACGAAATCCTCGGATAGACCCGAACGTTCGATCAGCGGTCCAACGTTCGCGCTGAACGCGGCGCGCCAGCGTCAGTTCCGCCGCCGGCTCCAGCGCGAGGTTAGCCACCACTCGCGGAGTCCGAGATCGCTGTGAGCGGAGGCGGATGAGAAAACCGGCGATGGACCTGGACGTGCAGCGTGATGTTTTGCGCCTACGTCATGTCTTCATTCTTATCCGCTGCTGCCCACTGATCGACCCACTGCTGGCACTTGGGGCATTTCCATTGCAAGCTGTGGAAGTG
>QHWJ01000319.1:0-856 GCA_003222535.1 Acidobacteriota bacterium | reverse complement strand
ACCCGCCATAGCAGGGCGGGCCGATCGGACGTTTGCTGACACCGATACCAAAGCCTTTGCGATGGCCACAGCCTGGGCAGGCGCTGCCGCTCCACATAGCCCACACCAAGAGAACAAGAACGAGCACCGCAATCATGGCAGCTGGCGTCCAACTTTTAAACTTTTATCACTCTCCCAGACTTCGTCCGCCTCGAAGTCGGCTTTGAACACTCTCCGAATCTGACTCGCGGTTCGATGATGAAATTCAAGATTCTCGCGAATGTTGTGCAGTGTCATCTGCCATCGCACCTCGACCGACCGAAGTAGCTCCAATGGATTGACTACCAACACAGATCCGAGCACCGTCATTGGCTGCTCAATGTCTAAAGAGAACTCCGCGCCTCGATTTAGCCTAGCATGGTGCACCAAGCCGTGCCGCACGTCCTCAACAAACGAGTCGGCAATCGCCTTGTCGCCGCGTCTTGGGTCGCTTTCGGCGCTGCTGGGCACAGCTTCCCTGAGCCAATCCCCTAACGTCGTTCCTTCGAACTCTGCGGCTGCCTCGATAAAGCACGCAACGACAATCCCTGATGCAAACGGGGACGATGCCGATATTTGGCTCGCTGGGGCAAAGAACCATTTCTGGGCGCGCCAGGCGAGAGCGTCGGCCAATGCGCGCGCATCATCGACATCCAACGTTTTGAAGCGAAGGCCGGCGCGAAAAAGAGCCCGTCGGGAGTACGCATAAGCAGAACTCTTCAGTCGTCGATCTACGCGAAGGAGCTTTGTCTGGCTAACTTGTACTGAGTAGACCGCTGGCCCTCGGCTGCAGCCAGCGCCGGCCGCTGCCCGTGAAGTCTCGGTCCAGAGTGCCGGG
>QHWJ01000318.1 GCA_003222535.1 Acidobacteriota bacterium | reverse complement strand
CCGCTTAACCCGCGAGGACCCGCTCTCGCTGTTCATACGCGTCATACGCGAGCGAGCTCTAAAAACAGTTGGTACGATCTGCCCTGCCCGCCTGACTCACCAGTGCGCACCAGGCCTACCCGACCGACGCGACCCGCCAGACCTACTCGACCCACGCGACCTACCAGACCTACCCGACCCACCCGCCTTCGCTCGCGCGCGGCCTGTCCGGCGCGAGCTACGGCGGGCAAGCCTGCCCTACCTGACCCACGCGACCCACCCGACCTTATTGGTATAGTCGCAGTCATGCCGACGCTAACCGACGCGGAATTGAAGCAGTTGATGAAGCAACTGGCGCGAGTCCAGGGGTTGGATCTCACCGACGAGCGCGTGGATTCCGATCTGGCGGCCTTCAAGGGCCACCTCGCGGCGAACGAGAAGATCCGCGCCGTGCCGCTGCCGCTCGAAGCCGAACCGTTCGTGAAGCTGAAACGGTGACTCGAGACTGGGGACTGGGGGACTGGGGACTGGGGGACTTGGGACTGGACGGAGGGTGAGTGGATCTGACGAGACGCGATTTCCTTGCCGCGGCGGCAGTTCCCATAGCGTACGCGCGCTCGAACGCTCGTCCTGAGCTCGTCGAAGGACCTGCACTCGGGGCGGGCTTCACGGCCGCACAGGAGCCGAACCTCGCGTACCTGTCGCTCACAGAAGCCGCGGCGCTGATCAAGTCGCGACGTCTCTCGCCGGTCGAGCTCACGCAGGCGCTCCTCGCTCGCATCGATCGCCTCGACAACGCGGTCGGCGCGTTCATCACCGTCACACGCGATGAGGCGCTGGGTGCCGCGCGCGCGGCGGAACAGGCGATCGCACGCGGACAATACCGCGGACCGCTGCACGGCATCCCATTCGGCGTGAAAGACACGCACTACACGAAAGGCATCAGGACGACGGCGAACACGCCGGTGCTCCGCGACTTCGTGCCGGACTTCGACGCGACGGTTGTCGCGCGGTTGAAGTCCGCTGGCGGCGTGCTGCTCGGCAAGATGAAGTTGCCGGAGTTTTCGTTCGGCAGCGCCGGCGAAGGCGGCGCGTTTCCCGACGCGAAGAACCCGTGGAACCTGTCGCGCACGCCTGGAGGGTCCAGCAGCGGATCGGCCGCGGCGCTCGCGGCCGGTCTGGTGACGGTCGCAACCGGCGGCGACACGTCCGGTTCGATCCGGAACCCGGCGACCTTCTGCGGCGTCGTCGGCATGAAGCCGACCTACGGCCGTGTGAGCCGCCGCGGCATCGTCGCCATTTCCTGGTCGCTCGATCACGTTGGACCGATGACGCGCACGGTTGCCGACAACGCGACGCTGTTGAACGTGATTGCGGGGCACGACGCCGCGGACGACACCTCCGCGCCGTTGCCGGTCCCGGACTACACGCGCGCGCTGCGGCGCGGCGTGCGCGGCATGCGTGTCGGCGTCCCGAAACCGGCGCAGTTCGACGATTACCACGCCGATGTGATGCGCGCGTTCCACGACGCGCTCGACGTGTTTCGGAGGCTCGGCGCCAGCGTCTTCGACGTCGACCTTCCGGCGACCGCCGAGGTTGTCGACGATGTGCAGCAGATCGTGCGGATTGCCGAAGCGGCGTCGTACCACGAGCCGTTCCTCGCCACGAGGGCCGATCGCTACGGTCTGACCAGCGTCCGGCGCGACGTCGAAGCGGGGTCGCTCATCCCGGCCGTCCAGTACCTGCGCGCGCAGAAGGTCCGCGCGACGTTTACTCACCAGCTGTCGGACACGTTCAGCAGACTCGACGTGTTCCTCACGCCGGGCATGCCGGCGCCGGCGGGTGAGCGGATCGACGTCAGGCAGCCGTTCCGCCGCATGTTCAACGCATGCGGCTTCCCGGCTCTGGTCCTGCCGATGGGATTCTCCACCTCGCCGGCGGGCTTGCCGCTCGGTCTGCAAATCGCCGCGAAGCCGTTCGATGAAGAGGCGATCTACGCCGCGGCGCAGGCGTTCGAGTCCGCGACCGAATGGCATTCGCGGCGGCCCGCGCTGCCTTAGCGAATTAGGAATTTGGAATTTGGAATTTGGAATTCGTGCTCTCGTTCAATCTACTCGACCGACCTGACGTGCCCGACCACCTGACCAAGTCGACCCACCCGCCTTCGCTCGCGCGCGGCTTGTCTGGCGCGAGCTACGGCGGGCGAGCCTGCCCTACCCGACCCACCTGACCTACGCGACCCACGCGACCTACTCGCCTTCGCTCGCGCGCGTCTCGTCCCACGCGACGAGCTACGGCGAGCAAGCCCGACCCACCCGACCCACGTGACCCACGTGACCCACGCGACCTACTTGACCTACGCAACCCACCCGCCTTCGCTCGCGCCGCTGTCCGGCGCGAGCTGAGCTACGACGGGCAAGCCCGACCCACTTGACCTACCCGACCCACCTGACCCACGCGACCTACTCGCCTTCGCTCGCGCGCGTCTCGTCCCACGCGACGAGCTACGGCGAGCAAGCCCGACCCACCCGACCCACTTGACCTACGCGACCCACTCGACGCACAGGCGAACCCAACAGAGCGGAGTGAGTTGTCTGCAGACCGCGCTAACCAATTACCACCGAAGGAACAGAAGCATCGTCAGCGCTCGAAGAGTCCAGTATTGAAGTGATTTCTCTGGCGGACCACCGCCGCAAGACGCTGGTACGCGGCGGTTCCTTTGGTCGCTATCTGCCTGCATCGAAGGGGACAGGCTATCTGGTTTACCGCAGCAACAAAGGGATCCTGTTTGCCGTGCCGTTCGATCCCGGCACGCTGGAATTGCACGGTACGCCGTCGCCGGTACTGGAGGATGTTGCCGGCGGCCGGTTCGGCACCGCGCAGTTCGATCTTGCGCGAAACGGGACCCTGGCAACCGGGGCGGCCAACAGACCCGCGGAACCCTGCATCGGTTTCCCTTCGACACTCGACTCCCGCAGAACGGCATCTACGTGCTGTTCGAGCGTGGCGAGGACGGTCACGATGGTCAGCGGATTGTTCGGGTCGGGACGCACGACGGCGACGGGCGGGTGACGATGTACCTGCGAGAGCGACTGTCGTTCGTGGCGTTCCGCGTGGACGACCGAACGAACCGTCGAACCTTCGAGTCCAAGCTGATATCAACGGTGTCGCTCTGTGCCGACTGTAAGGCTTCCGATGTGTGGCTAGGCTTGCGCTCACCAAATCGGCGCGCGGGACAGCGGGCTGTGGAACGACAAGGAACTGTGGAAGATGCCGCTGTCGTCTGCACACCCACGCGACCTGCCCGACCCACTTGACCTACCCGACCCACTCGCCTTCGCTCGCGCGCGTCTCGTCCCACGCGACGAGCTACGGCGAGCAAGCCCGACCTACGCGACCCACTTGACCTACGCGACCCACGTGACCTACCCGACCCACCCGCCTTCGCTCGCGCGCGTCTTGTCCGGCGCGAGCTACGGCGGGCAAGCGCGACCCACCCGCCTTCGCTCGCGCGCGTCTTGTCCGGCGCGAGCTACGGCGGGCAAGCCCGACCCACCCGCCTTCGCTCGCGCGCCGCTTGTCTGGCGCGGGCTACGGCGGGCGAGCCTGCCCTACCCGACCCACCCGACCCACTTGACCCACCTGACCCACGC
>QHWJ01000317.1 GCA_003222535.1 Acidobacteriota bacterium | reverse complement strand
ACCAGCGAATGCGGCGTACGGAATTCGCCGTGGCGCACGCCGATCCCGCCCCACGACTTGATGAATTTTCCATCGGGCGAGAACTTGCTGATACGCGACGTCGCCCCGCGCTTCACGCCCTCGGCGACGGCGTTCGCGGTCGTCATGCCCTGCGCGTCGTGTCCGTCGGCCACGTAGATGCTGCCGTCGGGGCCGACGACGACGTCGTTCGGCTGGTTGAACTGACCGTCGGCATTGCCGGGCTTGCCCGCAATGCCCAGGCTCTGCAGCTTTTCGCCCTTCGGGCTGAACTTGTGCACCTGATGGCCCTTGGTGCCCGCCTTGTCGCCCGAGAAATCGGCGATCCACACGTTGCCCTGCTTGTCCACCGCGATGCCGTGTGGCGTCACCATCACGCCCTTGCCGAAGTTCGCGAGCACAGCGCCGGTCTTGCGATCGAACTTGAAGATGGGATCGAGTGGAGTGTTGTCGCAGTCGACGGGACCGCCGCCGGCCGTGCCCGCGCCGCAGCGCTCGTAAGCCCAGACATTACCGTCCGTAGGATCGATGTCGATGCCGGCCGTGGTGCCCCACTTGCGGCCAGCCGGAAGCTGACCCCAGTTCCGGGTCACGATTGGGGCCGGGTTCGGCAGTCCCTCGCCGGTGATCGGACTGCCCGCGGTCGTGCGCCGAACGTTCGACGCTGCAGCCTGCGCCTCGGCGCGGGTATCGATGTTCTGCGTCGCCAGCAGGACCGAAGCGCCGAGGCTAAGAACGGACAACTGGACTCGTAACAGTGCCATGGCAGGCTCCTTCGTTGGGACTGATTGTAGAGCCGAATCGTCCGGGCCGCTGCAAAGGTGTCGGTCGATGGCTCTTCAAATCACTCTCCTCGAAGCACGAGGACGGGATCGGTCCGCGACGCGCGGCGCGCGGGAATGGCTGTCGCGATCCACGTAATCAGCACCACAACGACCGTGGCCGACAAGAGCACGATCGGATCCGACGCGTGGACGCCGGTTACCATGCTCGCGACGGTGCGGCCGCCCGCGTACGCCGAGACGAGTCCGATGACGACCCCGACCGCCGCCAGCCCCAAGCCGCGCCGCATCATCAGCCAGAACACCTCCATCGGCGTCGCGCCGAGCGCGAGCCGCGTCGCGATCTCGCCGAGCCGCTCGGTGGACGCATACGCGATGACGCCGTAGATGCCGACGGCCGCGAGGACGAGCGCCGTCCCGCCGAAGATCAGCATCAGCGTCATCCCGAGCTGCTGCCGGACCAGCGTCGCCGCCACGTAGCGCGAGACGGTGTCGACCTCGAACGCGAGCTGCGGCTCGAGCTTCGCGATCTCGTTGCGCACGGCCGGCGCCATCGCCGCGGCGTCCGCCAGTTTCGTCGCGATGACGATGGTCTGCCGCGGAAACGGAAACTGTCCCTGCGGCAGGTAGAAGCTCGGCTCGGCCTCCTCCGCAATGGACCGGTACCGTACGTCGCCGACGACGCCCACGATCGTGAAGAACCTTCGCGTGTCGACGTTCGGATAGCCAAACGCGAACGCCGTCCGCAGCGGATCCCTCGCCTGCAGGTACCGCTTCGCGAACTCGCGGTTCACAATCGCCACCGGCGCCGTGTTCTGCCGGTCGTCGGCGGCGAAGTCGCGGCCGCCGACGAGCGGAACACCCATCGCCTCGAACCATCCCGGCGTGACGAGTCGCGAGCGCGAGCCTTGGGTGTGCGCCGGATCGAACGCCTCGCCCTGGAACTGGACGAATACCGAGCTGTCGAGTTGTCCGCGAAGCGGAAACGCCAGCGTGGAGCCGACGCTGGTAATGCCCGGGAGGGCGCGCAGGTGATCGAACAGGTTGCGCGTCCAGGCGAGCGTTTGATCGACGCCGCGCACGCTCCGGGGATCCGGCCGCACGTCGACGATCAGGCGTCCCGTCGTCGCGAAGCCGGGATCCGTGGACCGCAGGCGGGCAAAGCTTTGCACCAGCCAGCCGGCGCCGGACACGAGCATCAGCGCGAGTGCGATTTCGAGGATCGTCATCACGCCCATCATCCGCGCCGTGCCGCGACCGCCGCTGGTCGATCGGCCGCTCTCGTTCATCAGCGTTTTCAGATCCGTACGGGCCAGACGGACGGCGGGTGCCACGCCGAGCATCACCGCGCTGACGAGCAGCACGATCGACGCGAAGCCGAGCACGTGCGAGTCGAACGGCACCGACTGCAGCCGCGGCAGCTTTGACGCGCCCAGCGCCTGCAGCGTCCGCACGCCGGCGTAGGCAAACCCCAGTCCGGCGACCGCGCCGAGCGCGGTGACCACGAACGACTCGGTCAGAAGCTGGCGGACGAGGCGTGCGCCCGTCGCGCCGAGCGCCGTGCGCACAGCGACCTCGCGCGCGCGCGACGCGCCGCGGCCGAGCAGCAGGTTCGTCACGTTGACGCACGCCAGGAGTAATAGCAGCGCCGTCGACGCGAACACGACGAGCAGCGTCGGACCGAGATCGCCGACGATGGAGGTGATGATCGGCTCGGGCACGAACTCGCGGCCCGCGTCGCTCAGCGGGAAGTCGCGCGCGAGTCCCGTCATCACCGCGGCCATCTCGCTGCGAAGCCGCGGCAGTGTCGTCCGAGGCTTGACCCGGACGATTGCGTTCAATCCGTGCCCCACGTCCTGCGGATTGAAGCGCGCGTTGGCCCAGAAATCCGCGCCGTGCGGCGCGTCGAGGTCCTGCGACGCGACGCCGATGGCGGTCGCGTTGATCTCCGCGAACCGGATCGTCTTGCCCACGATCCGGGGATCGCTGCCGAACAGGTCGCTCCAGGCATGATGCGACAGCACCACCACGGGCGGCGGACCCTGCGGCTGGCCCGGCCCGGGGCCATTGGTGATCGGCGTCTGCTGATCGTGCGTGAAATCCGAGCCGAGCGCCATCGGCACGCCGAAGACGGCGAAGAACCCCTCGCCCACGAAATGGATGGTCGCGCGTATGGGCGGCGCACTCTCGCGAAGCAGCGTCGCATCGAGCGGCGTCGACGACAGGCCGACCGCGCGTTCGATCGAACCGCCCGCCTGGTTCAGCCGCGCGGCCTCGACCGCGGCGACCAGGCCGGTCGTGACGCGTCCGTCGACGTAGCGCGTGCGCAAGGCGATCAGATCGTCCGAGCGCGGATACGGCAGCGGCCGCAGCAGCGTCGCGTTGACGGTGCTGAAGATCGCGGTGGTCGCGCCGACGCCAATCGCCAGCGTCGCGACCGCGGCCAGCGTAAAGGCCGGCGCGCCCCACAGCTTCCGGACGGCGTATTTCAGATCCTGGAGGAACGTGTCCATATCAGACGTCTGCTACTCGGCGCTCCGGCGCGGGACTCGCACCCGCTGCAGAAGAACGACGCGATGCGGGCGCTCGCGCGCTCCGATCATCACGACGCACCATGCGCCCCATTGTAAGCGTCAGTGCAAGGCGCGAAGCCGGTGTCATTCTGACCGTCGACGAACGACCGGTCCAGCGCTTCGAGCCGCGCCCTCTCTTCGCCATGCCACGTTGCCGCAGCTTCGCCGTACGGGAGGATCGGAAACGATCCCGGACGACGTCACGGAGATAGGCTTCGAGCCCGGCCCGGCCCTTGCCCCTGGGCAGCCGGCGACATACGGACGACCCTGCTCCTGACCACGCGGCGGGCGCCGTGCGGTGTGAAAGCGTATTGCTTGAGTGGCGGCGTTCGCTGTATGGTGAGTGTATGGCACGGCTCATTTCGACCACGATTCGCTTGCATGAAGAGGATGTCCGAGCCCTGAAGCGAGCTCGCGCGGCTGGTCACTCCGCTTCTGAACTCGTTCGGAAGGGCCTGCGAGTGGTCGCTTCGCGGTACTACAGGGGTCGGCGCCCACCCTCTACGCGCCTCTTCGAGTCCACGGACACGAAGCTCGGGGAGGAGTCTGAGCTGTTCCGAGATCTTGAAGGGTGATACGCCCGATACTTTTTGCGGGAGGAGCGTGTCGCGATGCGCAAGCTGATCGCCGAGATTTTCGACCCTGCGACGCGCTACGAATACGAACTGCCGCTCCCCTCGGACCTCGTCCGCGCACTTGAACTCGACGCCAAGTTCAGGGATCTCAATCTCGGGCTCGTCGACGGCACGGTGGCCGCAGTCGCCGAGCGGCGCAAAATCTACCGGGTGCTGACGATCGATCGGCGGGACTTCACCACTATCCGCATCGGCCCGCACTTTTCGCGCTCACTCGAACTTCTCCCGTAGCCGCTCTGCTCGGCCCCGGAAGTCGCAATCAGAATAATTAATTT
>QHWJ01000175.1 GCA_003222535.1 Acidobacteriota bacterium | reverse complement strand
CTGTCATCGACGGCACCACGCTCGTCGGGATGTTTTCCGAACGCGACTACGCGCGCAAAGTGGTGCTGAAGGACCGGTCCTCGCGGGAGATGAAAGTCCACGAGATCATGTCCTCTCCGGTCGTGACGGTGACACTGCAGACCACAGTGGACGAATGCATGTACTGCATGACGGCCAACCGCTGCCGGCACCTGCCGGTCGTGGACGGCAGTGCGGTTGTCGGACTGCTGTCGATTGGCGACTTGGTCCATTGGATCATCACGGCGCAGGATGGCGTGATTCATCAGCTCGAGGACTACATCTGCGGGAAATACCCCGGGTAGATGTGCTCGATGAGCCTGTACGAAGCGGGTTCAGAGTCAGTCGTCGTCAATTCATCGGCACCGCCGGTGTCGCCATCGCGAGGAGAGAGAGCGAGAACAAAAGAGACATAACACCGACTGCAGCGTGGAATCTGGCAGTGGCCGCGCGTCAGGGTATATGCCGATCATTGCGGGACACATCGCCTTCTACTACCTAGCGGCCGCCAGCATCGCCAGCGCGGTTCTGGCCGTCACTCGCAGAAATCCGATCCACAGCATGCTCTGGGTGCTCGCGCTGTTCCTGCACGTGGCAGGCATTTTCCTGCTCGCGGGCGCGGAATTTTTGGCGGCGGTCCAGGTGATCCTGTACGCGGGCGCCATCCTCGTCTTCTACCTCTTCTTCCTGATGCTCCTCGATCTCCCTGGCGAGACCGCCGAGCCGCGCTTTGGCGCGCATTGGCCGCTGTGCGCGGCCGCCGGTCTCGGCTTCGCGGCGCTCGCCTGGTTCGCGCGCGATCCCGGTCTGGTACCGACTGCCGGGCGCGAAGCGGCGACGGATGCTTCGCCGGGCAGCCTTTCGGCGGTTGGACACGTGCTCTTCACCCGGTTCACGCTGCCGTTCGAGATCGTGTCGCTCATCCTCCTCGCGGCCATCGTCGGCGCGGTCGTCGTAGCAAAGAGAAAGGCCGGTGCGTGATGGTGCCGGTCGGCGCCTGCGTCGGACTTGGCGCGGTACTCTTTGCGATTGGACTCGTCGGGTTCCTCGGCCGGCGCAACATCATCCTCATGCTCGTGTCGATCGAGATCATGCTGAATGCGGTCAACGTCAGTCTGGCCGCCTTCAGTCAGCATCTGCACGATTCGCGTGGTCAGATCGTCGCGCTCTTCGTCATCGCCGTCGCGGCGGCGGAGGCCGCGGTCGGTTTGGGTCTGGTGCTTGCTCTTGCTCGAACACGGCCGGGAATGAAGGTCGAGCAGCTGATGGAGCTGAAGTGGTGACGTCGATTTGCCCGCTGTTCGCGGTTCTCGCGCCGGCGATTGGGGCCCTGCTCATTGCCAGTACGGGCGAGCGCCGCGCCAACCTGCGGGAGTTCTGGTCCGTCGCCGCCGGAGTGCTGCAGGCGGCGTTCGTGATATCGATCATCCCCGCTGTCCTGGCGGGCAGGACGCCGGAGTGCGTGCTCTTTCGAATCCTGCCAGGAATCGAGCTCGCATTCCGCGCCGATGGCTTTGGCGTGCTCTTCGGGCTGGGAGCATCGCTCCTCTGGATCGCCACGTCGTTCTATTCGATCGGCTACATGCGCTCGCTCCGCGAGCACGCGCAGACCCGTTATTTCGCGTGCTTCGCGTTGGCGCTGTCGGCCACGATGGGCGTGGCGTTCTCCGCCAACCTCTTCACGCTGTTCCTCTTCTATGAAGCGCTGACGCTGGCCACGTTCCCGCTCGTCGGTCACAAGGAAACGGCCGAAGCAGTGGCGGGCGCTCGGACGTACGTCGTTTATCTGCTCGGCGCCGCGAAGCTCTTTCTCGTCACCGCGCTGATCCTCACTTACAACGTGGCAGGAACACTCGAGTTCAGAAAGGGCGGCATCCTGCCGGCATCGGCGATTGCCAGCGAGCCGACGCTCCTCTACGTCGTCTTTGCTTTGTTCCTGTTCGGTTTCGCCAAGAGCGCGGTCATGCCGCTGCACAGCTGGCTGCCGGCAGCCATGGTCGCTCCGACTCCGGTGAGCGCGCTCCTGCATGCCGTCGCAGTGGTAAAAACCGGGGTCTTCTCCACGCTTCGAGTGTTCCTGTTCGTGTTCGGTCCGAGCGCCATGCGATCGCTTGGTGCCGACAAGCTGGCGCTGGTGGTCGCCGCGGTGACGATTCTCGGAGGGTCCTTGTTGGCGCTCGGGCAGAACAACCTGAAGGCGCGGCTCGCATTTTCAACCGTCAGCCAGCTTTCTTACATCGTTCTGGGCGCCGCGCTGCTCACGCCGAGCGGGATCCTGGGCGGCATCGCGCACATCACCAATCACGCGGTCTCCAAGATCACCCTTTTCTTGTGCGCAGGGTCGATCTACGTGTCGACGCACAAGACCGAGGTCAGTCAGATGTCGGGCCTCGCCAAACGGATGCCGTGGACGATGGCGGCGTTTGCGACAGCGTCGTTGAGTCTCGTCGGGATTCCTCTCGCATGCGGCTTCATCTCGAAGTGGTACCTGGCCGTCGGATCGCTGGAGCGCGGCAACGTGTGGCTGCTAGGGGTGCTGCTGGCCAGCTCGCTCCTCAACGCCGCCTACCTGGGACCCATCGTGTTCCGGGCGTACTTCGAGGAGGAGCCTGCCGGCTCGCATTCCGACGCCGTCGTCGAAGTGCCGTGGATGGTCGTTCCGCTGGGGGTGACCGCACTGGCGACGTTGATTCTTGGCGTGTATCCGAATCCTGTGCTGGCGCTTGCGCGAAGGGTATTGCCGTGACGTTCAAGCGCTGGTTCCATGTCGGCCTCGTCGTGTTCGCCGTCGGCGAAATTGCAGGACCGCATCTCTTCCGCGCCGATCACGCGCATTTCTGGTTCGAAGACATCCCGGCATGGGGCTCCATCTACGGGCTGGTCTCTTGTCTCTTGATCATCATCGGCTCGAAGCTCCTGGGAAAACTGTGGCTCACGCGTCCGGAAAACTACTATGACTCGTGAATGGATTCATCCCGGGCTGCTGCTGATTGCCGGCGCGTGGATCCTGCCATTCTGCAAAGGCCGCACGAAGCGAGCGGTCATGATCCTGCTGCCCGCGGCGGCGTTGGTCGAGTGCGTCGTGATGCAACCAGGAACGTATGGTGTCGTGCGCCTCCTTGGACAAGAGGTGATATTCGGCCGCGTGGACAGGCTGGCTCTGGTCTTCTCATACGTGTTCGCCCTCGTTGCGCTCATCGGGATGGTCTATTCGCTGCACGTGAACGACGACGCACAGCATGTGGCCGCGCTGACGTACGCAGGAGCGGCGCTTGGTGCGGTCTTCGCGGGAGACTTCCTGTCGCTGTTCCTGTTCTGGGAGCTGATGGCGCTGTCGGCTGCGATCCTCGTGCTGCTGCGCCGCCGGCCTGCTGCCGTCGCCGCCGGATTCCGCTACGTGCTCGTTCACATTTTCGGCGGACTGTGTTTGCTGGCAGGTATCGTGCTCCACTGGTCGCACACGGGATCGCTCAGGTTCGGCGATCTGTCGCCTTATGCCGGAAGCGCGGCGTTCACGCTCATCCTGATCGCCTTCCTCGTCAACGCGGCGGTACCGCCGCTCGGTGCCTGGCTGCCAGACGCCTATCCGGAAGCCACGGCGACCGGTGCGGTGTTTCTCACCGCCTTTACCACGAAGTCCGCAGTCTACGCGTTGATTCGAGGGTTTGCCGGCACCGAGATTCTGGTGTGGTGGGGAGCCGCGATGGCGGTGTACGGCGTCGTGTACGCCGTCCTCGAGAACGACGCCAGAAGACTGCTTGCGTATCACATCATCAGCCAGGTGGGCTACATGATCTGCGGCGTGGGACTCGGCACCGAGCTCGCGCTGAACGGCGCAACCGCCCATGCCTTCGCGCACATCCTCTACAAGGCGCTGCTGTTCATGGGCGCCGGCGCGGTGCTGCAGGTGACCGGCCTGCGAAAGCTGAGCGACATGGGCGGGCTGTACAAAATGATGCCCCGCACTCTGTCTCTTTACATGGTGGGTGCGTTCGCGATTTCCGCAGTGCCGCTGTTCAGCGGGTTCGTCACCAAGTCGATGGTCGTTTCAGCAGCAGGTGAGTCGCACCGGGCAGCGATTTACCTGTTGCTCACGCTGGCTTCGTCGGGAACGTTCCTGCACACCGGGCTCAAGCTTCCTTATTACATGTTCTTCGGAAGGGACCGCGGCCTCCGAGCGGAGGAGCCGCCGCGGAATATGCTCGTGGCGATGGGCCTCGCGGCGGTGGCATGCGTCGTCATCGGCGTGGTGCCGGTGGTGCTGTATTCGCAGCTGCCGTATCGAGTGGATTACATCCCGTTCACCGTGCGACACGTCACGGCGACACTCGGATTGCTTGGATTCACCGCGCTCGGCTTCTTCCTGTTGCTCAAACAGCTGGACCCCGAGCCGGTCGTCAGCCTCGATACCGATTGGTTCTACAGGCGAGGCGGCACTGCGGTTCAGAACTTTGCCCAGGGCGCGCTCGCGCGGCTCGAAGGCTCCGTGAGTCGGCTTTCCGACGTGGTGATGCAGCGGTTCGTGCTGGGCGTCGGAGCGCAACTGCGCGATATCGACCTCCGCGGCGTCGACGCGATGATGGTCGGCATCGGCCGGCTGACGGAGGAGGTTAGTTGCGATCTGACGCTCGCAATGAGCGGGCACGTCCAACGGTACGCCCTCATCATGGCAGCGGGCATCCTGGCGGGTGTCGCGCTTGCGGTGTTCGGTTTGTGACAACGTTCCCGATTCTCACCGTGATCACTTTTCTGCCGCTGCTGGCAGGAGCGGCGATCTTCTTGTGTGGCGCGCGCGTCGCGCGGTGGCTGGCGCTGGCAGGGTCGCTGGCGACCCTGGCCGTCTCGGTTCCACTGTATTTGCACTTCGACAAGACGTCGACCGGCTTGCAGTTCGTCGAAAGCGTTCCCTGGATTCCTTCCTGGAACGTCGAGTACACCATGGGCATCGACGGCATCAGTCTTCCTTTCATCTTTCTCTCCACGGTGGTGAGTGTGCTGTGCGTAGGCGCGTCGTGGACCGCCGTGCAGGTGCGCGTGCGCGAGTTCTATGCGGCGTTGCTCCTGGCCGAGACCGCGATGATCGGGCTCTTCGCCGCGACGACTGTTTTTCTCTTCTACGTGTTCTGGGAGCTGATGATCGTTCCGATGTTCCTCCTCATCGGCGTTTGGGGAGGTCCGCGCCGCATCCACGCGGCGATCAAGTTCCTGCTCTTTACCCTCGCGGGCAGCGTGCTGATGCTCGTCGGCCTGATCACGCTCCTCAGAACGAGCGGCACGCTCGACTTCGAGGCGCTGGCGACGATGAGGCCGAGCGCTCAGCTGCAATCCTGGCTGTTCGTCGCCTTTACGGCAGCCTTTGCTGTCAAAGTGCCGATGTTTCCGGTTCATACCTGGCTGCCGGACGCCCACACCGAGGCGCCGACCGCGGGCAGCGTGATCCTCGCGGGCATTCTCCTCAAGATGGGCGGCTATGGGCTGCTGCGGATCGCGCTGCCGATCCTTCCCGACGCCGTGCGGCTCTTCCGCACGCCGATGCTGGCGCTGTCGGCGCTGGCAATCGTGTACGGCGCGTACGTCACGCTTGCTCAGACCGATGTCAAACGGCTGATCGCGTACTCGAGCATCAGCCACATGGGATTCGTGACGCTGGGGATCTTTACGCTGAATCGAAACGGCGTCGAGGGCGCAATCCTCCAGATGGTAAACCACGGGATCGTCACCGGGGCGCTGTTCCTGTGCGTCGGCATGATCTACGAGCGGACGCACACGCGCGAGATCGTCGCATACGGCGGAGTGGCGAAGCTCGCGCCGGTCTATTCGACGTTTCTGGCGCTCTTCTGTCTGGCGGCGGCGGGACTGCCCGGCCTGAATTCGTTCGTCGGAGAGTTTCTCATCATCAGCGGCGCTTTCGACACCCGGCCGTGGTATGGCGTGATGGCGGTGTGGGGTGTGGCGCTGGGGACGACCTACATCCTGTGGCTCTATTACCGCGTCGCGCTTGGCGAGGTGAAGCCAGGATTGCAAGCGCTGCGGCTGGAGCTCGACCTCCGCGAGGTGGCGACGCTCGCGCCGATGGCCGCTCTCGCGCTGACGATCGGTCTCTACCCGGAATCGGTCCTGAGTTTTCTGCGAGTCTCTGTGGAGCAGCTCCTGGTCGCGTCGGCGGCGCAGGTCGGGGTCGCGGGGGGCATGTGACGGACCTGGTCACCGTTCTTCCGGAGCTGATCCTGAGCGGCACGGCCGTGGTGCTCATCCTCGTCGCCCGCCGTGTCCGACGTGCGCGGTCTGCCGCCCCTTGGGTCGTCGTCGCGGCCGTCGCCGCCGCCTTCTCGCTCTGGGCGTTCTCGCCGGCAACGTCGATGACCGGATTCGGCGGGACGATCGCCAGCGATCGATACGCGCGATTCTTCAGCCTCCTGTTTTCAGGAAACCTCGCGCTGGCCGCACTCCTGTCAGTGAGGCACCTCGACTCGGAACGCGTCCAGCCGGCCGAATACTTCGCGCTGCTTCTCCTCGCATCGACCGGGATGATGTTCGCGGTTGCGGCGGTCGACCTCTTGATCCTTTACCTCGGGCTCGAGCTCATGACGTTGTGCTCGTACGTGCTGGTGGGAATTGTGCGCGACAAGCCGGCCGGCAACGAAGCATCCATCAAGTACTTTTTCCTCGGCTCGTTCGCGTCGGCGCTGCTTCTGTACGGCATCGCTCTCACGTACGGCGTGACCGGTGCGACCGACTTTTCCGCGATTGCTTCGACGGTGTCTCGAAACGGTGTGACGCGGCATCCGATGCTGCTCGCCGGCGTGGGACTGGTGTCAGGCGGACTCGCGTTCAAGATCGCGGCGGTGCCGTTCCATGCCTGGGCTCCCGATGTCTACCAGGGCGCCATGGCTCCGGTCGCCGCGTTTCTCTCCGCCGGATCGAAAGCCGCAGGACTCGCGGCGTTCGTTCGCGTGTGCCTCGTGGCCTTTGCGCCCGAGCAGCGGATCTGGTCGGTGATGGTCGTGGCGCTTGCCGCGCTGTCGGTGATGACCGGAAGCCTGCTCGCCATCTCGCAGTCGCGCATGAAGCGCATGCTGGCGTATTCCTCGATCGCGCACGCCGGATACGCACTGCTCGGCCTCGTTCCGGGAACGCCCGAGGGCGCTTCAGCGACGATGACGTATGCGTTCGTGTATGCGTTCATGACCCTTGGAGCGTTCGGCGTCGTGATCGCGCTCGGGCCGCGTGGCGAGAATCTGAACGGCTACCGAGGCCTGTCGACGACGGCACCGGGCACGGCGGCCGTGATGTTTCTGTTTCTGTTATCGCTGACCGGAATCCCGCCGACGGCGGGATTCACGGCAAAGTTTGCGGTGATCCTGAGTGCCGTGCGCGCGGGCTATATCGGGCTGGCAGTGCTGGCTGTGTTGTGCAGCGTGGTGTCCGCCTTCTTCTATCTGCGCGTGGCGGTGCTCATGTATATGACCGAGCCGCAGGAATCAGAGTCGGCGCGCCTTCCCCTTTCGGTTTTCGCAGCACTGGCGATCGCGGCGGCGGTGACGATTGTCGGCGGAATCTTTCCCAACACCCTTGCGGTCTGGGCCGTTCCGCCATAGTGACAAGGGCGGTTGGGAGGGTGGGTTGGGCAGGTCAGGCGTGCAGGGCTGGTAGGGCCAGCGGGGGTTTGCGATGCGTGAGTACACGGGCATCGTGGTCGCCTTCGTTCTCGCGGGTGCGTTCGCGGCGGCCAACATCATCCTGGCATCCGTGCTCGGTCCGAAGAAACCGTCGCCCGTGAAAGCGGAGCCGTTCGAGTGCGGGCAGGTTCCGTTCGCGCTGCCAATCGGCCGCTTGTCGGTCAAGTTCTACCTGACCGCGATTCTCTTCATCTTGTTCGACGTGGAGCTCGTGTTCCTCTACCCGTGGGCCGTCGTGTATCGCACGCTGGGCGGCTCGGGTCTCGTCGAGATGGTCGTCTTTCTCGCGGTTCTGATGGTCGGGTTCTTCTACGCGTGGGACAACGGCGCGCTGGAGTGGCAGTGAAATGTCCGGGGACGCAGCATTCGTCACCAGTCGGCTCGACGAAGCCATCGGTTGGGCGCGCAAGTACTCGATCTTTCAGTACCCGTTTGTCACGGCCTGCTGCGGGATGGAGTACATGGCGACGGCCTGCTCTCACTACGACATCGACCGCTTCGGCGCCGGCCTTCCGCGATTCTCTCCGCGCCAGGCCGACGTGCTGTTCGTCGTGGGCACGATCAGTCAGAAGATGGCGCCGGTGCTGAAGCGCATCTACGACCAGATGGCCGAGCCGAAATGGGTCGTCTCGTTCGGCGTGTGTACCTGCACCGGCGGCTTCTACGACAACTACGCGACCCTCATGGGGATCGACACGATCATTCCCGTGGATGTTTACATCCCCGGGTGCCCTCCACGGCCGGAGTATGTTCTCGACGGCCTGCTCAAGCTGCAGGCGAAGATCCAGGCGCAGCATGAAAGCGGCCGGCGATCGGCGCGCGAGCCGAGACCCGAGTTGGAGCTCGAACCATGGATGCCGCAGCGCTGATTCAGGCTCTCACCGAGCGCTTCGCGGATGCCGTGAGAGGCTCACATGCGTACCGGGGCGACGCGACGATCGTCATCTCGCGGGAGCGCCTGCTCGATCTCGCGGGGACTCTCAAGGACGATGCAGCCTTTCAGATGAATTTTCTGATGGACCTCACGGCGGTCGACTTCTCCGTCTTCGGGAAGGGACCGTCGCCGGCGTTCTTTGCTTCCTCGGGCGTCGTCGTAAGGCCCTCGGCAGAACTCCCGGACGAACATCCGTGGCCGGGACCGCCCGGCCCCGCGCGCTTCATCGTCGTCTACCACTTTTTCTCGCTGCCGCTGAAGCATCGACTGCGAGTGGAGGTTCCTCTGGAAGAGGCCGACGCGGAGCTCGATTCGGTGACATCTCTCTGGGCGGGCGCGGATTGGCTCGAGCGCGAAGTGTGGGACATGTTCGGCATCCGATTCCGGGGACACGCGAACTTGAAACGCATTCTCATGTACGAGCAGTTCGTCGGTCATCCGCTCCGAAAAGATTATCCGGTCAACAAACGGCAGCCATTGATCGAGCCAGACGGCGATGCCTCGAGCCATTCCCGATAATCCGGTCGGCGCACCGGCGGCCGCTTCAGGCGCGCTGGAAACGCGCGACATGCTCCTGAACGTCGGGCCGGCACATCCTGCCATGCACGGGATTATCCGCATCGTCGCCAGGCTGGACGGGGAGCAAATCGTGAATGCCGACGTGGAGATCGGCTATCTCCATCGCGGGTTCGAGAAGATGTCGGAGACTGTGGACTACAACGGGGTGATCCCGTACACCGACCGCCTCAATTATGTGTCGCCGCTCATCAACAACGTCGGCTACAGCATGGCGGTGGAAAAGCTGCTGGGCATCTCGGTTCCGGAGCGATGTCACTACATCCGTGTGATCGTTTCGGAAATCTCGCGCATCACCGACCATCTGACGTGCGTCGGCGCCAGCGCCATGGAGCTGGGCGCCTTCACCGTCTTTCTCTACATGATCAAGGCGCGTGAGTATCTGTGGGAGCTCGTCGAGAGCGTGACTGGCGCGCGCTTGACCGTGTCGTACTGCCGCGTGGGCGGTGTCAAAGCCGACCTGCCAGAAGGCTTCGCCAACCAGTGCCGCCAGGCGTTCGAGGAGACGCGCCGAGTGCTGGCCGAATCGGACGCGCTGCTGACCCGCAACCGTATCTTCGTCGACCGGATGTCGGGCACGGGCAAAATCTCGGCGGACGATGCCATCTCCTACGGCATTACCGGACCCTTCCTGCGTGCCAGCGGCGTGCCGTACGACGTTCGAAAAGACTGCCCCTACGCGTCGTACGACCGGCTCGAGTTCGACGTGCCGGTGGGAACGAGAGGCGACAACTTCGATCGCTATCTCGTCCGGATGGAGGAGATGCAGCAGTCGATGCGGATTGTGGAGCAGGCACTGCGCGACATGCCTCCGGGTCCGTTCCAGGTGAACCCGCAGACAGGATGTCCGCTGCCGGCGTCCGAGATGGTCGATCAGGCGAAGGTCGGAAACATTCCCGCGATCCGAGACGCATACGCCGTGACCGATCCGACGCTCGACGGCTCGGCCAAGCCGCTGCGCGTGAGCATCGCGACCGCCGAAAAGCGCGTGTTCCTCCCTTCCAAGGAAGACACGTACGGGAACATCGAGGGCTTGATGCAGCACTTCAAGCTCGTGATGTATGGACACGGCACGCGGCCGCCGAAAGGCGAAGTGTACTTCGCGGTGGAAGGTGCCAACGGCGAGCTTGGATTCTATGTCGTGAGCGATGGAGGCAACACGCCTTACCGTGTGCGCGTCCGTCCACCGTGTTTCGCCATCATGTCGGCTCTACCGAAGCTCATCATCGGCGACATGATGGCGGATCTCACTCCGACATTCGGGTCGATCAACATGATCGGAGGAGAGCTGGACCGGTGAACCTCACAGCGCTCGAGCCACAAGCTCTGGAAATTATCAAACGTTACGACGAGCCGCGGGCGGCCATGCTGCCGCTGTTGTGGCTGGTTCAGACCAACGTTGGTCACATCCCATCGGAGGCCGAATGCTGGGTCGGAGGGCTGCTGGGCGTCGCGCTCTCGCATGTCCGGGAAGTGGTGTCGTTCTACTCTATGTTTCGGACGCGTGAAGCGGGCCGGCACGAGCTGCGCGTTTGCACCAGCCTGCCGTGCATGCTGCGGGGCGCAGGCGATGTGTTGGCGCAGATCGAGGAGCGCTTGCACATTCGTCCACGCGAGACGACCCCGGACGGCGAACTGACGCTGACCGAAGTCGAGTGCCTCTGTGCCTGCGAGATCGCGCCGGCAGGGCAACTCGACGAGCAATTCGTCGGCCCGTTGGACAGAACGACCATTGACGCCATCGAAAGCGACGCGGTCGCGCCCTACACGGGTTCGGCCCGGATCGATGAGGCGCACCCCTTCGTCTCCACCGACGGGCCCGTCATCTCGACGCGTTTCAGGAACACGGGCGGCACGTGGTGGGACGCCTACATCGCAGACGGCGGTTATGTCGCCGCCAGGAAAGCGCTCTCGTCGATGACGTCCTCGCAGATCGTCGACGAGGTCTCGAAGGCCAACCTCCGCGGTCTGGGCGGCGCGGGGTTTCCAACCGGCAGAAAATGGTCCTTCATCCCGAAAGCCAGCCTGAAGCCCAGGTATCTCGTCGTCAATGCCGACGAGGGAGAACCTGGAACCTTCAAGGATCGATACATCCTCGAGCGCGATCCGCACGCGCTGCTCGAAGGCATGATCATCGCCGCTTACGCGATTGGGAGCCACAAAGCCTACGTCTATATTCGCGGCGAGTACTTCCGGCCGGCCGAACGCTTCGCTCGAGCGGTGGCCGAAGCGTACGAGCGCGGCTGGCTTGGCAAGAACATTCAGGGAAGGGGCTTCGATCTCGATGTCGTCATCCATCGCGGGGCAGGCGCCTACATCTGCGGCGAAGAGACGGCGCTGCTGACGTCGATCGAAGGAGGAAAGGGCTTTCCCAAGCTCAAGCCGCCGTTCCCCGCCATCTCAGGCCTGTTCCAGTGTCCGACGATCGTGAACAACGTCGAGACGCTGGCCTGTGTTCCGTTCATCCTGCGCGAAGGCGCCGATCGCTTCGCGGCGCTGGGAACACCGAAGCAAGGCGGCACGCGGCTCTTCTCGTTGTGTGGACGCGTGAATCGGCCCGGGCTCTACGAGGCGCCGGTGGGGATCACGCTCCGTGAGCTGATCGACCGCCACGCTCAGGGGGTGCGCCGCGGGCACACGCTCAAGGCGGTGATTCCCGGCGGAATCTCGGCCAAGGTGCTGACGGCGGAAGAGATCGACGTCGCGATGGACTTCGACTCGCTGCAGGCCGCCGGCACGATGGCGGGCTCCGGCGGCGTCATTGTGATGGACGACAGCGCGAGCATGATTGAGGCGCTCCAGTCGGCGGCGAAATTCTTCGCACACGAATCATGCGGTCAATGCTCGCCGTGCCGCGAGGGGACCGGCTGGATTCATCGCATCATGCGGCGGATCGCGCGCGGAGAGGGAAGGCTTCACGACCTGGACGATTTGCTTGCGATTGCGCGCGCCATGGAGGGAAAGACGATTTGCGTTTTCGCGGACGCTGCCGCCTGGCCCGTCCAGTCGTACATCACGAAATTCCGTGCGGAATTCGAGGAACACATCACGACCCGGCGAGGCGCCGAAACAACGCACGTTGACGAGGCTAGGGCATGCCCACCCTGACGATCGACGGCCGTCAGATCGACAGTCCGGATGGCAGCACCGTGATTCAGGCTGCCGAGACGCTCGGGATCTTCATCCCGCGCTACTGCTATCACCCCGGGCTGTCCATTGCCGGGAACTGCCGCATTTGCCTCATCGAGGTGGAGAAAAACCCCAAGCTACAGATCGCGTGCAATACGCCCGTCGCCGACGGGATGGTCGTGCACACCAGCAGCGTGAAAGCCGACGAGGGGCGGCGCGCGGTGTTGGAATTCCTCCTGGCCAATCACCCGCTCGACTGTCCCGTGTGCGATCAATCGGGAGAGTGCGACCTCCAGAACTTCTACATGAACTTCGGCCTCTACGATCCCCGCTTCAGAGAACAGAAGATCAAGAAGAAGAAAGCTGTAGCCGTCGGTCCGCACGTGATGCTCGATCAGGAGCGCTGCATCCTGTGCTCGCGCTGCGTCCGGTTCACCGACGAGATCTCGAAGACCGGCGAGTTCGGCATCTTCAATCGAGGCGACCGGGCGGAGGTCGGACTCTATCCCGGCCAGCAGCTCGACAATCCGTACTCGGGCAACGTCGTCGACATCTGTCCGGTTGGCGCCCTTACCGATCGCGACTTTCGATTCAAGGCAAGGGTCTGGTACCTCTCGAGCGCCCCGACCGTCTGCAACGGTTGCGCACAAGGCTGCAATGTGGACGTCCATTACGTGCTCGACAGACCTCATCTCAATGACGGCGCGCGCATTCTGCGCGTGAAGCCGCGTTACAACGCCGACGTCAATCAATGGTGGATGTGCGACGAGGGACGGTACGGGTTCGGCTGGATCGACAAGGGACGCCTGACGAAGGTTCGACGTCAGGGTGCCGGGGCGACGTGGGAGCAGGCCGTCGCAGGCATCACCGAGGAACTGACGAAGGTCGGCGAACGCGATCCCGAGCGGGGAACCTGCCTCCGCCTCGGTGTGATTGCCTCACCGCAGCTGACGAACGAGGAACTGTTCCTGATCCGGGAGATCTTCCAGCGGGCGCTCGGCGCGCGCGTCACGGCATCCGTTCCGATGCCCGCCGGCAACAGCGACAATTTTCTGATCAGAGCCGACAAGAACCCCAACACGCACGGTGCAGCATTGATTGGCCTGACGGATGCCACTGCACCAGACGCGGCGGCGATCGTCGCGGAGACACTCGAAGGACAGTTGGATGCGTTGTGGGTTTTTGGCTATGACCTGACCAAACTCGTCGCCGACGAAGACCTCCAGCGGTTGTCCCGCAGCCTTCGTCTGTTCGTGTTCTCGGGCACCAACGACAATCCGACGGCCGGCTGCTCGCATTGGGCGCTGCCAACCGCCGCATATCTGGAAAAGGAAGGGACTTTTGTGAACGCCCACGGGCGAGTCCAGCGCATCGGGCGTGCGTTCCCGCCGTTGTCCGACTCGCGGGAAGACTGGCGAGTGCTCCTCGAGATTGCCGGCCGGCTGAATCTCGGATTCGCGTGGCGCAGTCCAGAAGAAATCTTCCAGGCGTTGGCCCGGAGCGTAACGCCGTTCGCGGGGTTGACGTACGAACGAATTGGTTTACATGGAGCGTCGCTGATGACCGACGCGTCGGTCGCGGAGGTCGCCGTCACATGATCGATCTGGCGGTCAAGGTGGTTCTCGCGCTGTTCGTGTTCTTCGGCGTGTTGAACCTCGCCGCGCTGCATACCTGGCTGGAGCGGAAGCAGTCGGCCGTCATCCAGGACCGGGTCGGCGCCAACCGCGCGAGCATCCTGGGATGGCGCTTGATGGGATTGTTCCACCCGCTCGCCGACTCCATCAAGATGTTCACGAAGGAAGATATCGTCCCGGCCGGCGCGGACAGAATCCTCCACACGCTCGCGCCCGTCTTCTCCGTGTTCTTTGCGCTGGTCACCTTTGCCGCGATCCCGTTCGGCGATCGTTTCCTCCTCGGCGGCCGCGTCATCGAGCTCCAGGTCGCCAAGATTAACGTGGCGCTGCTCTACATCTTCGCGATGCTCTCGTTGGAGGTCTACGGCGTGATCCTTGCGGGGTTTGCTTCGCGCAACAACTACGCGCTGCTCGGAGGGCTGCGTGCGACCGCTCAGATGATCTCGTACGAGATTGCGCTTGGCATCGCGGTAGTCGGCGTCATCATGATCTACGGCACGATGGACCTGCAGGAGCTGGTGCGAGGTCAGGGGCAGAATCTCGCCGGGTGGATTCCGCTCTGGGGCATCGTCGTACAGCCGGTCGCGTTCGTGGTGTTCCTCACAGCGGCTCTGGCAGAAACCAAGAGGATTCCATTCGACCTGCCGGAGGGGGAGTCGGAGATCATCGGGTATTTCGTCGAGTACAGCGGAATGAAATTCGGGATGTTCTTTCTTGCCGATTTTCTCGAAACGATCCTGGTTGCCTGCCTCGCAACGACGTTGTTCTTCGGCGGGTGGCAGGTGCCTTATCTGACGTCCAGCGGGTTTCAGTTCCCTTGGGGCGCAACGCTTCCGGTCTCTCAGCCGGCCTATGTGCTGCTGGGAGTCGTCAGCTTTTCGATCAAGGTCGTGATCTTTTGCGTGCTGTTCATGCAACTCCGGTGGACGCTCCCGCGGTTCCGTTACGACCAACTCATGCGGCTTGGATGGCTGGGTCTGTTTCCGATCGCGGTGGTCAACGTGCTGGTGACCGCTTCGGCGCTTGCGTTTCTGAAGCGTTGACAGGGCGATAGAAATGTTATGGCAGTCAAGGTGCTTCGCAGGCGTGATCTGACGGTTTGGGAAAAGCTCTACATTCCCCAGATCGCCAGCGGCCTCAAAGTGACGACGGCCCACCTGCTGCGGAACCTGCTTCTCCACTCGGCGCACCGCCTGGGATTGCTGCAGAACCGGCGCGCTGCGGTCACCTTCCAGTACCCGGAAGAGCTCAGGCCGCTCGCGCCGCGATTCCGGAGCCGCCACCGCCTCACCGTTCGCGACGATGGAACGCCGCGTTGCGTGGGCTGCATGCTGTGCGAAACCGTATGCCCGGCCCACTGCATCACGATTGTGGCGGGAGAGCATCCCGATCCGAATGTCGAGAAGTATCCTGTTCGCTTCGATATCGACCTGGGCGTGTGCGTCTATTGCGGGTACTGCGTGGAGGTCTGTCCGGAAGACGCGATCCGCATGGACACTGGCATCCTCGATGTGGCGGCCTATTCACGCGACGCGATGAAGCTCGACATCCATGAACTGATGAACCCGTCTCTGCGGAAGCCCTTGACAGCATGCATGCTCGAATTCCCGCACGAGTGCCGTCTCGCGGGCGGCGAGGTCAGCACCCGCGACCACCAGCGACGAAATTGACACGGCCGTCGCGTAAGGCGTAGCGTCGGCTGAGCACTCTCGTCAACGGAGGCGCGCATGGTACCTGCCTCGATCAGCCGCTATCTCGAACGACATGGTGTGAACTTCTCGGTGGTGGAGCATTCGGTTGCCTTCCTAAATAATATGGCAATAACCTACGCCACGGACAACGTGTCGCTTGTACTTCCAGCGGAACACCACGGGTGTCAATCGCATCTCAGCGCCGTCATGGGATCGATCATCGTCGCTCGTCGTGCTGGCAGATAGGATGCGAGCGAGCTCACCAAACCGAACAACGTTGGGACGACAACGTAGGTCGCCGGATCGAGCGGCGTCAACTGATACAGCATCCCATCAAGATATCGAGTCAACCCGATCGCGCCCAACACACCAAGCACGATACCGATTGCGGTGAGAGTCATACCCCGACGCAATACCATCGTTACGACGTCTCGCTGTTGAGCGCCGAGGGCCATGCGAATACCGAACTCCTGTCCTGGATCTGTTTGCGGAGACGGTGCTGCAGCTGCTCGTTCTCGGCGATCGCGACGGAGCGGCCGTGCCCGAGTTCGGCGGTGGTGCACTGATCGCGCAGCGATCGCAGACGTCGGGGTCGAACTCGACAATCGTGCCGAACGCGAAGCGTTGCACTTGCCCGCTCGGACATTCGATCGTGCGGTTAAGGAGATTCAGCGTAAACGCGGATTTGGGAAACAAGCGGCCGTTGTGCGACTTCCAGGGCTTGCACACGATCTTGCCGCGGCGGGTGAGCACGTCGTCCACCAGGGTGCTGTTGATGTACCCGCGATCGATCACC
>QHWJ01000316.1 GCA_003222535.1 Acidobacteriota bacterium | reverse complement strand
CACCTATCCGACCTACGCGACCTACCCGACCCTATACGCCCGGGTCGCCTGTTCAAGCGACGCCTCGACGACATGTGCGTAGGCCGCCTGCCAACGGCGGCCCTGCAGTCCTCGAGCGCTGCCTGCGTCCAGTTTCGCAACGCGCTCCGACTTTCCTGTAGACTCTACCTCGCGTGCCACTGGTGACCGGACAACGAAAGGAGCGGCCGGTGCGTCATCCCTCCAGCAGATTTCCCCATATGCTGTCCGTGATGCTCGGGCTCGTCCTGCCCGCAGCCGTATCAGCGGGCGGCCAGTCGCGGAAGCCGGTCGTCAAGCCGGCGGCGGCTGCCCCCAGAGTGGCGACGATGCCTCGAACACCCGACGGTCGCCCGGATCTGCAGGGCACGTGGGACTTCGCTCAGCTCACCCCATTCGAGCGGCCGGGCGACTTCGCCGGCAAACAGTCGGTGACAGACGAGGAAGCCGAAGAATTTGCCCAGAAGAGAATCGAGACGACCCACAAGGATCGGCGCGACGGCGGCGCCGCCGCCGACGTCGAGCGTGCGTACAACGACTTCTGGTGGGATTTCGGGACGAGGATCTCGAAGCAGACCTCGCTGGTCGTGGATCCGCCGGATGGCCGCGTCCCTCCACTGACTCCCGAAGCCCAGCAGAGAGCCGAACAGCGGAGAAACCGGTACGACAACCCTGAAGAGCGTCCGCTGGCGGAACGCTGCATCCTCGGGTTCAACTCGGGACCGCCGATGGTGCCGAGCGCGTACAACAACAACGTGCAGATCGTTCAAACGCCCGACCACGTCGTGATCCTCAACGAGATGATCCACAGTGCCCGAATCGTCAGCCTGACCGGCCGTCCGCATGCGGGGCGACACGCTCGTGGTCGACACGACGAATTTCGCCAAGGAGGCGGGATTCAGGGGGGCGACGACGAACCTGCATGTCGTCGAACGGTTTACACGCGCGGATCCGGACACGCTTCGGTACGAGTTCACGGTCGAGGATCCGGCGACCTGGACGAAAAAGTGGAGCGCCTCGATTCCGATGACGAGGACCGACGAGCTGATGTTCGAGTACGCGTGCCACGAGGCCAACTACGGGCTCGAAGGCGTCCTGAAAGGCGCACGCTACCAGGAGAAGTTAGGAATTAAGAATTGAGAATTTGGAATTTGGAATTCGTGATCAATTCCGAATTCCAAATTCTTAATTCCTAATTATCTAGTATTCAATCTGCCCGCCGCTCGCTTTGAAGCCTTCGAGGATCGTCTCGAGCTGCTGCTTCAAATCCTCACGCGACAGCCAGGCCGTATCGGTCAGACGCACCGCGGTCACGTCCCGAAGATCGACCGAAAGATTCTCGAAGAGCCGTCCGGTAGTGCCGTCGATCTGCGAATCGAGGTACCGCATGAAGAGCTGTTCGCACGACAGCACCGCAGGCCCGCCGGGTCTCAGGAGAAGAAGGTCGCGGCGATTCATGGGCGCGACTTTCTCGAAACCGCGTACGGCGGATTGCGGATCGCGGATTGCGGATTGATTGCGGATTTTTCAATCCACATTGGAACCGACAATCTAATCCGCATTCCGCAATCCGAGATCCGCAGTGGCGATGATCGCCCGCGCCACCATTACCCGCGTCAGCGGTACCTTATAGCCGTTCTTCGCCAGCGGCCGCGCGCCGGCGACGGCGGCTTCGCCGGCCCCTGCGGCGAGCTCCGGCGTGATGCGCTGGCCCGCAAGCATCTTCTCCACCTCGGGCAGCCGCCACGGAATCGGCGCGACGCCGCCGAGCACGATCCGCGCGCTGCGGCACACATCCCTGTCGATGTCGAGCACAATCGCGGCGCTGACGACCGCGTGCGTCCACGCTTCGCGATCGAGCACCTTGTGATAACGGCTTCGCGCGCCCGCTCGCATCGCAGGCAGCACGATGCCCGCCAGCACTTCGTCTTCCTTCAGGACGTTCTCGCGCGCCGCATCGTCCTTCGGAAGCGTGAAGAAGTCGGCCGCGGGAACGACGCGCTCGCCGGTGGGCCCCGCGATGCGGAACCTCGCGTCGAGCGCGACGAGCGGCGGAGCGGTGTCCGACGGGTGCACGATGTAGCTCGGCCCCCCGCCGAAAATCGCGTGGAACTCGTTCTCGCCGGTGATCGAGTAGCAGGTCGCGCCGCCATTCTTCAGACACTTGAAGCCGTTGCGGTAGTACCAGCACCACGGGCGCTGGCAGATGTTGCCGGCAAGCGTCGCGACGTTGCGGATCTGCGGCGTCGCCACGCTCTCGGCGGATTCGGCCAGCACCGCATACTGACGACGGATCAGCGGATGGCCGGCGAGCGCGTCGAGCGTGATCAGCCCGCCAATGGCGACGCCTCCGCCGTCCGGCGTCACCCGGTCGAGGCCTTTGATGGCTTTCAGGTTGACGAGGACGTCGGGCGCGACGAGCCGCTCCTTCATCATCCCCAGCAGGTCGCTGCCGCCGCCGGCGAGCACGGACGTGAGGCCGCGCTGCCGCGCTTGCCGCATGAGCGTCACGGCGTGCGCCATGTCCCGCGGGTTGGCGTTGGTGAAGGATTTCATGACCGGTCTCCGCGCAGAGCACGCCCGGCCCCTGCCCCTGCGACTGTTTCGGCGCGTGCGGGCGTGACGGCCGCGATGATCTTGTCGCGCGTGATCGGCAGATCCTTCATGCGGTGTCCGATCGCGTTGAAGATCGCGTTCGCCACGGCGGCCGGCGCGGGTATCTTGCTCGCCTCGCCCATGCTCTTTGCACCGAACGGCCCGAGGCCATCGTCGGACTCGATGAAGATGACGTCGATCTCCGGCGCGTCGCGGTGCGTGAGGACGCGCGCGCCGTAGTAGCCGGCCGTCAGCGGACTGCCCGTCCGGCGGTCGTAGAGCAGGCTCTCGTGCAGCGCCATGCCGATGCCCATCGTCGCGCCGCCCTTGATCTGGCTCCTGGCCGTGAGCGGGTTGATGATGCGTCCGCAGTCGTGGACTGCGAGGTACTTGAGGATGCCGACGCGGCCCATCTCCGTGTCCACCTCGACTTCAACGAAGTGCGCGCCGAACGCGTTGCGCACCTTGCCCTGCAGGGTCGGATTGGGCGTCGCCGACCCGATGAGCACATCGTCTCCTTTGGGCAGCCCTTTCTCGGCGATCTGCTTCTTCAGATCGCGCGCCGCCTCGACGACCGCGTAGCCGGTCATGATGGTCGTGCGGCTCCCTGATTCGCCCACCGAGTACGGGCAGCGATCCGTGTCGCCCCACACGACGTCCACCTGCGACAGCGGCACGCCGAGCTCCTCGGCCGCGATCAGCCCCATCGTCGTCTTCGCGCCGCTGCCGACGTCGGTGACGCCGACGTGCACGGAGTACCTGCGATTCGCGTCGACGCGTACCACAGCGCTGCTGCGGCCGAGCCCCGCGCGAAATGCCATGAACGCCACGCCGGCGCCGCGCTTGATCGGACCCGAGTCCGACCCCGGTTGCGGGCGCCAGCGCTTCTTCCACTCGAACGCCTCGGCGCCGCGATGGAGGCATTCGTCCAGCGTGTAGGTGGTGTACGGGATCTGATCGTTGGCCTTCCGCGTCATGTTCCTGAGGATGAACTCGACCGGATCGATCTTCAGCTTCGCGGCGACGTCGTCCATCATCGACTGGATGCCGAAGAAGCCCTGCGGGAACTCGGGACCGCGGAAGTTGCCCGACACCGTCCGGTTCGTGTAGACGGGAGAGACGGTGGTCTCGATGTGAGGGCACTGATACAGCTCAATGCCACCGATGGCGCCGGAATTCTTGCGGTACGGACCCATACCGCTGTAGCCGCGCATCTGAATCGCCTGCAGCGTACCGTCGCGCTTCACTCCGACCTTGTAGTACTGCGCGGTCGGCCAGCGGCCGTGCATGCCGATGAAGTCTTCCTTGCGCGACAGCTCGAGCTTCACCGGCGCCGCGGCCTCTCTCGCCAGCACCGCCGCGATCAGATCGGCGTCCTGATTCTGGTTCTTGTTGCCGAAGTTGCCGCCCATGAAGCGGCAGACGACGCGGACGTTGTCGAGCGGGATGCCGAGATCGCGCGCCATGTCGGTCCGGCAGTTGGAGATGCCGCCGGTCGGCGTGTAGACCGTGAGCTTGTCGCGCTCCCAGCTCGCGACCGACACGCGCGGCTCCATCTGCGCGTTGTGCTGGAAGCTGGTCGTGTAGCGATCCTCGAACACGTGGTCCGCCGACGCGAAGCCTTCAGCGACGTTGCCGCGCCGCGTGCCGATGGGCTGCGTCTCGTTCCTCACGTTCGGCGACAGATTCCCTTCCGGCCAGATCTGAACCGCGCCGGGCTTCAGCGCGTCCTCGGGATCGAGGACAAACGGCAGCGTCTCGTACTCCACCGAGATCAGCAGGAGCGCTTCTTCCGCGACATGACGATCGACCGCCGCCACCGCCGCGACCGGCTCGCCCACAAAACGCACCGGGTTGTTGAAGGCGTACCGGCGATGCTTCGTGATCTTCTTCACCTCGTCGTTGTATTGCTGGCCGCCGGAAGTCGATCCCGCGCCCCAGACGACGGTGCAGTTCTCGTGGGAGATGACGGCCTTGACGCCAGGGAGCGCGAGCGCCTTCGAGGTGTCGATGCGGCGGATCCGCGCGTGGGGGTGCGGGCTACGCAGCACGCGCGCATAGAGCATTCCGGGGAGCGCGATGTCGCCGGTGTAGGTCGCCTTGCCCGAGACGCGTTCGACCGCGTCGATCCTCGGCGTGGCGCGACCCACGACGGCCAACGCAGAAACCGCAGAACCCGCAGAACCCGCAGAAAATGCCTTGCTCTGCGTGCTCAGCGAGCTCTGCGTTGATCGTTGTTGGGAAACCGCGACGGTGGCTGCCACGTAATGGTTGTAGCCCGAGCAGCGGCAGAGATTGCCGGTCATCGCGGCGCGGGCCTGGTCCGCGGTCGGATGCGGATTCGCCGCGAGGAGCGCCGACGCGCTCATCAACTGACCGGGGGTGCAGAACCCGCACTGCGGCGCGTCGTGCTCGACGAACGACTGCTGCAGCGGCGCGAGCTGTCCATTGCGAATCAGCCCCTCGACGGTTTGCACCGACTTCCCGTCGGCCCACACGGCGAGCTGGCTGCACGAGTACACCGGCTTGCCGTCGAGCAGCACCGTGCACGCGCCGCATTCGCCGCGATCGCAGCCGATCTTCGTGCCGGTCGACTCCAGGTGATCGCGCAGCGCTTCGACCAGTGTCCACCGATCGTCCACGTCGAGCCGCCGCGCCGTGCCGTTGAGGGTGAGCGCGATCGCCGTGCGAGGCACGGGATTGGCCGCCGGTCGCTGCGCACGAAGTGCCGGCGCGGCGGCCGCGACAGTGAGCACCGTGCCGGTGCCT
>QHWJ01000315.1 GCA_003222535.1 Acidobacteriota bacterium | reverse complement strand
CTGTGCGGCTATCGCGTGCGGCAGGTGATGAACTTCACCGACGTCGACGACCGCACGATCAACGGCGCGCAGAAAGCCGGGATGGACCTGCGCGCGTACACGGACCAGTACATCGCGGCGTTCCGCGAGGACATGCGGGCGCTGGGCCTCGAAGAAATCGAGGAGATGCCGCGCGCGACCGACGAGCCGAACCTGCGCGCGATGGCGAACATGGTGGCGGCGCTCGAGCGCAACGGCCACACCTACCGGAGCGACGGATCGATCTACTTCAAGATCTCGACAATGCCCGGGTACGGAAAGCTCGCCCGGATCGACCACCAGGGCATGAAACCGGGGGCGCGCGTCGACAGCGACAATTACGCGAAAGAGGACGCGCGCGATTTCGTGCTGTGGAAAGGACCGCGTGAAGGCGAACCGTCGTGGGAGTTTGCCGACGCCGGCGTCCCGGCCGGCCGCCCCGGCTGGCACATCGAATGTTCGGCGATGGCGCTTCGACTCCTCGGCGAGGCGCCCATCGACGTCCATGCGGGCGGGATCGATCTGGTGTTCCCGCACCACGAAAACGAGATCGCACAGAGCGAGGGGGCGACCGGCAAGCCGTTCTCGCGATTCTGGGTCCACGTCGAATACCTGATCGTCGACGAACAGAAGATGTCGAAGTCGCTCGGCAACACCTACACGATTCCCGACGTCGTGGCGAAGGGATTCCGGCCGTCGGCCGTGCGCTATCTCCTGCTCTCGGCGCACTACCGCAAGCAATTGAACTTCACCTGGGAAAGCCTCGGCAGCGCCGAGAAGGCGCTGCAGCGGCTCACCGACTGCCTGGCGCGCCTCGACCTGGTCACGGCGCCCGGTTCGCACCCGAATCTCGCCTCCCAGATTGCGCGGGCGCGCGAAGCCTTCGCCGCCGCGATGCGGGACGACCTCAACACCGCGGCGGCGCTCGGCGCCGTCTTCGAGCTCGTGAGCGCCGTGAACGCCGCCATCGATACCGGCGACGTGGGACTCGACGATGTGGCGGCGATCCGGGAGGCGTTCGACGACGTCGATCGCGTGCTCGGGGTGTTGAGCCTGCGCCGCGTCGAGGACGAATGCCCGCCGGTCCCGGTCGATGAGATTGAACGGTTCATCGAAGAGCGGCACGCTGCGCGGCGCCGGCGCGACTTCGCGGCCGCCGACCGCATCCGCGACGATCTGGCCGCGCGCGGCGTGCTGCTCGAGGATTCTCCAACAGGAACACGATGGAAACGAAAATAGCGGAGATGGCGAGCTCGCCCGACATCAGAACGCCGCTGCCGGGACCACGCGCCAAGGCGATCATCGATCGCGACCATTCGGTTGTCTCCCCGTCCTACACGCGCAGTTATCCGCTCGTCATCGCGCGAGGATCCGGGGCGATGGTCGAGGACGTGGACGGCAACGTCTTCCTCGACTGCGCGGCCGGCATCGCGGTGAATTCGACCGGCCACTCGCACCCGGCCGTCGTCAAGGCGATCACGGACCAGGCGCAAAAGTTCCTCCACATGTCGGGAACCGATTTCTACTACGAGCCGCAGGTGCGCCTTGCGGAGGAGCTGGCGGCGATTACCCCGATTCAGGGCGGCGTGCGTTCGTTTTTCGGCAACTCGGGGACCGAGGCGATCGAGGCCTGCCTGAAGCTCTCCCGCTACGCGACCGGCCGCCAGAACATCATCGCGTTTCTCGGCGGGTTCCACGGCCGCAGCATGGGATCGCTCTCGCTGACGGCGAGCAAGGTGATCCAGCGTCGCGGGTTCGGGCCGCTGATGCCGGGGGTCTACCACGCGCCATTCCCTGACCGTTATCGGCCTCCCCTGGGTGCGACGGCCGAGAGCTGCGCGGCCGTGTGCATCGATTACATCGAGCACCAGCTGTTCACGCATCTCGTCTCGCCCGACGAAGTGGCGGCGATTGTCGTCGAGCCCGTTCAGGGCGAGGGCGGCTACGTCGTCGCGCCCGACGAGTTTCTCCAGCGCCTGCGAGAGCTGACCAGGCAGCACGGCATCCTGCTCGTCGCCGACGAAGTGCAGTCGGGGATGGGGCGATCCGGCAAGATGTTCGCGATCGAGTTCACCGGCGTCGAGCCGGACATGATGGCGATTGCGAAGGGGATCGCGTCGGGCCTGCCGCTCGGCGTGGCCGTGGCGCGCGCCGGCATCATGGCGTGGCCCCCAGGCGCGCACGCGAGCACGTTCGGAGGCAACCCGGTGTCGTGCGCCGCGGCGCTCGCCACGATCGCGCTGTTGGAAGACCGGCTCGTGGCGAACGCGGCCGACGTCGGCCGCCATCTGATGGACGGCTTGAAGGCGCTGGCCTGCAAGCATCCTCTGATCGGAGACGTGCGTGGGCGCGGCCTGATGATCGGGGTCGAGCTCGTGCGCGATCGACAGACGAAGGAGGGAGCAACCCACGAGCGAGACATGGTGGTGAACGGTGCGTTCAGACGCGGGCTGCTCGTGCTCGGCGCCGGGAAGAACGCGATCCGGTTCTCGCCTCCTCTCGTGCTCACGCGCGAGCAGGCGGACACGGCGATCCGCATCTTCGACGAGGCGCTGACCGAGGTCGAACGATAGCGGCGATAGAACGCAAGGGCCGCAAACGCCGCATGGTTCGATAAGCTCAACATGAGCGCTCATCTTGAGCGTGTCGAAGGGCGCGCCTGGCGTTGATCGGTGTGTTGGTTGGCCCGGGTGTTGCTCGGGCTTTCAGCACCATGTCGCAAGACAGAGTAATCTTGGGAAAAGCCGGCGAAGATCTCGCGTGCCGCGAGCTCGAGCGCCGCGGGTACGCAATCGTTGCGAGGCGCTACCGCCGGCGCGGTGGCGAATTGGACATCATCGCGCGCGACGGCGCGACGCTGGTGTTCGTCGAGGTGAAGGCGCGCGACGGACGCGAGTTCGGTGAGGCCGGCGAAGCGGTCACCGGGTTCAAACGCCGGCGGATCACGCGGCTGGCGCTCGACTATATGATGCGACATCACCTGTCCGACTGCCCGTGCCGCTTCGACGTCGTGGCGATCCACTTCGAGGCTGGGCGTCCAACGGTTGAAGTGTTCCAGGGCGCGTTCGATGCGACTCACGACTGACGAGCGACTGATGACCAGAGCCGGTTTCAAAACGTCTGGGGCAACCCGGAAGAGTCGCCGTTGGGCGGGGCTGAAGGCCTCGCCTGATGGTTTTGAAACCGGCTGTAACGACCGACGGAAAAAACATGCCTGAGCTCCGCAAAGATCCCGTCACCGGACGATGGGTGATTATTTCGACCGACCGGCAGAAGCGTCCGAACGACTTCCGTCTCGAGCGGTCGTCCACGATCGGGCGCCAGCACTGCCCGTTCTGTCCGGGTCACGAGGCGATGACGCCGCCGGAGCTGTTGTCGTACCGCCAGAACGGCGGGGGGCGGAACGCGCCCGGGTGGGACGTCCGCGTCGTGCCGAACAAGTTTCCGTCGCTCCAGGTGGAAGGGACGATCGACCGCGAAGGCGAGGGGATGTTCGATCGCATGAACGGGATCGGCGCCAACGAGGTGATCATCGAGACGCCGCATCACGATCGGTCGCTCGCGCTGATGTCCGAACCGGAGATCGAGCGTGTCCTGTGGGCGTGCCGCGAGCGCATGCTCGATCTCAAGCAGGACTTCCGGCTGCGCTACATCCTCTTGTTCAAGAATCACGGCGCGGTGGCCGGGGCGACGCTCGAGCATCCACATTCCCAGCTCATCGCGCTGCCGATCGTGCCCGATTTCGTGCGTGAGGAAATCGAGGGCGCGCGCCGGCACTTCGACGTCAAGGAGCGCTGCGTGTTCTGCGACATCGTCCACCAGGAGCTGCACGACGGCCGGCGCGTGATTCAGGAGAACGCGGACGTCGTCGCGCTCGCGCCGTACGCGCCGCGGTTCGCGTTCGAGACGTGGCTGCTGCCCAAGCGGCACGGCGCGCGGTTCGAAGAGGCGCCGCGCCACGAATACGAAAGCCTGGCGCGCGTGCTGAAATCGGTGTTGCAGCGGCTCGACCGCGCGCTCGAGATGCCGCCGTTCAATCTCATCGTCCACACGTCGCCGTTCTCGGTCGATGTCGCGGACGCGTATCACTGGCACGTGGAGATCATGCCGAAGCTGACGCGCGTGGCCGGGTTCGAGTGGGGGACCGGGTTCTACATCAACCCGACGTCGCCGGAGGAGGCCGCGAAGGTCCTGCGTGCCGTCCGGTTGTAGGCGCCGCAGGAGGGCCGCGTGTAGGGCACCGCGTGTAGGGCACCGCGTGTAGGGCACCGCGTGTAGGGCACCAGGTGTAGGGCACCGCTTTAGCGGTGCCGAAACGCCGAACGCGCTGACGGCTTGAAGCCAGCCCCGGCCGTGTGGTACTTTGACGGCTCGGGCGGGAATAACTCAGTGGTAGAGTGCGACCTTGCCAAGGTCGAAGTCGCGGGTTCGAATCCCGTTTCCCGCTCCAAACATTGCTCGCCGCGGTAGGCCGGGCGGGTTTCTCGACCCGCCCGCTGTCTCACAACCCACCTTCCGGACTTTGAGCGTGACGTCGGCGCGGCGGCCGAGCCACGTGCCGACTGCCATTGGTGTTGTGCATCCGCCGGTCCTTCTGGCTGAGATCGAAGTCGTGTTCGGCATGGCGTACTGCTGCCGGGCGTCGGCGCGTGCTCCGTCGATGCCGGGCCTTGTCTGATGTCGTTCAACGCTCGGACGCGCACGTAGTACGCGCCGACGCTGGGGGCGGAGAACGAGTCGAGGTGGTTGCTCGTTTTTGTGGTACGCTCAAATCCCCCCACGGGGCGCCGTCGCCAAGAGGTAAGGCAGAGGTCTGCAAAACCTCCACCCCCGGTTCAAATCCGGGCGGCGCCTCCAATCTCGCTCAATGATTTTGAATATTCTGGCAGACCACCCGGCTTGGGA
>QHWJ01000314.1 GCA_003222535.1 Acidobacteriota bacterium | reverse complement strand
CTGCGCGCTGCCCGTGAAGGTGAACGGTCCCGTCGCGCACGTTACCAGCGTCGTCGACGTCGCTTTTCCGATCGTGAACGGCTTGCTGTCGCTGCTCCCGTCATGGTTGGCGTCACCCGCAAAGGTGTAGCTCGCCGTCGCCGTCCCCGCCCCAGTGTTGTCCGCGTAGGTCGGCGTCGGGGTCTCGTTCAGTCCGCCCGCGCCCGTCACCGCCACCGAGCACGGCGTCTGCGCGCTGCCCGTGTACGTGAACGGTCCCGCCGCGCACGTCACCGCCGTCGCCGACGTCGCCTTCCCGACGGCCACAGTGGCCGGCGAGCTCGGATCTGACGTGTTGTAGTTGGCGTCAGCCCCGCGCGTAGCGGTGATCGCGCACGTGCCAACACCCGCGGTGATCGAAATGGCTCCCGTGGACGAGTTGACGGAGCACGCCGTCGAAGCACCTGCGCTGTAGCTGTAGGCCCCGGTTCCACTGCCGCCCGACGCAATGGCGCTCAAACCCGTCTGACCGTAGGTCGCCGACGCCGGCGCCGTCACGGTGACTGTTGCCTGAGCTCCGGCGTCGACCGTCAACACGAAACTCTGCGACGCATTCGGCGTGATGCCGTTCGCCGCGGTCAGCGAGAGCGGGAACGTCCCCGCGCCGCCTGGCGTCCCCGCGAGTGTCGCCGTGCCGTTGCCGTTGTCTATGAAACTCACGCCTCCGGGCAAGGCGCCGGTCTCGCTGAGGCCCGGCGCCGAAGTCCCGGTCGCGGTCACCGTGAAGGAGCCCGGCGCACCGACGATGAACGTCGCACTGCTGAGGCTCGTGATCGCCGGCGGGGTGCCTATTGGTGTCGTGTAAGCCTGACCAGTAATGAAGCTCCCGTTTCCGTTCCCGGTTCCTCCAAGGGGAATGGTGGAGAGGCTCTCGATGGAATCGTCGTCCGCGACGTCCAGACGGATCGTTCCGCTGCCTGTAACCGAATCAACACTCACGGTGAAGGTGTTGTCGTCGTTGTCCACGACGGATCCAATCGCGCCGCTCGCCGTCCCTGTCGTCGTCAGCGTAAAGTCGGATGCATCGACTCCCAGAACGCGATCGCTGAAGGTGACCGTGAAATGGACGGTGGGTCCGTTCGTTGGGTCGGGATCGTTACGCACGATCGAACTCACGCTCGGCGTCTTGATCTTGTACGTGACGATGGCGGCCGCCCACTTCGCGGAGGTACCGAGTGTGCCACCGGCCGAATACGCACCGGTGGAATGCACCACTTCGTATTCCGGCTGCATGGAGACGTTGTTCGTCGCCTTTCCCCCGGTCACGCTGCTCAGGGTCAGTTTCGTGAAGCCAGCACCCTGGGTGACACCGGGGTTCTTGTCCTCGATACCCAACGCGCCGATCAGCAGTTCATCAGGTAGCGACGTTGTAGCAGTGCTGCCCGAATTCAGCGTGGTGCCGCTTCCGGTTCCTGTCTGGACCTGATCTGCAGGAGACGGCGATGCGAGTCCGTTGAAGGAGAAGAACGTTGCTGCGATGTTGACGTCGGTTGTGGGTGATGTGGCAACAGTAATGGTGCCATTGGTCAACGAAGCGGCGATTGGCGCGGAGAAGACGAGCGTCCTGACTCCGCTCGTGCCTCCGCACGGAGAGGAGCATGACGATCCGTTCGTTTTGTCGGCATCCTTGGTGTACGTGTTGCCCGCGCTATCGGTAACCGCGATGCTTGCAGCAGTCGGGTCAACGGCAATCGTCACGAATACGGTGTTGCCCGCGGAGACAGTAATCCCTGTTTGATCGAAGCTGCTTTCCAGCTGGTTGCTGATATGCGTCCCGATATTCGTGGGAGCAATCGGGCCCGCAAAGATGAACGTCACAGCCGTGCCCGTGAACGTATTGCCTGCCTTGTCGGTCGCCCTGGCCTGAACTGTGTAGGAGCCCGATGACCAGGCGGGTAAAGACGCGCTGTCCGTCCACGTGGCCGTCGTAGAGCCGGTTGTCGCAGCATGCGTGGTCGACAGGTTGGTGGCTGTTGCCTGCCATGTCGAACCGCTCCAGTACAGATTGTCCGCTTCCCGCTGGAGCGTAAACGTCGTGCTGTTAGAGCTCAGGCCTGTGCCGCCCGAGTTGTCACTTGCCGTGCCGCTGAATGAGGCAGGCATCGTGGCAGCCGAGTACACGGCGCTATCTGCCGGCGCAATGACCGATGCGAGAACCGGCGCCGTATTATCCACGACGAGCGTCCCGCTGGGCCCCGCTGCCAGGGCGCTGTTGCCTGCCGTGTCGGTTGCGGTACCTGCCGCGATCCAGTCGGGTTGAGGGTAATGCCCGTCGCCACGAGCGTGACGGCATTCGCGCCGGTGTAGTTCACCGTGTATGTCACGGGGCCGGAACGTGTCGGTGTGGCGGAGGGCCCCACGATCGATACCGTCGGAGGCGTGTTGTCCACCGTGAATGTGGCCCCGCTCGTCGGCGCGGAGGTGACCAGGTTTCCGGCCACGTCGGTGCCGATGCTCAACGCTACTGTGGCCGTCCCATCCCCCGCACCCACGAGGTGTGTGCCGGTGTAGTGCGTGCTGTCGGTCTTGGTCATCGCCGTCGCCGCCATCGTGTTCGCGCCGCTGATGGCGAACTTCACGACCGGCGAGTCGGCCATCGCCTCGTTGAAGGTGGCCGTGATCGTCAGCGTGGTCCCCTGCTTGACGATGCTCGCGGGCGAGTAGGCGATCGTCGCGGTCGGTCCGGTGTTATCCACCGTGAAAGTCGCGCCACTGGTCGGAGCGGACGTGATGACGTTCCCGGCGAGGTCTGTCCCCGTGTTGAGGGCGACCGTCGCCGTGCCGTTGCCCGATGCGACCGTGTAGGTGAACGTGTAGTGCGTGCTGTCCACCTTCGTCATGTCGGTGGCGGCAACGGTATTCGCCCCGCTGACGGCCATCTTCACCACCGGCGAATCGGCCAACGCCTCGTCGAACGTCGCGGTGATCGTCAGCGACGTTCCCGACTTGACCGGACCGGTCGGCGAATAACTCACCGCTGCCGTCGGTGTGGTCTTGTCAATCGTGTAGACCTCTCCCGTGAAATTGCCGTTGCCCGTTCCGGTGCCGCCCAACTTGTTGCCGGCGCTGTCGGCAATCGAGTCGTCGTCGGCGAGATTCAGGCCCAGCGTCCCGCTGCCGCTGCCGGTGTTCGCGGTGACCGTGTAGGTCGCGCCGCTGCCCGACACGGATGAAACGGAGGTGCCGGTGACGCCCGATGCGACCACGGCAAAGTCGCTGGTGCCAACGCCTGTGACCGGCTCGCTGAACGTGACCGTCCAGCTCACGCTCGCGCCATTCGTCGGATTGCTGCCGGCGCGGTTGATGGACACGACAGACGGCGTCGTCTTGTCGACCGTGTAGACCTGTCCCGTGAAGTTGCCGTTGCCGGCTCCAGAACCACCCAGCGGATTGGCGGCCGCATCCACGATGGAATCGTCGTCCACCAGATTCAGGCCGACGCTGCCATCGCCGGAACCCGTGTTCACCGTTACTGTATACGTCGTGCCGCTGCCGCTCACCGTGCTGACAGACGCTCCGGACACTCCCGTTGTCGCGAGCGAAAAATCACTCGCATCCACCCCGGTGACAACCTCGCTGAACGTTACCGCGAACTGGACGTTGGCCAGATTCGTCGGGGTCGAAGTGGCCCGGTTGATCGAAGATACCGAAGGTGCAGTCGCGTCGTAGGTAACCGTGTTGTCCGTGCTTGTGGAGACTGTGTTGCCGACGCCAGCCGCCGTGGCGGCGTCCTGCTTCACCGAGGCAATTACGGTCCCAGCCGTCGTCATTCCACTGACCGCCACGTTGTACGTCGTGCCGCTGCCTGTCACTGTCGCCGTCTTCGTCCCGCCGGCCGTGCCCGTGATCGTTACCCCGCTGCTTGCAAAGCCCGTGACGGACGTGCTGAAGATCGCCGTGAAGTTGATCGGGGACACGTTGGTCGGGTCAGCCTGACCGCTCGCCTGATTAATCGTGACAGTCGGTCGCTTTGCCAGCGTAAAGTTTTTGCCGGTGATCGTGCCGCCGCTGACGCTGAAAAAGGCGGTGGTTGAGGAGACGAACCCGGGAGCGGAAGCAGTCAGGGTGATTGAGCTGCTGCTGCCGCCGTAACTCGCCGCTATCGAATAAGTGCCACTCGCATCGGTTGTGGCCGTAATCGTGCCATTGCAGCCATTAGTCGGATCGCATGTGACGGTCGCACCGGAGATCGCCGGGTTACCTGCCTCCGAGCTTTTGACGATGCCCGTGATGGTGGTGCTTCCATCGGTAAACGACGTCTGCGCCTGCGAAACAGATCCGGTTGCTGTCAGGAAGAATCTAATCCCCAGATCGTCCTGGTCCGGCACGAATTCCGTGCTGGTAATGTTTCCGGAGGCGTCGGCGGTGACCGGCGCGAGCGAATGCACGTCGTGGAGCGGATATTCGACAAGCGAGAGCGTGACGCTCTCACCCGGTACCCACCCGCCGCCGGTAATTGTTACGGTCGTTCCTGGGTTGTAATCGGCGTGGTCCGTTTTCACAGTGGCGAAGCCGTACAGCTCCGCGCTCTTCATCGGGCTGCTCGCGCTCGATGACGCGCTTCCGCCTGCCAGCATCACAAGACCATCGTTCGGCCCCGTTCGAATCGTCAGGCCGGCCGGGAAGCTGAGCGCACCGCCGGCCGCCCACGCACGTCCTGCGCTCGGAGCGCTCGTCGCCTCAAACGAGCCGCCGTCGCCGATCCATGATTTGTACAGTTCCGCCGTTGCGACGGCGTTGCCGCCGGACGTGCCGCCGACGATCAGTACTGCGCTGTTGTGGGGAAGCAGAATGGCCTGATGCCGCTGACGGGCAGCTGCCAGAGAGCCGCCGGCCGCCGTCATCGTATTCGCGACCGGATCGTAAATCTCCGCCGAAGCAAGCTCGCTCGAGTCGCTCGCGCCGCCGGCGAACAACATCTTGCCATCGAGCAGCGTCGTCGCAGTGTGTCCTGCGCGCGCGGTAGCGAGCGAGGCACCCGATGTGACTGCATTCTCGTACGGGTTGTACACGTCAAGAGACGCGAGCGCGTGCGTGCCGTCGAACCCGCCGGCGATCACCACCAGGCCGTCATACGATAGCGCAGCCGCGTGTCCCGTGCGCGGGTTGGTCAGAACCGCATCCAGCAGCGTGAACACGCCCTCATACGGATCGAAGACTTCAATCGAATCGACGGTCACGCCCGCATCGTCGCCGCCCGCGATTACGACGCGGCCGTCGAACAGCGTCGTCGCGGTGTGGCCGGCGCGCGCCCGATGCATCGACGCCGCGGCCATCCACGCATTGGTATGCGGGTCGTAAATCTCCGCCGCGCTCAGCGCGTGACCGTCGGCACCGGCGCCACCGGCCACGAGGACGCGCCCATCGGGCAGGAGCGTCGACGTGTGGTTGGCGCGCGCAGCCGACATCGAAGGCGTCGACAGGAAGGCGCCGCCGCTCGGGCTGTATCGTTCCGCCGACGCGCTCACGCCGTTGTCGGTCATTCCGCCCGTGACGAGCATGCGGCCGTCATACAGCAGGACCGCCGACGCGCCGGCGCGCCCGACCGACATGTCGCCGGTCGGCGCCCATGTGGCGGTCGGCACCTGCGGCACAATCGCTCGTCCGATCAGGCTGAACGAAACGATGAGCGCGGCAAGTCCAGCGGCGAACACGGTGGAACGCGTGAGGGCCTTTGCGGAAGCCCCGGTTTGTTTCGCCGAGCCGTTCGATACCTTCGTGGAGTGCTTCGATGTCTTGTTCATGTCTTTGGCGTTCGCTTCTGTTTCCGCGGTCTACGGTCCCCATGCGTTCCCCGCGAAGACACACGTCGACCGTTCAACGTGTACGCGTCGCGTTACCGGATGGGCCAGTGGGATGACGACTTGACGGTCGACGCTACCTGAAGCAATAAGGGAACCGCTTCAGGTGGATCGGACCGAAGTCGCGTCCGAGGGCGACAAGTCGCTGAAACTCCTGTGATTTCGATCGAGAGCCGTCACCCGCAGTCAATCAGGCAGGGAGAAGTCGCCGCCCGCCGCGACATTTGGCACTCAATGGGGATCAGGTCGTGTGGGCCGACGGGCGGCTGCTGGAGGATCCCGCATTGATCGGTCCGCATTGATCGGTCACGCCGGATGCCATTCTGGACAACGTACGTTGCTGGAAAGAAACGGTTGTAAGGAACCAGTCAGGCCAGAGGAGGCCGTGGTCCGCCTGCTCTTCGGCATCGCATCGTTCGCGACGGCCTCCTGTTGTTCGCATTGATGATTGCCGCGTGTGGCCTTCGAATCGAGTCCATCGACGAGTTTCTGGACTTTCAGCCGGTGCCCGACGTTACGGCGAACAGCTGCTCGCGCGGGCGAGGGGCGCCTTGGAATTCTGACGGGCAGATCGTCTGGCAAAAACCACGTACAACGCAGAAACGGTGGAACCCGCAGAGAGAAAAATGCTCAAAGTTTTTCTGCGAGCTCTGCGAGTTCTGCGTTCAACGTCGTTCTTCTTCACAAGTTCTTTAGGTGGACTTTTTCGGGTCCGGCTGACCGCCGTCGCCAGGGCTATGGCGGTCCGCCAAAGCTTCACGCGAGGCGGAAGGTCCACACTACATCCTGCGGTAGACGGGGCGCTCCTGCGCAGTGCTTTCGAACATCACGGCATTTGTCACCCGACGGGTTGACTAAAGTCGCCGACTCGCAACCCGACTTCGGTTAGATTGCTGATGGTTTGTCGGTCTTCACAGTATTTTTTTTGGCTGATACAGGCACACCCTTGCGGTAGAGTTAGACCGCTCCAGCAAGGAAACCTGAATCTGTCGCTGATCTGAAACCGGAGTACTGATGATTCCGTTGGCGATGGTCCGTCTCAGTGGACAGGCTGAGTCCTGTCCTCGCGAAGTGGACTGCGAGAAAACCCGGACCGTCAAGACGGCGACTGGAATCGATTTGTGAAACAGGCCCAAC